>JASJDH010000579.1 GCA_030065175.1 Leptolyngbyaceae cyanobacterium MO_188.B28 | reverse complement strand
CCTTTCAGACTCCTCATGCCCTGCTGAAGTTATTCTTACACAGCGCCTTAGTCCTGAGCTCCAAGGACGTGTGTTTTCAGTCAGTATCCCAATCAAAGGAGCGGCGGCGTCCCTGGGTAGATTGCTGGCGAGACCTTTAGCAGATGTTGTGTTTGAGCCCGCCATGACGGCTAAGGGGGCGTCTAGCGCCCATTGTGGGTGGGGTGTTTGGCACAGGGGCGGGTGCAGGTATGGGGATGTTGTATATGCTATCAGCGATCGCCATGCTGCTCATCGGGTTGGGCGGCTATCTCTATCGCCCGCTTCGCATTGTGGAGAACACATTGACCCTTGAGTAAAGACTATGAGGTGGATACAGAGAGCAGCGAAGCCATTATTTATGGGTCTTTCATTCGCCTCATGGTTCGTCGACTAGCCGCTTAAGATTTAGTTTATAAATCAGCGCTAAAGCAGTAGACGGAATTCGGCCTTATATTAGCTCAGGTTCACAACCTAATGCTGAACTTATGCTGGTCTAAGCCAAAAGTTTGACTAGGTTGGGCATGAATGCGGATGGCAAGCGGAATAGACATAAGGATCCTTACAAGCGATGCGGGTGGAGCGAGATTCGCGTTGTCAGAATATTTTACTCTCAGCTCAAGAATACTAAAACTCCGGTACAAGCAACTCTCGTTTGTTTACTGCGTAGTGCTTGTAGATAAGCTCAGGACTATTGCCTGCCAACCTGGCGACATCTTTCGCATCCAAGCCATTCTACAAAGCCAAAGTGATGAACGTGTGATGAGTTTTATTCGAATACAATCATGCGGAAATCGGGGCTAATGTGTTTCCGGTGAAGCGCGATCGCCTCACTATGCCGACATCCCGTCATCATATTAAAAACGAGCATGGAGGGACTCGAACCCCCGACCCTCAGAACCGGAATCTGAGGAAAATCCTGATTTAACAGGCTTTTCAGCGATCATCTAAAACTTTTACCCCAAAATTACCCCAATAAATTACCCAATCCCGACATTTCGTAAGCTAGATTTTTCATCAAGAATAGTTAAGGGGGGATGTGCACTAAAATCTCTATTCCCTCTACAAACGGACAAGACATTACGGAATTCTCTCTACAGGACGTACTGCTGCAGCATAAGTCATTCTTAAGTGTCAAGACACGGGGAACATACCCCAGAGCAATTCAAGCCAATTAGCCTGATCGCAGATCAAGGCTAAACTCTTACTCTGAATTCTATGGATTTTTCCTACAGTCCCATCTCCTCCGACATTCATGACCAACTGCTTGCTTACGGCACCCCTTCATCACGAGATAACGATGACCGATTAGCAAGTGTTGAGGATTGGTTTGACGATGTCTATACTAAGGCGGGCGCAGAGTAAATGAAACTGCAGAGTGGCATGGTGCTTCGCCTTGATCATTTAGTGAAAGCTCTGCTTCTGGATTCATGAATCAGGGGTCGTTCGGGTGATGGCGATTTATGAGCATCCTGGGCTTGTGATCTCTGAGAAATTTGATGGCTAGGCTCGAATATTGAGATCGCTTCCAAAACACAAAACTGACAGCAACAATTCCAAACAGATAATACAGGTACTGAGTTTTTTAGGAGTGTTTATAACTGTGGCTGAGTAAGTTGCTACATTGTCGCCTGGATCAGTAGCTTGACCTTAAGCAAATTTGAGATGACCAACACGCGGTCAAGGTTGAGTGGTTCAGTCACAATTCCCAATCGAGCAGATTAGGAATTCCTCTTTCGAGCTTTTCTCTGATTACTCAGAAGACTGGCTTGATAGGTCTCGATCGCACGCAGATGAGCCGATGGGTTTGTGCGGTTATGAAACCAGTCTTGAATTAATTCTAGGTTGTAGCGAACGCAGCGGCTGTTAAGCCTAACCCAATGGATACCTTCAATCCATTCACCATTGAGTCGGTATTTTTTCAAGGTTGAACCGCTGAGGTTGAGGCATTCCGAAGCTTTTTGCTTGCTGACAAAGAGGAGCATGATGGGAAACTCCTTAGGAAATCAACGATGGAGGAGCGAGAGCTGTTGCACGACTCTCATAGGGCGGTAGATCGTTGATTGCACCCAAAACTGCTAGCGGGTGTTGATTCACATCCCTTGCTAGAACTCAATGGTTCAATAATCAAGGAGGTAAATAGCTCAAGCTGATATTCAAATCATACAACAGTTTTTGGGTTTATGCTGATCATATGCTGAATAATTGGAGTGAAGCCTTATCTAAGGAGACTCAATGCTATTTTTATGCGTATACATTGCATTCGGTTTATAAATTCTCTATAGCTAGCGCCACTCTAGTCTGAAGTTCCCCATGAGCAAATGTACAAAATAGGCTTAAAACCCTTACAGTATAGGAGATAGAGAAATTCTACCTCTAAAATGTGTACCCATGTAAAGTCTTTGACTTTTTGCACAATCCTGATATCGTTCCGCTATGGTGCTGGGAATACTCTTTTCTGAGAATTCAATCGCTCAAACCCCTTTCAGGCAAGCGTTGTGAGCGTTCTCAATAAGGGTGTACCCAGTAGCAAGAAGAGCCTCAAAGCTCAGGATCGCTACAGTGCAAGGGGTTGGGGTCTAGAGCAACCCGAAATCTGGGGGAACTTCAGTCTAGTTGAGAGATTTCAAGGATTTCCTGGATTCCCGCAAAAGCTTGAATGACGGTTCAATCAAGTCCTAAGCCAACTGGCTAGCGCTGTATCAGAGACAGACCACAGTTATGTGAACTTGGGTAAGCCTAAGTCGGTTCTTGACTTATACTCAAAAAACGCCAATCTAAACAGAGCGCTGGGAGCGTATGGGCCGACCTTGTCAACATGCGGCTATTACGACATGAGGAAAATGAGCGCCTCTTTACAATTTGTTACGATTAGGGTGTTCTGGAAATGAAGCAATCAAGAGTTTTTGCACAACAGCGCACTTAAGCTTTATCCAGATTCAACGCAGTGAAAGGAGACCGACATGAACGGTAATCTTCGAGTGGGGAACCTATTTGGCATTCCCTTTTTTATCAATGTTTCCTGGTTTTTTGTTTTGGCGCTTGTCACGCTCAATTTTGGCAGTGGTCTGGCTGCTCGATTTCCTGGGTTAGGGGGGCAGGCATGGAGTCTGGGGCTGGTGTCAGGGCTGTTGTTATTTGCCTCTGTTTTGCTGCATGAGTTAGGTCACAGTTTCGCCGCTAAGCAGCAAGGGATTGGGGTAAATTCAATCACGTTATTTCTGTTTGGCGGCTTAGCTAATTTAGAGGATGAAGCCAAAACTCCTGCTGGGGCCTTCTGGATTGCGGTAGCAGGTCCGCTGGTAAGTCTGGCGCTGTTTGGGTTGTTGTTGTTGGTTTCAGGTAGCGGCTTAGTCGTGGGGCCGATGGCGGCGATTGTCGGTTTGCTGGCCTACATTAACTTAACTCTGGCTGCCTTCAATATGATTCCGGGTCTGCCTTTGGACGGGGGCAATGTGCTGAAGGCCGCAGTTTGGAAAATAACTGGGAATCGATACCGGGGAATTCGATGGGCTAGCCGAATGGGGCAATTACTTGGATGGTCGGCGGTTCTTCTGGGTGCGTTGTCTGTTTTGGGTATCTCCAATGTGGGTAGCTTCTGGACGCTGATTATCGGCTGGTTCTTACTACAAAATGCTGGTCAGTCCGCCCAATCCGCCACCATTCAAGAAGCACTATCCGGGCTAACGGCTGCCGACGCAGTCCTTGAAAAAAGTCCAATTATTAGCGTGGACAACACCCTGCGCGAACTAGCGGATGTAGCGGTTATTTCAAGGGGGAACGATCAGTGGCGACGGTTTCTAGTGCAGGATAGCCAGGCTCAATTAGCCGGGACTATCTCGTTAGACGCGCTCCAAACCATGCCATCGAGCCAATGGTCGGACTATCGAGTACGTGACTTTTTGCAACCCATTGCCCAGGAAATCCAGGTTCAATCAGACAAACCTTTACTGGACGTGATGGGACAATTGGAAAAACAGGGCGTTCAAGCGCTGACCGTTATCCGAGCAAATGGAACATTAATGGGCTTGCTCGAAAAAGCTCAAATTATCAATCTCTTGCAACAAAAGGCTGTCTCACAGCCTGTATACACGAAATTAATTGCACGTCTCACCTCCGAATCTTTAAGGTAGACGATCTAACGGTGGGAATGAAGCAGGTGATTGTCGCTGTGGCTGATGGCGCGATCTCCGCCACCCAAATCTGGTGTGATATTCGCCGCGCCGAAGGCGTCCGTCGTTCACTTGCTGTATTAAACGTCTCATAGAGGCTTCGGATTCTGTACGGTCATGGCGCCGCCATGCGTCTACTGGAATTGAATGTTTGACCCAACTATTTTGAAGTTTTGGAGATATCTATCATGGCTAACGTCGAAATCTACACCTGGAGTACTTGCCCCTTCTGTCTTCGCTCCAAATATCTGCTTGATCAGAAAGGGGTGGTTTACACCGAATATGTGATTGATGGCGACGAAGCTGCTAGAGACTCCATGGTTGCTCGAGGCTCCAATGGGCGTCGATCAGTGCCGCAGATTTTTATCAATGACCAGCACATCGGCGGCAGTGATGACCTTTACGCACTGGAGCGGCAGGGCAATCTGGATGAGTTGCTGGGACGTGCAGAGGCGCTGATGCGATAATTCTTGCGAGATCCATGGTGCGCCATCGCCTAAATATAAAGTATTTGCTGCAAGTAATCTGTCTACCTTTATGACTTTGAGCCAACAAACTGAAAAAGGCAAATCGCAAGAAATTTCTGATCAACAGATTAATCAAGGAATAGAAGGCGAAAAAATCCTATGTCCTCATTGTCAGCGCACGGCTACAAATGGCATTAAGTGCAAAGGGATTTGTGTGGCCGATAGCGACTATTAAGTTCTGAATTATGGTAAGCCTACGGCTTTGCTGGACTCGTAAAGTTTGACAGTTCTAGGATTGTAGAGATGAGTCTATCGAAACTTCGAAGGATTGCTTAGCTCGTTTGCCGGAGAGAGTTGGGTTTTTCCAAACCGTGGGCTTCCATCAGGGACGCATCTCGCATCACCTCATGCGCCGATCCATCCGCTATGATCTCACCCTGGTCTAGCAGGATGACGCGATCGCACACTTCCAAAATCAGATCTAGATCGTGGGACGACACCATGATTGTTTGTTGAGAAGCTTGGAGGAATTGGATTAAGCGGCGGCGGGAACGAATGTCAAGATTAGCGCTGGGTTCGTCGTAAAGCATAAGTTGAGGGCGCATGGCTAAAACGCTTGCGATCGCCGCCATCCGCTTTTCTCCCCCAGAGAGATGGTGCGGCGGTCGATCCGCCAGTCCACTGACGCCTGTCAGCATCAGCGCTTCCTGAACTCTAGCTTCAACTTCATCATCAGCGAGACCCATATTTAGGGGACCAAAGGCGATGTCATCTCGTACAGAGAGAGAAAAGAGCTGATCATTCGGATTTTGGAACACCAAACCTATCTCAGGTCGAAAGTCTCCAGGATGGACAGGGTGATTGAAAAGCATAACCTCCCCTGATAGCGGAGAAAGGGCGCCACAGATAGAGAGGAACAAAGAAGTTTTGCCAGCTCCGTTGGGTCCTATCAACCCCACCTTTTCTCCGACTGAGACTTGGAAATTTAAACCCTTCAGAACCTGGAGGTGGTCGGGGTAAGCGAAGGACAGGTCATAAACACTGAGCGCACAATTCTGAGTTGCGAAAAGAGATACAGACGCATCTAACGTGAAGAGGGCTAATGGATTGAGCATACAACCGGGGGCCTCGAAGAATTGAGTTAGCTCTCCTACAGCGAATCCTAGGAGTGAAGACGCCACCGAGTTGAAGCAATGCCTCCACTAGGATTGCTGAACCTAGACCGACAGTACCAAAAACTGGCTGAGAAGAAGGAATTCTTAATCAGACTCAACACAATCGTCCCCTGGAAGACGTTCTATCCTCTAATAGCCTCTTCCAGGAAATTTGTCCTCCAGAGCAAAAGCCTAAGCCCATGTTGAGTGGTCATTGTTATGCAACAGTGACCTTTTCCGTTTAAAAATCCATACTGTTCTCATCAGACGATTTTGGAGGACAGCCCCCTTGGCAGCCCTTATTTCGCTATTCATCGCCATTAC
>JASJDH010000578.1 GCA_030065175.1 Leptolyngbyaceae cyanobacterium MO_188.B28 | reverse complement strand
AGCGATCGCAAACAAGTAGAGGCCGACCGCCAACAGGTTGAGCGACAACTTTTTGAGGAAAAAGAACTGGCCCAAGTTACTCTCCATTCTATCGGAGACGCCGTCATCACAACGGATGCAGCGGGAAGAGTGCAATATTGCAATCCAGTCGCGGAACGCTTAACCGGGTGGGAGGCTGAAGAGGCGAAAGGCCGACCCCTCCATGAAGTATTCCGCATTATCAATGAGACCACTCGCGATCCGACTGAAAATCCCGTTTCCCGAGTTTTACGAGAAGGCTGCATTATTGGCCTGGCCAACCATACCCTCTTAATTACCCGCGATGGAACCGAACGCAGCATCGATGATTCGGCGGCGCCTATTCGTAACCGAGATGGACATGTGATTGGCGCCGTATTAGTGTTCCATGATGTTACCGAAGCCCGTATGCTGGCGCGTCAGTTGACCTGGCAGGCGAGTCATGACCCCCTCACCGGATTAGTGAATCGACGACAGTTTGAGCAAGAGCTGCTTGAGGCCTTGCGAGGGGCGAAGTTTAACAATCAGCAGCATGTTCTGTGCTATTTAGATTTAGACCAGTTTAAGGTGGTCAATGACACCTCTGGGCATATGGCCGGGGACGAGTTGTTACGTCAAGTGGCGTTGGTGCTGAAGGCTCGGATTCGAGGAGCAGACATTTTGGCTCGCTTGGGCGGGGATGAATTTGCCATCCTGCTCAAGCAATGTCCCCTAGAGCAAGCCGAAGCGATCGCAAAAACCATGCAAGACGCCATTCAAGACTTCCGCTTTGTCTGGCAGGATAAGACTTTCCGCATCGCCATCAGCATTGGACTGGTGCCGCTACTGTCAGCCAGTCGAGATTTAATTAGTGTCATGAGCGCCGCCGACGCCGCTTGCTACGCCGCTAAAATCCGGGGCCGAAACCGAATTCATGTTTATCAAACAGATGATTCGGAATTAGTCAGACAGCGCCATGAACAGCAATGGAGCATCCGGATTAGAGACGCGCTTGAAGAGAATCGCTTCTGTTTGTATCGCCAAGCGGTTGTCCCCACCACGGAGTGCAGCGCCAATCAGGAAACCCATTATGAAATTCTCCTGCGGATGATTGATGAATCAGGAGCCCTTGTCCTTCCAACGGTATTTATTCCTGCTGCAGAGCGCTACGGATTAATGCAGCAGATTGATCACTGGGTCGTCCAAACTTTTCTGGCCCACATTGCACAGTCCCGCCAGTACACTCCATCTGGAACCGGAGGAGCTGAGGCTCGCCCCTATATGATTAACCTTTCGGGAGCGAGTCTCAGTGATGAACAATTCCTGAGCTTCTTGAGAACTCAATTTAATGAATACCCATCGGCGCCCCAGTCCATTTGCTTTGAAATTACTGAAACAGCAGCCATCTCGAATCTGAATCAAGCCATTCACTTTATCCATGAACTCAAACAATTGGGCTGCCGATTCGCCTTGGATGATTTTGGCAGTGGAATGTCTTCCTTTGGCTACCTCAAGACATTGCCAGTGGATTTTGTAAAAATTGACGGTAAGTTTATTGAGGACATGGCGAGTGACCCCACCG
The DNA here is from genome assembly GCA_030065175.1 of Leptolyngbyaceae cyanobacterium MO_188.B28. Lineage (GTDB taxonomy): Bacteria > Cyanobacteriota > Cyanobacteriia > Phormidesmidales > Phormidesmidaceae > JAKSDM01. The sequence goes on along the minus strand of JASJDH010000578.1, from coordinate 4,562 downwards.
CCTCCGCAATTGTGGAATCGATCAACCATATTGGCCATGTAATGGGACTTCAGACGATCGCTGAATGGGTTGACAACGCAACAACTCGAACACGGCTAGGGGAAATCGGCGTGGACTTTGTTCAGGGATACGGGATAGGGATACCGACCCCCTTGACCTGATAGCTAAGACCGATAGACTATAGTCAAGAAAGTACGAATTCAAAAAAACTTTAGGATAAATTTTAGAATAAAGAAAGTCCAGAATAGAGACAAAAAAAACCCCAGCTGAGAGCCAGGGCGCTATGGGCAACAAATTTACGTCCCGTGCAAGGAACGTCATCAATAATGCTAAGGGGTTGCTAATTCAGAAGATAGTACCCCTAGGGGTGATTTTTATTTGAGGGAAACGGGATATAGCTCGCTGAGCTGAAACGTAGCTAAATGATAAGCTGGGCTCCAGCTCAAAGCGGGACAATCCAGTAGAGAAGGAATACAGAAGTCAGTCAGGAACTGGATTCTGTCTCCTGTGTTCTTGCCCCATCAGAATGTCCCGGTTTAAGTTGATACCCGACAAGCTTAGTCTTCTGGCGGAACCTTTAAGTCAATATGGAATATCGAGGCTGTTTGAAAAGCTTAAACGACACGCATTTTCCAGCATATATCCGACTTCGGGACATCCAAAATTAGACAAGCGCGCATGTACGCATATATACTGGGTATTACGGAGTCAGGAAAGTCTTTATTGTAGCGATTTTGTAGTAGATGCACCACAGTTAGACCATAGGTTCAGATTAATACCATGGTATATGTCCGTTTGTAACAAAGCGGGGAAAGGTGTATTAGATAGTTAAATTAGCTACCTATTTTCCAAAAGGGAGTCGATACACCTGTCGACTAGTCTCGTTACTTCCGTAGCGTAAAAACCCCCCGGAAACGTAAATGTAGCCATCATGGGCAAAGGCGGCATGGGCATAGCGAGGCTCAGGCAAAGGCGGCAACTTCATCCATGCAATTAAATTTCCTTCTGGATCTACCTCCGCCGCTTCAACCATGGCGAGAGCGCCATTGGCTCCTCCCCCTGCAATCACAACCAGAGTGCGATCAACTAATACGGTCGCGTGACGCTCACGGGGCGTTGTCACAGCAACAGACTCAAAGGGCGACAATTGATTGTCCGTGTTTACATCAGCCGCCCAAACCGTCTCCGTCAACCGAGTGGGACTAAATTCCACCTTGCCTGAAATGACGATAATCTGATTTCCGACTGCCGTCGCTGTTAGCCAGCCAATTGACGTAGGGAATGAAGTAAGGGATTGGAACTCCCCAAAAACACCGTCTGGGAGAATCGGAGCCGTAAAGATCGTGTCAACAACTTGGGTTCCGGGACGAAACGTGTTGCTTCCCCCCAACACATAGACCTGATCGCCAATCAGGGTAACGGCGTGAATGGTGAGGGGTTGAGGCAGTTTGCCCACCTCCACCCAATCAGTAATATCCCCTTGGGTATTCCGAATAGCTCGAAAAATGCGATCAGACACCGTGCTATTGTCCCAAAACCCATTATCTCCCCCTAAGACATACAGGGCGTCGTTATGGACAACAACCGCATGATGTTGTAAACGCAAGGGCATAGGAGCTGAAGTCGCCTGCCAATTGTCTAAAGTCCGCGCTGGCGTCAGCGGGGTAAAGTAAACGTCGGCGTAAGGTCCCCGTGTTTCGTTCCAACCGCCTAGTAGATAAACAAAATCACCAAGAACGACCATCTGATGAGACTCAAGGGGCAAAGGAAGTTCACCCGCTTCTTTCCAATCAGAGACAGTCTGAAGGTGTTTAGCCCCTTGCCCCTGAGCATTGTTCTGCAAACTATCTGGGAGTGAATTACACGCTGTAGCGGTAGCCATGACCGTTAACAGAGCAAGGCCGACAGTCAGGCACGAAGGAAGACGCTTAATCATACAAAAATCCTGAAAATTTCTGTATCAAACTAATTTGGGTGGAGTAAATAAACCAGTCAACAGACCGTTCCCTACTGACTTTGCATTCTATCTTCTGACGCCTTCCTCGCAAAGCCTTCTCGAATTAAATTACACGCTCAACGCTTGATTCGACAGATTTAGCGGGTTGGGTCGACCGGAGAATACGTAGTGGAATCTCCTCATGATCCTGCGGTGCGCCCCAGAATTCCGCCAAGGTTGGTCCATGGCTATGGGCGAAGTGGATCCAAACAAGGTCATTGCTTGGCTGGTGATAGCTAAGCCCAAGATCAAGCTAATATACCCAGAACAGTCTCGTTTCAGAAAAAGAGGCGCATTAATAAGTAGGCATTTTTCTTGACGACCTTCCAAATTTTCGGGTCAAGCTTTTTTCAAGCGCAGTCATTAAAGAAAAAGGAAACCCCGCCTTCTTATATAACTGTGCAGGAATTTTATCCTTAATGTCCTCATGAACTAGGGGTAACTCACTCCAATGGCGACCGCAGTGGAGATGGTGAGCCGTGTGATATCCCAAATTGCAGGTAAAGAAGTTATACCAGCGATCAGTGATGTTATAAGTTGCTAGATAAGGATCCGTTTCATCCAATCCGGCATGATGATCGTAAGTTACATGGGCCGTCAAATATAACGACACAATCATTGGAATCACGAAAATGATGACCGTGTTGACCCAATTAATCCAAGCCAGTCCCCCTAACACCAATAATGTCAGCAAGATATTCTGGATCAGCTTATTGCGAGACTTCGGGTGATTTTCCCCCACCTTGAGGGCGGTAGGATAGGCGAAAGTCCCCACTGTAAAGGTATATTCCCACTGGGACATGACTTTGTCGCTCCGGTTTTTCCAGGCGGATTCGTCTTTAGATTGATCGAGATAATTGATATGGTGTCCTAGCGAATGGTGCAACACCCAGGCTTCTCCCACTAAGCCAGTCTGCAATCCCATTATGAGTTCAATCAGGCGATTGGCCCAAGCGCGGCTAAAAAACTTGCAGTGTTGATGGTGATGATTCCAACTGCAAATCCACGATTTAATCATCAGACTGCAAATCGTCCAAGCAATAGGAAGCACGATAGAAGGACTAAACAGAAAAACGATTAAATCAATGCCTAAAACGGTCAAGATGGCTGCGATCGGGTACCAATCAATTCTTTTTCTAACAAGCATTTTTTACGTAAATAGGCGGACAATGGTTGCAACAGCGGTTCCTTTTGTTTAGGAAACCCGCTTAATTGTACAGTTCCGTGCGCTCAAGTCCCATATGGACAGCAGGCTGTCCATATGGGACTTGAGCGCATTAGAGGGATTGCGTCCAAACCATACAATTGGTGACGATATGATACCCAGGGCGCACCGAGGGAAGAGCCGCAGACGTTCACCCCGCCTGCAATGCAAAGGAATAAGCCTATTCACTCAGTGCGATCGCGGGCGAACTATGGTCGAATGCAGAATATTCCCCTTTAGGCTTCCCAGCGAGGCCAATAACTCAACCCAAAGTCTTGGAACTCTGCGACGTCCCTTTCCCTTTCCCGCCTTTGGCGTGCAATTCTAGCCGGGAAAATCCAGTGAGGATGGAAGTCAGAAGTCAGGAGTCAGAAATCAGTAGAGAACTGGATTCTGACTCCTGACTCCTGTATTCTCCCCTAGGGAAAATTTCCCGCTTTAAGTTGAAAGCCGTTTAATAGGTTTGCTCAGTCCTTATTTAGGCTGGCCTAGAAAATCTCGTTTTCCAACCTCTACCCCATTGTTTCTGAGAATGTCATAAGCCGTCGTCACGTGAAAATAGACATTCGGCAAGACAAACATGGACAGAAAAGGCCAGCCTTTCATGACCATGGTTTCTCCGCCTCCAATGGGAACGGTGACCTCTTTCTCCTCGGAGCCGTCGATTTGATCAGGGGTGAAGGTTTCTAGATACGAGATCGCTTTCTCTAGGCGATCAATCAATTCGGCAAATGTGGTTTCGGCATCCTCCATTGTGGGCGCGTCTACTCCCGCCAGTCTAGAAACGCCTCGTCTCGAGACATCTGAGGCAATTTGGACTTGTCGGGCTAGGGCGAACATATCGGGATACAACCGGCTGTTGATCAAGACGGTCGGATCAATCTTTTTAGCTTCCGCATGGGCTTCCCCCTTTTTTAGAATTCCGATCAGATTATTCAGGGTGCGTTTCAAGGGGGGAATTGAGGCTTGATACATGGAAATAGTCATGATGAAGGCTCCTAAACCATCAAGTCTTCAGCCATGATATCTAGAGATTGGCGCAATCGCTGACCACAATATGCAGAGTCGCCAGGATCCTCCCAAAAGCGTTATATTTGAGATTTTTTTTGAAGTTTGGATCCAAGGTTTGTAACAGTTTGCTCTGAGCTTCTAGCGATTTTTGATCGATAGAGATCGATCAAAAATCGCTAGAAGGAGCATAATCATCCATAGGTCTAGAATGCGTCATTATGCCAGTTCCACTTTCGAGCATCTTCACTAATCTTTTGGAGGGCAATCATTCGCACTGCTCGATCTGCAAATATTTTTCTATAGATCCTCGGTATCAGAATCTTTCTCAAAAGTTTTCTAGGCACTGCCGAT
>JASJDH010000577.1 GCA_030065175.1 Leptolyngbyaceae cyanobacterium MO_188.B28 | reverse complement strand
TCCCCTTGTTGTTGAGCGCATTGATGTCATCGGGTGCGCGGGCGAGGGCTTCGTCATAGGCTTCAATCGCCTGCTGGTAGGAGCCTAAGGCGTCGGGATGCTGGGACAGCCTGCGCTGCAAATCCCCCAGACTCGCCAGCGCATTCCCCTTGTTGTTGAGCGCATTGATGTCATCGGGTGCGCGGGCGAGGGCTTCGTCATAGGCTTCAATCGCTTCGAGGTATTCTTGTCTGGCTTCCTCATAGCGGGCTAACTGCTGAAAGTATTGCCCCTCAGACTGAGAGACGCGGCCCAGTTGGAAGTCATTTCCAATCAGTAATTCACGTCGAACACCCAGAAGTACGCGACACGCTTCATAGCGGCTTAACTCCAAGGCGCGATCAAATGTTTCCACCCATTCATCCACGCCTCGTCGCCAATCCAGGCGATTGGCATGGTAAATCGCTTCGGCGATCTCATCTTGCGCCCGGTAATATCGCTCTAACACGACATGGGCAGCCTGCGCTTGCTCATTCTGTTGTTCATCGTCCAGCCGTCGGAGTAAATTGTGGATACGATACCAGTCTTGCCCGCGTTGTTCTGTCCGCCACACAAATGAAAACCGCGTCAGCCGATCAAAGGCCGATCGTTCGGTAGAAAATTTCAATGCCTCCGCCAATAAGCCGTAAAGTTCAAAATTAAAGGCTCGACAGGCGCTCAGCGCATGGATCGCATAGCGTACATCCTCATTGACATACTTCAGCAGCCGCTCAATCAGCACCTGGCTTTTTTCTTCAAATTTCGGCGCTGCGGCAAAATCATTAGCGGTTAACGGCGCGCCCTGCCGGTTTGCTTCTAGGACCACATCCGCCCCTAATCCCAAATGCAAGGGATGCACCTGGTCGGGTTCGACACTAGCATAGGCGATCAAACTGCGGCAGAGTTCTTCATCAGTAATCCCCACCTGCTGCAAATAAGCCAGGGCGTCGGCTTCTACCAGCGGTCCCACCCGCTGCAGCTGCACGTACCGTAATGGAATCTCAGTTCTGGGCTTGACGATCTGAGCCTCGTGCCAGCGGGGTTGGTCCCGTCCGGCTGACACCACGACAATCCCAGCTTCCAGATTCAGCTTCCTGAGCAACCGCCGCAACCACTCATCTTGATAAAAATACTTTTCTCGGGACAGGTTGCGTTGATCTCCCCAAAACGCTTCATGGGTGTCAAAAAACAGGACAATCCGCTTAGGAGCATTCTTTTGCGCCATCGCTGCGTTCAGGTCTTCAGCTAGAAGCTGGGGCAACTCATCGATTAGCTCCCTATCTGGGTCTTTGCTGCGAATCTTCTCTACTTCGGCTTTATCGAGTCCCCACCCCGCCAGGGCGACAGTCAATCGCTCGCTCCACTTTGCGCCAAAGAAATCCAGCACCGCTTTGCCCAGCGCCCCCAACGAATTCCCGGTCAGAATATCCAGCAGCGTGGTAATTAGACCAGAGACTTCACCCAGGGGAAACAGAGCCTTGATTTCATCGGGTGATTTGCCCTGATGGTGCAAATACCAGACACAGGCAAAGTCGTAGCGGGGAAACCTTAGCCAATAATTACCGGCAGCCGCCTCGCCCAGATTCCGCCGTAATGCCAGCAGTCCATAAAAACGGTCTTGGGGTTGGATGTCACCCAGGGGTAAGCCAAAATCGAGCAATGCATAGGGAACGGCAAGATAAGCGGTCGCGGGGAGTTGGTTGATACGACGAGCGAGTTCAATGTTTGATAACCGTTTGTACTGTTCCCAGGTTTCCGGCAGCAGTCGTTTACAACAGTGTTTATTTAAAAACTTCAGGAGCAGGGATTTCCCATTGCCGCCCTCGCCATGCAAAAACAGGATCTGCTTCGGGGGGGGATCTTCATTGAGGCGCTCAACAAAGAGACGGGTAAACGAATAGCGGTCAGTGAAGAGTTCCAGTGCGCGATCGCCCTCTGTCACTGACGCCTGTGGACTCAAATCGTCATCGATACTCATTATGGCGCTACCCAGTTCCCATTCGAGCAAGAATCCTTATGTGCTATTCAAGTATAAATTACTCCTGCGGCGCTTCCCCGCGTGGATTTCGCCTTGTTTGCAGCACAACCGGGATAATATCCCCCACTCGCAACCCATATTTTCGTACGGTCGTAACCGCAAAAATCGGCTTATCATTTTTCGGCAGCTTCACCTTTCGCGCTTCCAGCGGAATCGCCCGATCAATCCCTGCCGTGACTTGCGTCGGCGTAGCCGTGAGTAAAGGCTGACAATCCACCGAGCTGATCTCAATCTCCTGACTCAGCCCCGTCACCCGAGTATTATGGGTTTCTTCACCGGCTACGATTTGCAATCGGTCAAACGGTCGAATATTGGCGTTGAACGGAATCTGATACTGATAGCGAACGGATTCGAGAATATCCTGAACCTTCAAGTGAGTTTTTGCCGCATTCAGGGCAATTTCAGCCGTGGGCGCATGGGGTGTATCAAAGCTATCGCGCACGGGGTCAGTCTCGGTGTTCCACCCTGGTGTAGCCAACCTATACTCATATCGAGTTTGACTTTCAATATCCTGTTGCTCATCGCTCTCCTCCACCAGCTCATAGGGCGGGGGAAGCTGAGACGCTTGAGACGGTTTGCCATTGTGTTGAGTCTGGCGCACTTCGCCAGTATTAAACGTGAACTGTGGCCCCTGAGGAGAAGACTCGTAAACCTCCTCAATATAGCGATCCTCTAATTTCAAAACACTGCCCCGCGTTCTCCCCACTTCGCTTCGAGTGTTCTTGCTAGGCAAAATCGTAATCTTCCGATAGGTCGATCGCTCCTCCCCCGTAATCAGGTCCGGCAGCGGGTCATCGGGGATGCTGTCGGGGTTGGGCATTGAGGCAAAGGCGTTGGAAAAGCTCAGCTCTTCCTGGATAAATAAGGCGGGCGTCCAGTTGGGGTCATTCTTCTTCCGTAGGGTACACGCCCCCGTCCGTGTCGGCACTGTGTAAAGGGTGTAGCGGGGTTGCTCCACCGACTCTATATCCCTGTAATAGTCGTAGAACTGAGCGTATTGAAACCGTTGCCCTTCGTAGATGGGGATCCGCTGAAACTCATACATTTTCAAATACTTTGCATCTTCCGCATTCAGCGGGTTAAATTCTGTTGTTTCGAGCCCCTCATCACTCTCTTGCTTGAACCGGCGCATAGTGTAGCCGTGCGTTCTGATCTTGGTAAGCACACGGTATTTGTCGTCGTAGTAGTAGGTGGAGTCCCGATACTCCACCACGCCCCAATGCTGATTTACATTTCCATCCAGCTCATCAAACGCATTCACAATCTCTCGGGCGGTATAGGCCCAGCCGTAGATCCAGCGCCGAATCCGCATCGGCTGGTTATCTTCCAGCTCAGTCTCAACATATTCTTTGGTGTCTCCTGACACATCCCAATTGAGGCTTAGGGTCGTTAGCCGTCGCGCATCATCCGGGGGCGGCGGATCTTTTTCCCCAGTGCGAACGGTTTCCTTGGCTGGTTTCCGCTTTTTCCATCGGGGTTCCTGGTTCCCCGCCTGCAAATCCTCACTTTCATCTGCCTCGGCCAGCTGCTTAAATTCCCCCGTCAATCGAGCATTTCTAAATTCAAAGCCGTAGCCCCGATGGTCCGGCGATCGCTCACAATCTCCCAGATAGTTGATCTGCAATGCCGACACGTCATACTTCCAGCCCGCCACCTCATTGATATTCCGGGCGCGAACGGTGTCAGCGAAGTGAAAATCTATAAAACAACAGTTCTGGCGCAACCGGCTCTGAACCTCGCTCAGCCAGTTAGTCGCCCCATCCCCCGGGACATTATCGGGAACGTCGATTTCCCAGGCTCCCCGGTTCTTTGGAGTTTGCGGTTCTTTGCCGTAGAGAGCAAAGGAAAGGGTTCTAGAAAATCTGAAGCTATCCGAGCTGGGTACAAAATCGGTCTTGATAATGACGGTGCTCGGTCCTGTATTTCGAGAGTCTTCAATAAATCCCCCACCCCCGCCGCAAGTCTCTCCAATAAAATCAGCCCCTACCTGATGCGCTAAATCCCGAATGGGAATACGAGTAGCCCGGGCGTTCTCCCCAGTAAACTCATCGGCGGGAACCTCAAAATTCCCGCCCAAAGTGCATTCCGCAGTAAATACCTTGTCGGAGGCCCCCAGCTGCGCCGCCATCTCTGGATAGTAAAAACTCAACTCGTTATAGATGGACCGGCTCCATTTTCCCTGTAAGGGAACGGTGAATTCGTAAAAGTTGCCGGGGTAGGTGCAGGTATTGGCTAGCTTCTCTGTTGCTTCCCCCACTACAAAGGGCATCCCCGCAATGGTGATTTCCGCGCATCGCTTGAAGCGCGATCGCAGCTCATGAATGTCGTCGCCCACGACGTACAGAAGGATGTTGCCGTTAGGATGCTGCTCGGCGCTGAGTTGCCAAGTGATTTTTCCGGTGACCGGCAGTCCAGCTAAAGTCTGAACCAGAGACGTATCCACTACATCAGTGGGAATGCAGGGCTTGCCGCCATGGATTTTGAGCTGCAGCCCAGGCGTTAGGGGAGCGGATGAATTTTGGTGGAGGGTTAAGGTTTGGGTTTCGGCGTTCCAGCTAAATTCCCCCGGTTGCAAGTTGCTGGGGTTGTAAACCAAGGTGAAAATTTGGGCGCCCGATTCAACTACGCTCACCTGGCTAATCTCTGCAGCGCTTAAATCTAGGCTGATCAAATCGCCACTGGCGGTAGGAATTGTTACTAATTCCTCCGTGGGCTCCCAGTTCCTAATCACTCCTGCAGAAGCAAAATTGTCTTGGAAAACCACTTTCAGTAAGGGCGAGGCAGCCTCAAACTCTGTAACCAGCAGCGGCCCACCCCAATCCCAATAGGTAGCAGGTGCATCGGCTTCATCAATTAATTTGGGGTTGTCTAGGAGCCAAGGCATGGGAGGTTACAATTCAATTGCTGCCCATGTTTCCCCAAATGGCATTACTCGAAACAATTGGCCTCGAAGCCGTCAAGAAACTGGCCGGACTTATCCTCACAACTGCTTGGGGGATGGGGGATGCAAACATCGATAAACCCCTCAAACAAGCCATTTTTAATGCGTCAAAGCAGTACATCAAGAACTACAGAGACCGCCACGGCATTTTGAAGGTGCTGGGGATGGCTAAGCCGGTTTCTCTAGAGTCTGTCTACACCACGGCTCAGCTTTTAGACGCGAGTGCGCTTAAGCACTTTGAAACAATTGAAGGACTGCAAGAACTCTTTCGAGAAGGGAATAAGAGGCGATTTCAGCGACACGATACGAGCAGGCGTCCGGGGGTGGAACTGACCAACACAGAGCGATATTTGATGGTGTTAGGCGGCCCTGGCGTCGGCAAATCCACGTTTCTGCGGAAAATGGGGCTAGAAGCCCTGAAGGGAAATCAGGGCGATTTACAGCATCAATGTATTCCCGTATTCCTAGAACTCAAGCGGTTTGACGGCGATGAAATCAATATCCGGCAATTATTGATCGATGAGTTTCAAACTAATGGCTTCCCGGAACCAGAGCGGTTTACAGACAATGCGTTGAAAAAAGGGCGGTTATTGATCCTATTGGATGGCCTGGATGAAGTGCTGACGCAAAACCTCACCCAGGTGATCCGCCAGATTCAAGACTTTGTAGACCAGTATTCCAAAAACCGTTTTATCGCCTCCTGTCGAATAGCTGCTTACCACGGCTACTTTAAGCGCTTTACTGATGTGGTGATCGCAGACTTTGACGATGCGCAAATTGAACAGTTTATTCACAATTGGTTCCCCTCGGAGCTAGATCAACAAACCAACACCGCTGAGAAATGCTGGGAATTACTGCAGCGACCTGAGAATCAGGCGGCGAAGGAACTGGCCCAAACGCCTTTATTGTTTAGATCTGTCTACAGTTTTGCGGGAGGTTTATGACGAAGCGGCTTATGATCTGTCGCTGGACTACACTGCGCCTCCACCCCCACCTATTTTCTCTGAAAAAGATAAAGAATGTTTGGAAGCCCTATTTAAGCGTTAGTCGGGAAGTTACTTTACTCCAGAGAAGACTATTTTGATAGCTAATAGGTATAGATTATTGACCGATTATTAAAACAACAATAAATAGGCATAATCCAGTGAGTGTAA
>JASJDH010000045.1 GCA_030065175.1 Leptolyngbyaceae cyanobacterium MO_188.B28 | reverse complement strand
CTTCACAGCTCAACACATTGTCGCCACCCATAATCTTCGGGCATTAGAGCAAGCGCTGGGAGGTCTGGTCAGTCACATCACTGATCCGCACTGGCGCGAAGTCTTCTTGTTAACGGCCGCCATGTTGTGCAGTGCAGATTCGTTGGTGCAGTTGATGAAACAACAGATTGATGCATTAGTTGCTCAAGACCCCTATCTGCAAGAATTTTTGAAGTGGGCCAGCCAAAAATCCCAAACAATCCCAACCGAACCGAAACTTGCGACCGCCCGAGCGTTTTACCTGGCCCTTGCCCAAACTCCGCATACGGCAAATCACTTTGCGTTAGCCAGCACGCTGGATCAGGGGATGTTTTTAGATGCGGCGTTGGAGAACTTGCTGCTAGAGTTCGCCACCCGCCACAGTCAGGATTTTGCCCATGTCAATGCCTGTAGCGAGGCCCTTAACAACATTCTGGTGATGGTTCTGGATGCTGGATTTTATAAGTCCCTCCAACAATTGAGAGACCAATTGCCATCTCCGAGTCAAACTCGGGAACGGCTTCAGGACTGGTGGCGGGAAAACTATGCTGACTGGGTGGAACGGTTGAGGGGTGTGATCGCCAATTACCGCAATATTCATCGCCCCTGGCAGTTTACTCCTGAGCAACAACAAGTGCTACAACGTTACTATGACGCTAATCAACTCCTGATCGACTGCTTGAATAGTAACTGCGAAGTCACCACAGCAATCCGGCAAGAAATTGAAGCCACATTGCTCTTACCTCAAAAGGAGCTGGAAGATCGGGAATGGCAAGGAGATTAAATTGATAGACCACGCATTTGGGCTCTATGGCGTCGCTTTTTTCGGCATTATTCTGTTACGGTATTTTCTGGTGGCGGGGGGAACCTATTTGGTTTTCTATTCGCCCTGGAATCAATCCTTTGTCAATCACGCCCTGCGGCATGGGTCTCCGTCCTGGCGATCGATTCAACCAGATATTACGCTCTCGGTTTTCTCGGCGGGGGTGTTTGCGCTGGCGGCGGCGTTCATCCTGGCAGGATACAGTTGGGGCATTACCCGCTTATACAGCGACGTTCAGCAGTATGGGTTGTGGTATTTAGGGGTGAGTTATGGTGCGGTGTTAATTCTGCAAGACGCCTACTTTTACTTCACTCATCGAGTGTTTCACCATCCGTCTATTTTCCCCTGGTTACACCAGGGGCACCACCGATCTCGCTATCCTACCCCATGGACCTCGTTTGCCTTTGACCCATTAGAGGCGATCGTTCATTCCCTTTTCCTGGTCGGCATCGTCTTTGTCATGCCGCTCCATTTCATCACATTAATTGCAGTTCTCACGACCATGACGGTATGGGCAGTGTTAACCCATCTTGGGATCGATCGGTTGCCTCTATCGTTTCCCCACCATTGGTTGGGCAGGTGGTTTATTGGTCCTGCCCATCATTCCATTCATCATCTCAAGTACACCGTACATTACGGGCTATATTTCACCTTCTGGGACAAACTTCTTGGCACTCAAGATCCTAACTATGAGCAGAAGATGTGTGATCCTCGGCATTTCTGAATGATGAGATCCGTTGGCCAAAATAAACGGAAAAGACAATTGGGCAAAACAGGCATTAGTAAAAAGTTAATACATTTTGATGCAAATCATACAACTCAAACATTTGCATAAACATTATTTCAAGCATTCCTATGCCATGATCCATAGTAGCTCAACCAAACCAAATTGAGTTCAAAAACATGACTTACTTGCTTTCCCGCTTAACGACTGAATCGCCTACCAAAGATTCAAACCAGATTCTCTGCTATTACATCAATGACACAAATTGCGCTCAGATTATTCGCTCGATGAGTGGAGTAAGATGCCATTTTGAAAGCATTGTCTTTTCAGAAGAGCGCATTTTATTTGAAGCATCGCCAGAATCTCATCTAGAAATATATTCACCTCGGATCAATGGGGTGCGATCAAGCAAAATTGACTGCAAATCATTGTGTATTAATGAGAAATCCAGTCTTGAAAACTCTCTTACCTGAAGTCTTTAAGCCAAGTTTCACCCATTGAGTCAAGAGCAGCATTATAAGTGAGAAAATTGATAAATTTACCCACACACTTCAAGATAAATTAAACAATATCGACGATCGCCTGTTATATGAAATGGAACTATTCATGACTAAGGGAAATATGCGATCGATTATCCAAACGTACAAATCTACTCTTTCCTACTATTTACTCTAACCCCCATTGTGTTAACTCGGCCAGGAGGTCTCACATGACTTCTAATTCTATGAACATCAACTCTGCGGAGAATCAATTTTCTGGGCCGCCTCGCAGGTTGAATTGGGTATCTATCACATTTTTTAGTGCGGTTCATGTTCTGGCTTGTCTGGCTCCTTGGTTTTTCTCCTGGCCTGCTCTCGGAGTCGCCATCTTGCTCCATTGGTTGTGCGGTAGCGTTGGTATTTGTCTGGGCTATCATCGCCTTTTAACGCACCGTAGCTTCCAGGTGTCAAAGGGGCTAGAGTATGCGATCGCCCTCATTGGCGCTCTAGCGATACAAGGGGGTCCCATCTTTTGGGTCGCCGGACATCGGATGCACCACGCTTATACCGAAGATATCGACAAAGATCCCTATTCGGCTAAACGAGGGTTTTGGTGGAGTCATCTGCTCTGGTTGATGTATTATCGGGAAGATTTTTTTGACTACGAAATCTACAAACGATATGCGTCCGATTTAGCTCGAGAGCCGTTCTATCGTTGGTTAAACCGTTACTTTCTACTCCTTCAACTGCCTCTAGGATTATTGCTATATCAACTAGGAGGCTGGTCGTTTGTAATCTACGGTTTGTTTTTAAGAGCCGTCTTACTCTGGCACAGCACCTGGCTGATTAATTCCGCCGCTCACATGGCAGGATATCGAACATTTAATACGCCAGACAACTCTCGTAACCTTTGGTGGGCGGCAATGCTTACCTATGGGGAAGGGTGGCACAATAATCATCACGCTCACCCGAATGTGGCCAAAGCAGGGTTGAAATGGTGGGAAATTGATATGACTTGGTGGGAAATTCAAATTCTGAAGAAATTAGGCTTAGCTAGAAAGGTTGTTATGCCTTTGGCCAGGTAGACAAGGTTTCATAAGGCCAAAAAAATAATTATGCTAAAGACAATCATTTGCCGTAGTTTGATTGAGCAAAGAAATTTGTTCAAAAATCTTATCTCCCTGGATGATTGTGAAGAAATTAACGCTCGAGCGTAGTGTGGAAGTGGAAGTGGCGTGTTCTGCTGAACAGGTTTACCACCTCTGGGAAAATTTGGAGAACGTACCCCGGTGGATGCCGTTTGTAAAAAGTGTCAGGCGGTTGCCAGGAGATGAAGAATTGTGGCGCTGGAAATTTGGGCTGGGATTCCCGCTGTTGACCGAATGGACTTCGCGCATTACTCGGCGCATTCCCCTGCAGTTAATTGTCTGGGAGTCAGTTTCTGGATTGCCAAACCAGGGTTGCGCCGAATTCTTTCCAACTGATCGCGGATGCCGTTTACGTCTGACCCTTGCCTTTGACTTGCCAGGGGGAATCGTGGGAGCGTTGTTGGAGAGAATTGGCGTAGACCGTTGGTTGGAGGCAAATTTAGCGGAGAGTTTGAACCCGTTTCAATCTCAAATTGAAGCGGAAGTGCTTCGACAGGGCGTTAGCTAGAATGGGGCCGTCCTGGCAACCCAGTTTGGACGCTTAACTCTGACTGAAATCAAAGTATGGGTTTATGCATCTGAAATCATAAATGGTTAAAGCAGGTAATTACAAACTAGAATAGATACATAAACAGCGACAACGCTACACGTTGCGAGGCAGCCAACATAAATGCCAATGGAGTTCTGAAACGATATACAGACGAGAAAGAAATTTCAGATTCCAAGATTTGAAAAGTTTGAACTTAGTTAAAGCGGATTTGAATGGTTCTGACTTTATCGGAGCAAATTTGAGTGGGTCAGATTTGCCCAATTTAGGCTTGAGCCATGCCAACCTCAATTGATTGCTTTGAAAGGGGCCAATCTAAGCGGAGCAAATTTGCCGGATGGCAGAATCCACAATGACCGCGTAAAATCCGCCAATTCATTGGATATCTGACAAACGATTTGCTGTTGATTAGCGGTGCTATCAGTCTGATGGCGCCACTAGTTTTTGGCTAATGCTCGTTAAAAACTTTAATTGAGGAAAGGTGATGACAAAACACAGAAAAGGCAACAAAGAATTTAAAAAACCGAAGGCAGTTGCGGGTAGAACCAAGAAACAAAAGAAAGATCCCAAAAGACATGATGGGACTGTGTCAGGACTATTGGGTAATTCAAAGTAGTTATTTTCTGATATCGCTTGATTTTGCCTTTTCCGAAAACTGCGATCATTTGATCGCGTTAAAATTCCAACTCTTATTCAACATGAACAGATGGGATTACAGGAGATAGTTATGGATCAGGAGATCGAATTTACTCTAGAGCAGGAACTCAGCCTCAGAAGTTTCGCAGAACAAGTGCAACAGATGTCTCGTGAACAGGCCCAAGAATATATAATTGTACAGCACAGGCTTATGATGGTTCAGAAAAAGATGTATCAGGAGCTTTTTAGGCGCGAAAGGAATTTGGGTTTGGATGATGCTTCTCTTTAATTTGGGAAGGAATTCTAAGTTTTTGCGCTTGAAACAGTTTTTTCAATCACAAAATTTGGAGTAATTATCGTGCAAAGTTCTACAGAAAGAACCTCTTCTTCTAGCGATCGCAACGGTTGGATTTGGGGATTTACTCCTCAAGCTGAGGGTTAGAATTGTCGTCTAGCAATAATCGGCGCTGCGTGATGCCGGATATAAGCATATTACTGAACTAGTCGGTGGTCTGACAGCCTGGAAAATGGCTAAGTATCCAATTGAGGGGGGGCAGCGATTATCGTTTAATTTCACTCATTTTCTGTAATTAGAAATAGAATTATACTCCTACCGCTTACCTATCATGAGTCGGTGGGAGCTTTTAATTCATTAGAGTTTGTTCACGGAATGATTGAATTTCGATGTCGTAGTTCATCAAATAACCCCAGAAATCAAACAACATCATCAATTGCTGCGTCAGGTTCAAACTGCGCCAGTGATTTAAGATATTGTTGGAGTCGTTAGATTCTAGCAGCACTCTCTAGTACAAGTTAGAAAACTACACTTCATTGGCTCCCTTAAATACAACAGATGTCATCGGAGGTTTTATGTCCTCTTCTTTAGCCCAAGGTATTCTCGTCACCATCATTAGTGAAGCCGTATTGCAAGATCGTTTGATCCACCTGCTGACAAAGCTTGGGGTGTCTGGCTATACCATTACTCCAGCCCAGGGTGCAGGGAGTCATGGTAGACGAATGGGGGATATCGCTGGCTATAACACCAACATTGAAGTCAAAACCATCGTTCCTTCAGAGATATCTGACCAATTGATGGAAGACTTAAAGCCGTTTCAGGCAAAGCACGCCTTGATTGCGTTTCGGCAAACTGTAGAGGGTTTGTTTGATTAGATATCCCTTTCGCTTAAGCGTGAATCTCGCCTTTAAAGCTGCGATCACGCAAGCACTGACTTGTCAGTTCAAAGTTTCTAATTCAGGAGTTTGAACGTTGTGCAAACAGTTCAGTTCCCTCGATCAATTGATGATCTACTTTCTATCATCTTTGCAGGGTAAGGGGTGAAATTATGAGTCCCTGGTATCTGCTGGACTCAACCGAGGTATTACAGCAACTAGATGCAAATGTCGTTCACGGTTTGAGCCAACCGGAAGTTACTCACCGCTTAAAAAAATATGGCTTTAACGAGTTGACAGAGCTGCCAGGAGAAAGCCTCTGGCAGCTTCTGTGGAAGCAACTAACGGCAACAATGGTTTTGGTTCTAATTGTGGCGGCGCTGATCTCAGTTGCGTTGCGTGACTACACCAATGCCGTGGCGATTTTTGCCATCGTTGTGTTTAACGCCATTTTGGGAGTCCAGCAGGAATATCAGGCAGGGCAGGCGATCTCTGCTCTCAAAAAGCTCGCTGTATCCACCGTTAAAGTGCGTCGTGATGGGCGAGTGCAGGCGCTCTCAGCCCGTCAGCTAGTTCCGGGTGATATTGTTCTCCTGGAAACTGGAAACCTGGTGGCGGCAGACTACCGTTTGCTGGAAAGCTCCAATCTAAGAATTCAAGAGTCCTCGCTGGGCGTATCTAAAGGATGGGGGAGTACTTTTGTTTGGCGTCTCTGACGCGAGGAAATAGATCGTCAAAGCGTTCATTGGCCCTCGGCTGCAATCGCCAAGGGCAAGGTTGCAATATCCTTGGCTAGAGATTCCGGGACAATGGCGTCCGCTGACGCCTGTAATTGAGTTAAGACTTCGGCGCGAGCGGTTCGTCCAGTCTGCTCCACCCAATTCCACAGGGTGCTGGCGCTCACCTGCACGCCACTCCACTGCCCCAGCATCCAACTGGCTAATTCATAGGGCATTACCACACTCAATAAACAGCCCAAACGCACTAACTCGTCGCTACTGCGTTGATGCGGCGCAATGCCTAAAGCCTCATCCAACGGTACACTCAGACTGCCATGACATCCCTGAGGACAACGCCCCACTCTTCGCTTTCAGGTAATGGAGCCAATTAAGGTCTCCATGTGACGACTGACAAACCCTTTGGAACGTAGCCGCCGTCTGCAGGTTGGGCAGTGTCCCCAGGGCTGATGAACTTGGGCGCGCTGCGTCAGCTCTTCCTCCAACACAATCCGGGCGAACAACAGTCCGAGCTGCAGAGCGAGCAATACCATCTCAGGCAGATTTTGAGCCTGATGGAGTTGCTCAAAGTCATGGGACCATTCAGGTCTCTCTGGATATAGCTGGGTTATCGGGTGTAGAATCAAAGTGCTTTTTTTGTTTGGAATGGGGATATTTTCTCATCCCTTTTTGTTTTTGGGTTCCCCTCCCCCATCCGCTGCATACGCCCGTCCTCGCTTACAGGGGAATCGGAGCCAACTGATAAAAATGCCCAGAAGCTGGGGCAGGCTGACTTATCAATCGGCGAGTCGCTAAAGGTAGATCCACCGTTGGCTGATCGCCGCAATATGGCGTACATGGGAACTGTGATTACCTATGGACGGGGATTGGCAGTCGTCACAGAAACAGGCAATGAAACAGAGTTAGGGCGTATTGCAACGGCAATTCAAACGGCGCAGCCCAAACCAACTCCACTCCAGCAACGTCTCGACCAACTTGGCGTCAGGCTAGCCATCATCACGCTCATCCTTGTCGCTGTGATCTTTGGGTTGGGTCTGTTGCGCGGTGAAGAATTATCGTTAATGTTTATTATTGCTGTGAGTTTGGCAGTCGCCGCAGTGCCAGAAGGCTTACCCGCCGTTGTCACCATTACCCTGGCCCTGGGGGCGCAGCGAATGCTGAAACAGCACGCGCTGATCCGCAAGCTACCTGCTGTGGAAACATTGGGGTCCGCGACGGTCATTTGCTCTGATAAGACCGGCACGCTGACCGAAAATCGTATGACGGCTACGTTTCTTGCCATGGCGGGTCATCGGATTGATTTAACTATCCCCCTGTAGCGCACTGCACTGAACATCTATGAAGACCTGTCTAGTCTGCTAGAGGAACAACCGACACTGGTATGGCTCCTGACCGGAGCAGTCCTTTGCAACGACGCCCTCCTGGAACCCCATCCCGATATTCCCCATCAGTTTCACACGGTGGGAGATCCGACTGAAGGGGCGCTCGTGACGACTGCCGCCCGTCTGGGATTACGGCGGGCGATATTAGAGCAATCATTGCCCCGTGTGACAGAGCAACCCTTTGACGCAGGGCGCAAGCGGATGACAACCGTTCATAGGCTCCCACCTGTCACAACGCCGATGCCAGAGGCGGTGAATCTGATAGTGGCTGGGTTGTTGGATTTGGGAGAGGCATCTTCTATGGCGTTTACAAAGGGGAGTGTTGACAGTTTGCTAGAGGTCTCCAGCTGGCTGCCTGACACATCTCTATGAAATCCAGACACATCAGGTTCGACAATACAATGAGCGAATGCGAGAGAACCAGATCTCGTCGTAGTAATCAGCCTCGGCTTTCTTAGAGGCAAAACACGGTTGCGGGTCTATGGGCAGCAAGGGGACCGGCATAAGGAGTCGCCGCCCTTTGTTGAGAACTCCCTTGAGCCAGCGTAGGCCAATTTTGAGATAGCTAATACCCCGACGCCAATGGGGATCGACCTGTTGCCGTAAGCCTTCGAGTTGAACCGCCATGCCCTGAGTGGTGCTGTAAAGCAGAGCTACCGCCGCCACTAAGTAGAGCCGCTCAAGGGCCTGAGCTGAGCGGATACGTGAGTCTTCGAGTTCAAAGACCCCCGACTTGCTATCTAAAAATAACTCTTCGACCCGAAACCGCAAAGCGTATTGCCACAGGGTCTGTAAGCTGGGAGGCTCATCGGTGATCACCGCCCAGGGTTCGCTGGCGCCTTTGACGTTGGCTAACACGAGATTGCAGGGATGTTTGCCATCTTGCCATAGCCCGACATTATGATAAAAAAGGGCTTCTCCTTTCGGCGGCCAGAGATAACTGACTGCGATAGGATGGCGACGAAGACCATGTAGCAGGACATCACAGGGTAGGCGTAGGCAGTAGTGCCAACAGCTGGCTTGCAGCCAACTCATCACATCATGATTAGCAAAACCACGGTCAGCTAGCATCATGATATCGGGATGGGCTCGCAATAGCCACCGAGCCCGTCGTAATACCGGTTTATATTCCTCAAAGCTGACTGTCGCACTCGGATGCTCTAGGACCCGCCACAGAAACGGGACTGCTCGACCGCAACAGACTACGGATAGATGAATCATGCAGTAACGATTCCACAATACGGTGGTATCAAGGGCCAGATACAGACGGTGAGATTGCCAGTTCTTTAAGGCTAGCAGCACCAATGGAATGTAAAGGTCATTGACCCGAATCAGTCTATTGCTCAAAAAGCGATGCCAGCGGCGCTCGAAGCTCTGAGCTTGTTGGGCTCGGCTCGGCACATAGGGTTCCCAAGCGGGCAGTCTCAGCTGACCGCTACAGATTAAGGCGCTCACCATCCAAGCCAAGGCTTTGATATGACGGAGATCTTGGTAGCGACTGTATTGACGCAGGAAGGTCAACAGCTGATCATGAAGTTGGGTAGAGTTTGACATGCACCTCTGGCTGGTTGTGTGGTAACTCTAGCCTTGCATATCGCTCTGCCCGTTCCCCTTAAAATTACGTATTTACTCGCTTTCAAGCACTTGTGTCAGGCAGCCAGGGTCTCCAGTCGGGTTTGGGTGAATGGGCAAGCAGAGCAACTTGATGAATATTGGCGCAACAAAATTTCTGAGGACAATGACCAGTTAGCCCAGAATGGGATGCGAGTCTTAGGTATTGCCTTTCGCCCCCTCGATTCGCGGACTATCGATTTGGATGGAGAGACGCTGGATGGAGCAACGCTGGAGCAGAACCTGATTTTCATCGGTATGGTTGGCATCATCGATCCCGTTCGTCCTGAAGTGAAAGCTGCGGTGCTGATGTGCCAGGAAGCCGGGATTCGTCCCGTCATGATTACGGGCGATCATCCGCTCACCGCTCAATCCATCGCCCGCGAATTAGGGATTGATCCCAATAATATCCTCATCGGGCAAGCGCTATCCCAACTGTCTAGCCAAGATCTGGAAAATCGGGTTGAAGAGATATCTGTCTACGCCCGGGTGTCGCCGCAGCATAAGTTAGACATTGTGCAGGCGCTGCAAAACCGAGGACACATTGTCGGGATGACGGGAGATGGGGTGAATGACGCCCCGGCCTTAAAGCAAGCCGATATTGGGATCGCCATGGGCGTCACAGGCGTCGATGTCGCCAAGGAAGCCGCCGATATGGTGCTGTTAGACGATAATTTTGCCACTATCGTTGCCGCAATCAAGGAAGGGCGAGTCATATATGACAACATTCGCACGTTCATCAAGTACACCTTGACGGGGAATGCTGGCGAACTCTGGGTCATCCTGCTGGCTCCGTTTTTGGGGATGCCGCTGCCGCTAATTCCCCTCCAAATTCTGTGGGTCAACCTACTGGCAGATGGACTACTGGCGCTGGCATTGAGTGTAGAACCTTCCGAACGAAAAATCATGCGCCGATCACCTCGTCATCCCGATGAGAGTGTTTTTAGTCGTGGAGTCGGTCGTGGAATTGTCTGGATAGGGGGATTACTGGGGTTGATTTTGCTTGCCATTGCTTATCACTACTGGTCTACGGGGCAGGGGAATTGGCAAACGATGGTGTTTACAACACTGGCCTTATCTCGTATCGGACTAGCTGAAACGATGCGTTCTGAACGGGACTCTCTATTTCGCATTGGGCTGTTCTCCAATAAACCGCTTTTAGCAGCTGTAGCCCTGACTTTCGGGTTGCAAATGGCAGTGATCTATAGTCCTGTTTTGCAAACCGTATTCCAAACAACGTCGCTGTCTGCGATCGATCTCACCATTAGCCTAGTATTGAGCACCATCGTGTTTTGGGCAATCGAGCTAGAGAAGTGGCTCACTCGGAAGCAACCAGTAGAGTTTTCTAAATAAAAAATTCACTGCCGATCGATTATTTCAATCAATTCAATTGTCTTTGCGCAACTCATATCACTAGTACAGACTTCAAGCAACGAATCCACCTGAATCTTAAACATCAACATCAGGCTGTCATACTAATAATAGTTAACTGATGATTATCAATTCATCAATAACAGATGACAAACACTAGGTGAAATACATGGCTGACATTGTTGATACTGCTGTGAACACTGGTTCCTTCAGTATCCTGGTTACTGCCCTCAAAGCGGCTGACTTGGTTGATACCCTCAAAGGAAAGGGGCCATTTACGGTCTTTGCCCCAACGGACGAAGCATTTGAAAAATGGCCAAATGGCACAGTGAATAGACTCCTTAAGAATATTCCTAAACTCAAGCAAATTCTCACCTATCATGTGATTGCAGGCAAGATGATGGCGGCGGATATGACGCAGCTGAATTCGGCTACAACCATTGAAGGTTCAGTTGTCAGGTTCAGTACCTCCAAAGGCTTTAAAGTGAATAATTCTACAGTAACAACCCCCGATGTGGCTGCCGACAATGGTGTCATTCATTCCATTGATCCTGTGCTAACGCCTCGAATCTAAGTAGTGAGTATAGTCTCAAATCTTCTCTTGTGATTAAGTAATAATTCGGAAGGAAAAAATTGAAAGATCAATTTTCAAGTTATAAGCTGTTATTTCCTGCCATCTTGGTAACATTAATCCTCTTAATTGGATTTAATAGCTTTGTTATTCTTAATCCTGGTCAAGCGGGGGTGATCAGTGTCTTAGGGAAAGCTAGAGATGGTGTCTTGTTAGAGGGCATTCACTTTAAACCCCCTTTGGTTTCCGTCGTAGGTGTATACGACCTGACCGTGCAAAAATTTGAAGTGCCCGCCCAAAGCTCCACTAAAGACCTTCAAGATTTATCAGGTCGTTTTGCGATTAATTTTCGCCTCGATCCCTTTTTGGTCGTCGAGATTCGCAGGAAACAAGGTACCTTAGCAAACATTGTCTCTAAAATTATTGCGCCCCAAACTCAGGAATCTTTTAAGATTGCTGCTGCAAGGAGAACAGTAGAAGAAGCGATCACCAAACGAAAAGAACTCAAGCAAGATTTTGATGATGCTTTAGATCAGAGGTTAGAAAAATATGGAATTATTGTCCTGGATACTAGCGTAGTCGATTTAGACTTTTCCCCAGAATTTGCCAAGGCGGTAGAAGACAAACAAATCGCCGAGCAGAAAGCCAAAAGAGCCATTTACGTAGCTCAAGAAGCGGAACAAGAGGCGCAGGCGGATGTCAATCGGGCTAAGGGTAAAGCAGAGGCTCAAAGATTGCTCGCCGAAACGTTGAAAGCCCAAGGGGGGCAACTGGTGTTGCAAAAAGAAGCGATTCAAGCCTGGAGAGAAGGGGGCTCTCAAATGCCCAAGGTATTAGTCATGGGGGGAGAAGAGCAAGCAAATGTTCCTTTTCTGTTTAATCTTGGCGATGTTCAGCAGTAACGCTAATAACAGTGGACGAGCGGGGCGGTTCCCTGAAGGGGAGAAAAGATAAGCGTTCGTAAATGAATAATGGTGGACTCGGCGGGGATGGTTCTCCGCCTTTTTCATGCCTCTTCCCCCCCTACCCTCAACTCGCACATCCCAGACCTCAGCACCCGCGATCGCATCCCTCGCCTCACCGAATGCCCCGGTTCCCCCCAGAGATGTTGCGTAAGAGCCCAGTTTTCCCGCACTCGACAAGAGTGAGCTTCCAGAAAATTTTAAACAAACGTTACATATTAAGTTACAATTATTTACATAAATTGACTTTTCTGGCGGTTTCCAGTAAGTGCAAAACCTCATTAGAGATGTTCTCCCGGTTGCTGACCTGCACGCAAGCTTCATGCCTCCAACGCTGGAGGATCAGGAGTCGGCTTCAACCTGTCGGATATTTGTGGGATTGGCGGCTGAGCCGTCTAATGTCCCACAACTAGCCCTGGTTCAGCTATTGGAGCACATTCGGAGTGGGTTGATTTTACTGCTGAGTTATGAGCTTCAAACCCCTCTGTCCACCATTCAAACTGCGGTGGAAACGTTGGCTGACGGGGCTGCAATGCCTGCCCAAGCGCAGCGCAGTCTGCTCGATTTGGCGTTGAGTGAACTCAACCAGTTATGTCACTCGGTTGAAGGGCGTTTAGCTTACGCCACCCAGCTATGGTCGATGACCTTGGATTTTGCCCAGTTTGGATCGGACCAAGCGACAACTGTCTATTTGAATTCTATTTTTACTGCTTTACCTGAGGCGACTGAGGGATATCAGCCTTGGATGGAAACGACTAGAACCCTACTCACTCTTTTCTTGCAGGTGATAGAAGATGAGAGCAATGATGCGCCTAAAACCATCCCTCCCCAACAGATAGCTCTATTAGATCAGGGGAGACGTAACGTATTGGCTATTGTGAATCATGAATTGCGCACGCCCTTTACAACGCTACAGGTGTGCCTAGAAACGCTTCAAAGTGAAGTAGAGCCATCCATCGACACTCGACAGGCCCTTTTGGAAGTAGCCTGCGAAGATCTGAAGCGGCTTTGTGTACTCGTTCGAGACTTAGAACTATTATGTCGGCTAGAAGCGAGACAAGTATATTTCCAGACGGAGTGGGTGGATCTAGGAGCAACTCTACAGGCCACACTCAGCAGTTTCCTGGAGCAAACTTCTGAGAATGTCTTATCCAATATATGGATTGAGTCAGCAGCTGACTTATCACCCATCTGGGCTGATGGGGATCGCTTAGTAGAGGTGACCCAAAGACTCTTAGAGAATGCTTGCCGATTTACCGCCACAACCGGGGAAGTCAAAGTCAATGTAGAGATAGCGAGTGCGGATGGGGATGAGGGCTGTGCTCAAAGCGCTGCTGAGGCGTCTACGTTAATAATTTGCATCTCAGATACAGGTCGAGGTATTAGCTCAGAACAGTTAGAGCGTATCTTTGATTGCTTCCATCAGGAAGAGGGATATCTGCAACGCACCACAGGGGGCATTGGTATCGGTTTAACGATCTGTCGCTGCCTAATTGAGGGCATGGGGGGACAGATTTGGGCTGAATCGTCCGGCAAACAGCAGGGGAGTCGATTTTGTTTCACACTGCCTGTGTACAGAGAATCTGAAACCCTCTTCTAGCCTAAAATTGAGGATTTTTGCAACTTCAACGTCTTTCCCCTAATATTATTAGTTCTGTGTTAGGGTCTTACTAAGGCTTATTTTAGGCTGTGTAATTCGTCTTACAAGCGTTTCTCCTAATCTAATTCTCTACACTTCCTGATTTTGGAGAATCTTTATGTCAATGTATGTCGGCAATCTATCCTTTGATGTCACACAGGATGATTTGACTCAGTTTTTTACAGAGTACGGCGTGGTCAAACACGTTCACTTGCCTACAGACCGGGAAACAGGTCGGCTGCGTGGATTTGCTTTTGTTGAGATGGGAACAGAGGCAGAAGAAACTGCGGCTATTGAAGCACTGGATGGCGCTGAGTGGATGGGACGTGACCTCAAAGTCAATAAGGCAAGACCTCGTACAGAAAGAGGCTCTTCCGGAGGAAACTGGGGCAATAGCGGCGGTTCTTCTCGTCGTTATTGACCTGAGAGAGTTTGCTTCTAAGCTCTTTGAACTTTAATGTGATGTGTCGCGTTTGACGAAAAATGTTGTTGATCTTGCGATAATCGTCGTCAAAGCCTGTAGAAAAGCCTGAAATCTACGGGCCAATCAAACGGCTTGAATTTGCCTAACTGCTTGCATAGGAGATATCTCGTATGTAAGCAGTATTTTATTTTTCTCTAGCTGATTAAGCTAGAAAACCAATGTGTTTTTCTGCCACCGCCAGCTTCACAGCTACAGCCTTACTAGTCCCTGTCGGAATTTACGCTAGTAAAGTCGCTTTGGCCAAAGACGCCAGGTATTTACCCCTGGCCGTCTTCTCGTTAGCCTTTGGTATCCAGCAAGGGTTTGAAGGGCTCGAATGGCTGGGCTTAGATGGCAACCGGCAACCAAGCAGACATGGTTTGGCTGGAGGCGATGGGCTTTTTATTCTTCTCCCATGGATTCTGGCTAGTTTGGCCAGCCTTGACGATGTTCATTTTAGAGCATCGACCTTGGGCCAAAAAGTTGCTGCTGGCTATGATCCTTATTGGCTTTTTATTAGGCGTCTCCCTATATGGGCCATTCCTGCTCTATCCTGACTGGCTTTCCGTCACCATAACCCAGGGATCGATCGAGTATCAGACCCATCTTATTTATGCTCCCTTTTTCCCGCCCGATATAGCTCACCTGATTTACATGTTGATCGTCTTGGGGCCGCTATGTCTGTCGGAGCTGACCCAGCTAAGAATTTTGGGCGGTTTGATTGCCTTGTCGGTAGTTGTCACCTACTGGGTTTTCAACTACGCCTTCGTGTCAGTTTGGTGTTTTTGGGCAGCGATGGTATCTCTCTACAGCGCTTATATCTTGCACTCAGTTTCCCTTCCCAGACCAACCAGCCTGGAGAGTGATCGGGTTTGAAGATGAAGCTCAGAGAAGCGCCATTCACAATATCCCGATAAGAGTAAGGTGTAAAGGAAACTGGGGCTGAAGAGGGTTCGCTGTCCGCTACAATCAGGCTGACCCCGTGTTTTATCTCGTTTATAGTGAATGGTTCAGTGGAATGTGTTTAAAATTGAGCATGATCTCACTTTTCATGACACTCGATAATCGCGATCGCAAAATCTGGAAATGATTCCAAGGTTGGTGACACGCGATACCAGTTCCCTGGTTCATTGACGAAAATCACAGGGCAAAACGGCGATGACACCTAGGTTCCCCAAAATTTCCTTCTCAGAATTGTGGCGATGACAGGTGGATTTTCAGGATCATGGACTCCTCTGAGCGAGCATCTACCAACATCGAATCCTAATATTTACAGTGTTTGAACGCGATCAGCCAACCCCCAGAAACACCTATTAACCTGAGAACCATCACCAAGTCTTGTAACGATTCAACTTCTTCGTTAAGTTATGGCCCCAACTGTTGATCCCGGTGCTAACGTCAGAGTTATCTGGATGAGCAAACCATTCGGGACCTCTAGTTCCGACCTTGTTAACGCATTAGGTTTAGCTAATTGACAGCCAGAACATCATCTTTCGCCCCACTGTGGTCGCGTCAATCGACTCTGTCCTGTACTGGATTTGCCAAACGACTCATATTAAGTGGCGATTGTATCCCTTGTACGTCCGTTAAGTTTGCTCGCTAACATACTCTTCCTTGAAATTGATGGACTAGGCACAGTGTTCTTTATTCCTGTCCACTGATGCTCCTTTGATGAGGTGAATATAACTATCGGTTGCCTGGTCTGATCTTGAGTCAAGCGCCTTATTGCAACGAATCCTGCCCGACAGCCATGCCTACCTGAGGTCTTTGCGCTAACACTTGGATAGCGCCTTCCAGGCTGTTGGAACCTGAACCCATGGAGGGTTATCGCTATGAATCTGCAAGGAAAAATTGCTCTGATTACTGGAGCATCCCGTGGCATTGGTCGTGCGATCTCGCTGGAATTTGCCAGACAACATCTGCAATGCTTGATTCTGGTAGCGCGCAATACCGAACGGCTCGCCGAAGTAGCTGCTGAAGTTGAAACTCTGGGCGCCCAGGCTGTCGTGTTGCCCCTCGATCTCACTCAGCCTATTGAGGTGAATGTTGCCGTTGCCCATGCGTGGCGCAATTACGGTCCCATTGACCTGTTGGTCAACTGTGCCGGCGTCTCCTATCAAACCCCTTTCTTGCAATCGCATCTACCGCATGTGCAGTCTGAAATTGACACCAACTTGATTGGTCTGTATAACATAACTCGCCTGATTTCCCGGCGCATGGCGGCTTATCAGCGAGGACATATTGTCAACGTCTCCAGTCTGATGGGCAAAGTGGCGGCTCCCACTATGGCCACTTACTCCGCGACTAAATTTGCCATTCTCGGCTTCAGTCAGGCGCTAAGGGGCGAGTTGGCCCCCTATAACGTCCTGGTAACGACACTGCTTCCGTCTCTGACCGATACCGACATGGTTCGGGATTTTCGTCGGTTCCACTGGGTGCAGCCCATGACGCCCGAGCAGGTTGCCAAAGCTCTAGTCAAGGGACTGCGTTGGGGCGTCCCCGAAATTTTGGTGGGATGGCAGACTCTGCTGACAGTGTGGTGTGGCCGGTTGGCGCCCAGCCTGCTAGAACGTATTGTGCGATGGTCGACTCCTTCTCCACGTGTGGGAAAACCTTCCAAACTACGAACGCATCCTATAATCGACGATCGCTAATACATCCTTTTCAGCTATCACGCCAGCATACTGAGAATAGAGAACTTTATCGCCAACGCTGACCTCCAATTCCTGCAAGGAGCCATCTTTAAGATGTTTGCCAGAAGCGATCGCGGTAATTTTTCCAATTTGAGGTTTTTCTTGAGCCATGTCGGGAAGAAAGATCCCACTATTTGTTGTTTCTTCTGGAGCAATCACTGAATTCGAGGTTCACAGGGAGAGACAGTGAGCAGCTGGTTAAAGCCGGTTGGATGTGAGATTTTGATACGCTGAGAGGGTCAATGGAGCATGTTCTTCACTTGGCGCTCAAGAATTGTCTGGGAGAATTTGAACGTCATCTTGGTCATTGATATCTGCAATGACAGCATCTCCCACTTGCACTTGCCCCGAAAGAATTGCTTCGGCAAAGCTGTCTTCCAACAGGCGCGTTATTGCTTGCCGCAGCGGGCGTGCCCCTTGCTCGGGGTTATAGCCTGACTCAGTTAAGTAATCCTTAAATCGATCAGTGACTTCTAATCTGATT
Organism: Leptolyngbyaceae cyanobacterium MO_188.B28; assembly: GCA_030065175.1. GTDB lineage: Bacteria > Cyanobacteriota > Cyanobacteriia > Phormidesmidales > Phormidesmidaceae > JAKSDM01. The sequence goes on along the minus strand of JASJDH010000045.1, from coordinate 7,160 downwards.
CCTTGCTCAGCCAAGCGACTACGGAATTCATGCAGTAAGAGATCAGAAATTTGCTTAACCTCGTCTTTAGTCAATTGCCGGAAGACAATTACTTCATCGAGCCGGTTCAGGAATTCTGGACGGAAGGACTGCTTGAGTTCTTCATTGACTAGCGTCACCAGGTATCTGTAATTAGCATTGATCTGATCTTCAGAAACATGAAAGCCAAAGGCTCCCGCCCCCTTCTGAATTAACTTTGAACCCACATTGGAAGTCATGACCAACAGCGTATTCTTAAAATTTACGGTACGCCCTTTGGCATCGGTTAACCGACCCTCTTCCAAAATTTGCAACAGCAAGTTAAAAACATCGGCGTGAGCCTTCTCGATTTCATCAAACAGGACAACTGTGTAAGGCTTACGTCGGACGGCTTCGGTTAACTGCCCCCCTTCACTGTATCCGACATAGCCCGGCGGGGAGCCAATCAGTTTAGCAACCGTGTGGGGCTCCATATATTCAGACATATCCAAGCGAATCATCGCATCCTCAGCCCCAAAGAAGCTCTCTGCCAGCGCCTTGGTCAGTTCTGTCTTACCGACTCCCGTGGGCCCTGCAAAGATGAAGCTAGCAATCGGTCGTGTGGGGTTTTGTAACCCCACACGAGCACGACGAGTCGCCCGTGCGATCGACTTAACGGCTTCTTGTTGACCAATCAACCGCTGATGCAAGATCGCTTCCATATGCAACAACTGTTCAGATTCAGATTCTGTTATAGCGTTTCCCGGTTGAATTGAATACATAATAGGAAGACGAAGATTTTAAGAGTGCATCGTTCAATGAAAGCCTATTCCCTTGATATACGCCAGAAATTGATTGATGCTTATGAGGCGAAAGAAGACTCTCAGCGAGGACTAGCTAACCGCTTTAAAGTCGGACTTAGTACGGTTCAGCGTTGGCTTAAACGATATCAATCTGGAGACGGCATTGCTCCGAAGCCCCATGGTGGAGGGCAAAGCGCCAAGTTGAGCGAACTCCAGCTAGAGCAAGTGAAGACAATCATTGAACAGAACAATGACGCCACATTGGTCGAACTGTGTGAACTGACAGTCAAAGAATTACAGGTACAGGTTAGCCGCTCAACGATGGGACGAATCACCCAAAAATTAGGGTTTAGTCGAAAAAAAAACGCTCCATGCCAGTGAGCGCTACACCGACCGTGTCCAGAAGTTGAGAGTGAAGTATTGGCAAACCATCGGAGAGGTCAAGTTGAAGGATTTGGTTTTCTTTGACGAAGCGGGCGCCAATATCGCGATGACGCGTGGTCATGCCCGGTCTGAGAAGGGAAAACGGGCATATGGGAAAGCACCCGCCAACAAAGGTAAGAATGTCACGATGGTTGGGGGGTTGAGTATTCATGGCTTTCTAGCTCCGATGACCTGGCAAGGAGGAACAGATGGAACAATCTTTCTGGGGTATGTAGAGCAGGTCTTAGTCCCGGCTCTATGGAAAGGGGCTTGTGTAGTGATGGATAATTTTACGTCTCATAAGGTTGATGGCGTGCAAGAAGCGATTGAGGCGGCAGGGGCGAAACTGGTTTATCTGTCTCCATACTCTCCTGATTTCTCACCCATTGAAAATTGTTGGTCAAAGGTGAAATCCTTCTTAAGGTCTCAAGCAGCTCGCACCTATGAAGCTTTAAATCAGGCTATCTCTTCGGCAATAGACGAGATTAGTGAAAAAGATATTATTGGGTGGTTTACCCACTGTTGTTACTGTATTCAAGACAACTGAGAAACGCTATACGTAGACTACAGAAACCCTTATTATGATGTTACTTATTTTCAAACTATTATTAGGACCTATCCAATAAAAGTCAAAGACAACGGTAGTTTGCAAATGGTAAAGCAAGAGCTTTATCCGATTGGAGAAAATCTTTTTATGCTTGAAGGAGAGGAAGAAGGTGAAGAAGCAGAGCGCTATGCTTTTGCTTTTAATGATGATGGTTCTGTCAAGTATTTACTAAGTGGAGATACTTCCTTTCATCCAGTTGCTTGGTACCGCAGGACTTATGTCAACATATTTTATCTTTATTCAATGGGTGCTTTGGTGATTCTCTCTTTTTTGGTTTGGCCGCTAGCTGAATGGATTTATAGAAAAAGAAAAAAGAGAAAGTTTACTGTTTTTGAAACAAGGGCGAGAAATCTATCACTTTTGGCTAGTGTTATCGTTTTATTTATCGTTGGTGTCATTGATGCGCATTTTGTCGAAACCAGAGTGGATGAGTCCTTTTTAGGTGGTATTCCTATACTTTTTAAGTCAGCTATTATTGGAGGATGGTTATTATTTCCTCTGGTTCTGGGGCAATTTTATTATCTGATTCAAGCCTTACGTAAAAAGTTTTGGGGTAAATATTTGAGGGTTTATTACAGCCTGATGAGCTTCCTGTTCTTCAGTTTTATCTTGTTTATGGGGATTTGGAATTGGTGGATTTGGTGATTTGTAAAAAGTTACAACTCAGCTATGATAATGAGCGTCTCCTCCGCAAGCGGACAGAGTATCATTTCGCTGTACCTCTTACCCTCTGTGGTTCTGCTCCGCTCAACAGCGTATGCTGACAACTGTGTTTCCGAGTGCCCTGAGGGGCGGTGCTGACCTCAAAGCAACCAATCCCGCCAAGCGCCATCGGGCTGCGGACTAAGGTGTTTGACATTCTTCACGTTCGGCGATCGCTTGAACACTCTGTACACTACGACTACTATTATCAACAGGAACACAGCAGCAATCAGCCCTGCCCCACTGACAATCAAAGGGTTACCATGGGGGATAAACCTGGGGATCATGAACGTATCGGCATAGTTGTTGAAGGTGTTATGGAGAATGGCGGCGATCAACACGCTCCCCCTAGAAGTGATATAGAGCCAGGTGAAGGGAAAAGACAATAATACGACGAAGAAAGTGAATGTTAATACGATCGAGAGCAGGTTCTGACCTGGGAAATTCAAGCCAACTACCAGTCCTGGTAGGTGCCAGAACGCCCAAATAAATCCCACAATGATCGAAGCCTTGACCTCTCCCAACGGCAGCAGACGGGGGAGAAGGTACCCGCGCCAACCGTATTCCTCACCAAATGCAAAGTAGGGAATGACGCCAGCACTCCATTGCAACAGATAGGCCCACCATAAGGGCATACTCAAGGACCACACAAAACGGCCCAAACCCGTCAGGTGATTGAAGAGGAGCACACTTCCACAAAAGAGTGGCGGCGTGATCAGTGCGATCAGGTAGTATTTCTCTGCCCGCCATATCCCCAGCGATCCCTTCAGTCCTCCCTTACTGACGCAGAGCCGCATGATGATGGCTGCAATCATCGGCCCGAACATCCCGTAAACGACACCGAACGGTCCCACCGTGATGTCGAGATTCTCTGGGACCTTCATTGAGGTCAATACTTGCCCCAGGTAGGGCAAAATGCTCGGTCCCCAGTACAACCAACTGAGCCCATAGGCCAGAACCGTGAACAGAATCACCTCATGCCACTTGACGCTTGCTTTGGAGCGCTTTGTCAATACTCTGTTGTTCATTTCGGTTTACCAATATGCTGTACCGTAACACCCGTCGCAATTTTTTTCCCATTCTCAACGCGCACGCCACCTTCAGGCATGGGCGGACCATCGTGATCGCGAAAGTAAAGCGGCAGCCCTTCTGCAAACCAGACTGGAGAATCGAAGTTAAGCTCCTGACGCTGATGGTGAATATGGATGTGGGGGTCACTCGAATCACCTGAGTTGCCGCATCGGGCGATCTCCTGTCCTTCTTCCACCCGCTCTCCCGCCTTCACGCGAACACTCCCAGACTTGAAATGACCAATCGCCAGGTAAGTTCCCGTTGTATCCAACTTGATAACAACAAAATTTTCAGGATTTTCAACAGGCTCGTCGCTGTTAATCGGTGTATCCGGCTCTCCATCATGGGCTGCTGTCACAATACCAGCGGCGGGAGCTACCACAGGAACACCGTAACAGCCATGATCCGTCAGTTCGGGACTGTCCGTAAAGTAAGGCTCCACAACAAAATCATAGGCCCAGCGCGCACCAGGAATAGTGACATGGTAGTTAACATCTGCCGTATCTCCTCCCCACGCTGTTTTTAGGGGGACATTGGCTGGCAGGCGCACTGTGGCTGCAGGTTTTGTAGCATCAATCGATGCTGGATAGGGCAAGGATGGATCCACGAAACGCGGAGCTAAAAACAAAAGTGAACCCAAGGCAGTGATGATAATGCGTTTGCTGATACGCTGCCGTTTGATGGCGTATAGCACAGCGTCAATCAGGAAAATCAAGCCCAGAATGGGAAGAATAAGCATTACCCGAAGCACATACCATGCCCACACCCTAGCCATTCCTCCCAGGAGCATCATAACTAACAAGCATGCAGTCGTCAGGAGAATGACTGCGATCGGCATCCAGCGCAAGATGCGCCGAACAGCAGAATTTTTGAAGGGATTTCTTGATCTCGATCGGCTTTTCCACATGGTAGACTCCTCAAATTCAGTTCAAAATCAGACTTTGTAAAGGGAGCAGAAACAATTTGAACACTGCAGTTAAATCACAGGAATGACAAAGCTTTGCAGCAAAAATAAGAGCCCCAATCCCCAGAGCGTTGCGACGCCGATCTTAGGTTTCCAAATCTTGAACAAACCGGCTGCCATAATGGCTCCAACCAGACCCCAAAGTTCATGGCTACCGTAGCTGAGATAGTATCCCCAACCCAGAAATGCCAAGACACTGGCTATAACAGGCGGCAGCCACGACCAAAAACGCCCCAACCACACATGGGCGATCGCCAAGACCAACACGCCTCCAAGACTGAACAACATGGCCTGACGCAGCGCTCCGGACCGCAATGACGTCAGCCATTCCTGCTCCAAATCTGTCAACGGTTTCTGATACGCTCCCTGATAGCCAGCCGTCATTAGAGTTCTATGGGCATCCGCTCTATAGGTTTCAATCAGATGTCGACCAAATGATAGGGCAAACATATGTATCTTTCGATAAGATTTGACTCAAAATAGTCGCCTCCCGTTTTTATTACAAGCATCTCTAAATCTGGAACGACAAAGATGATTTGTCCTCCCCAACTCAAGGCCATAAAATGATCTGATTTCGCATTACGGTGATTCCATGGACTTTATGCTCATTGGCTTCGATATCCAAAAACATTTCTGCAAAAGTATCAGAATCAAAGCCTAGTTTCTCTGGTGAGACTTTCTGCCAAGCTTTGCCATTAAATGTGGTATCAAAAAATACAAAAAAGGTGATTACTGCAATGCCAAGCAGTCCACTAAGCATAGCGATGATTTTTTCTTTTCTGCTCATTCCGGCTATGGTAATCTATCACACCAAAACGTCTACTTCGGTGAATTCCTACCTCTATAGAAATCCAGAAATTTGAGGAACTTGTGAGGTTTTGAGTTAGATATTTTGCATTAGTGTATAGTTGTGTGCCGTTGCCGTCTTCATAACTTTCTCACAAGTTATTTGTAGCGTGTAGGGGTAGCCCAGCTTAGAAAATTGCGTTATGGGTGTGAAGCATAAAAAATACATTAAAACTTCAGACACAACATATTATGAACGCGGTCTATACTTGATGTCTTGAAAGAATGATTTTTGATTTAAATACGCTGCACTGGTGAAAAACATTATCCAAATTGACTTATGGCTATAAATGGCATTTACCTACGTCGTTTTTTAGGGACTGTATTCAGCAGCTTACCCATTGCTCTGATAGCCATGCCGTCCCCAGCTGCTGAGCGTGTTATCTTCTCTTACGGTCTCTTGGAATTTCCGATTCCTGTCGCCTCCCTGGAAACCTTCGCCCGAGAAGGGCAAATTGACGACCATCTGGCGCCTTACGCTGAGGAGACGAGTCCCGAGGAACTAGAAGAACTTGAGGAGCTTTTGCTGACTCAAGTGGAGTTAAGTCATGTCACACTTTCCCAATTTCTGTACTCCTCTTTGGGAGAAACCCTATTGCGGTATTTGGGAGAACTGATCCAAACCGATTCCAGGCTGAATGGCTTCTACGCCCTTCGCTCGGCGTTGGTGCTGGCGGCCGCCGACCCAGAGGGGTTAACGGTGTTAAATGTGCTCAAACAATTCCCGACTCGAACCATTCATCTCAACGGCGTGCAAGCGCTTCAAGTTGCTGAAGCCTTTACCCAACTGCTTCAACAAACCGACCAGATGGTCACCCTGATTGAGCAGCAGGCCGACACAGAAGCGGCGGCGACGAGGCCAGTTGATTTTGCTCAACTCCCCGACTTGCGGCAGCCAGGTCCCTTCAGCTGGCAAACGGAAACCTTGAAGCTCTACGACCGTAGCCGCGATCGCGCCTTTGAGGTCGATCTATATTCTCCGCCCTCTCCATCCTCGACCCCTATCCCTGTCCTGGCAATCTCCCACGGTCTAGGCGCAAACCGCACTAGCTTCGCAGAATTAGCGCAGCATTTAGCGAGTCATGGCTTTGCTGTGGCAGTGCTGGATCATCCTGGCAGCAGCAGCCAGCAGTTGGAAAATCTCCTCAAGGGAACTGTCAGTGAAGTGTTTGAACCGAGAGAGTTCATCGATCGCCCCAAAGATGTATCTTTTCTGTTGGATGAACTACAGCGTCGTAACCAAACGAATGCTTCACCGCACGCTCATTTAAATCTGGAACAAGTGGGTGTGATAGGACACTCTTTAGGCGGTTATACAGCCCTCGCACTGGCGGGCGCCGAACTCGATTTTGGGCGACTCCGAGCCGACTGTACCTTTGACCGGGGCGGCCTTCATTTGGCGAATCTTTCATTGCTACTGCAGTGTGTTGCTCTCAACGGCGAGAATGAACCCCACCCGCCGCTATGGGATCAACGAGTTCAGGCAGTCTTCACCATGAATTCCATCAGTGGTAGTGTATTTGGACCCAGTGGACTGCGCCAGGTTCAAGTCCCGGTTATGTTGGTGGCGGGGAGTGATGACTCGATCGCACCCGCACTCTTGGAGCAGATTCGCCCCTTTACCTGGCTGACCGGGTTAGATAACTAATTTTAGTCGTGTGCTCTCCTGGTAGAAAAATATGAACCGATGTCGGCATCAATCTAATTTAGGCGGTCACCTCCTTATTTTGTTTGACGAACAACTTGC
>JASJDH010000044.1 GCA_030065175.1 Leptolyngbyaceae cyanobacterium MO_188.B28 | reverse complement strand
GAAGAGACGTTGCATGCAACGTCTCTTCGTGAACACTATCGGGCTAATTCGAATGACACCTTAGCGAGTAATGATGCAGCGCTATTTTAAGCATCACACCCGCTATCCCTTGATTAGTGGCTATTTTTAACGTATCTAACCGCTCTTAAAAGCGTATCTCCAATGATCTGGATATCGTCCATCGTGAGATAACACGGGAGGCGAATATCACACGCGTAGGCGAGAAACTCCTTGGTGTGGGGCAACCCTTCAGCCATTTCCCCGATATTGTTGATGTACTTCCAGGTGGGGAAATAACGAGGGTTGTCTAAATACCCAAATACTTTGGTGGGAATCCCTTCAATACCCATGATGTGGGTAAATTTCAAGGCTTCCTCCGCAGTGAAATTAAGCAGGTTAAATTGAATCGTGTCCGCCGCTATCCGAACTTGGGGATACTGGTCAGGCACGTCAATGTATTCAGACGTCGATGCGATTCTTGCAAGTTCAAAATATCGACTATTTAAATCTTCCAACCTCTCCTCAAGGTTAGCAAGCTGGGGTCTAATCAGGGCTGCGGTGAGATTAGACATGCGTAAGCTGAAATTGGGAATAGAATTTTGCAGCTCCTCGAAGTAATCGGTTTGGGCAAAGTGCCGAGACCAGTAATTTTCGATTGAACCGGCATAAAGAACCGCTTTGGTGTAGAGCAGCGGATCATCCGTGACTAAAACGCCGCCTTCTCCAGAATTGAGAATCTTATTGGACTGGGAGCTATAACAGCCAATTTTGCCAAATCGGCCCGTTTGGCGTCCATTCCACAAAGCTCCTAGGCTATGGGCGCAATCTTCAAGTAAGGTAATGCCATGTTTCTGACAAATCTCAGTAATTTTGTCCATATGAGAAATATGGCCCCTCATATGGGAAAGAAGGAAAACTTTCGTATCTGGCGTTATCTTTCGTTCCAGATCTTCTGGGTCAACACAATAATTATCTAGACATTCAACCAGCACAGGCTCCGCTTGAGCATGAACAATGGCGCTGGGAACCGCCGTAAAGGTAAAGGCAGGCGTCAATACCTTATCCCCAGGCTTTACCCCTAAGCAGAGCAAAGCAATATACATAGCGCTGCCGCAAGAATTCACAGCGACTGCATATTTAGCGTCTACCGCGTCTGCAAATTCCTTTTCGAGAAGAGACACTTCGGACTCGTCCGGAACAGAACAGTTGTAACGATATAATTTACCTGTTCTCATCACTTCAACTGCTTTATTAATGCCCTCTTCAGGAATTAAAGTCGTCACTTGAAAGTCATGATTCAATAACTTCTTACCACCTTCAATAACCAAAGGCTTATCGCTAACAAGCATATTTTTTCCTCAGAATTTGACAATTTTGCACACAAGGGAGCACTGCACCAGACATGGAGCGAGCAAACTTTATTAGAAACTAGCTTGAGAAACTAGCGTTGAAAACTCTATCTGTAGGCAGCATGAGAAATCACCCACATCCACTCAATTTTTTTTTCCACCAAGATACTCTGCAATACTGTGAAATAACACCTAAATGAAAAATGAATACTTTTTTTCCAAGACATCTCAAAAAAGATTATTCCTCAAAAACAAATAACGTTTTCACTTTTCGGAATAGAGTTATCGAACCTGAAAGAACACACAGATAAACAATTCTACTTTGCTGAAGTAGAATTGAAATTCTTCGGTCGAACAAAATCCAATTCATCCCTTCGACGGCTAGAGTAGCGATATATAAACGCCTCGAACCTTAGAACGCATCTAGATGGATAGGAGTGAAAAGATTGAGTCGCGGCAGATAAGAAAGCTCGGACAGAACTTCGTGAGAAAGGATACTGCGATATGAAGCCATGAATTTCTCAATAATTCGCCTACGTTACTAATCGGCAGAAAACTTCTTAAATTTTCAGAAAACTTCTTACATATATTGACGTCAGCTAATATTCGACCCCTTACTTGCAGCTTTCCACAACTTCCCGGAGGCAAACAGAGACACTCTCTGAAGAGGGAAAGATTAAAGGTTTACAGGATTTCGATTATACCTTTTGCATGCTTCTTAGACATACTTGCATACCTATTTTCAATCACCCTGGTTGATTCGTCAACTGCAAGTACAACCCAAATGGAGAGCCTATTTGAACGACAAATCCCCCTCTTTGATATTTTATTGATAAGTTTCAACGCTTTCCCTATAAAACTTTCAAATGTTTCCTGGATATCTGAATCGCGGATAGTTGGCATGCTTATAATCGGCACAGAATACTTTTTTCGGTTTCAGCAAATAAAATAAGTTCTGATTATTTTTGATTTTAATATTTCTATTTGAAGGCTTCTTATATTTCTTGGATTCATAGAGAGATTCAATCTCAGACCCCTTACATCTTAATCGATACCATCCAACATTTCACACCTTGATGTAAAAATCGCATTTCAGAGAACTGAATTAATCCGACAATTTTAAGGGGGAGTGTATTTTGAGTTTTAAGGGATAATTATTGATATCCATATTCCAGTATTTAGTAACCCTAGTCTTCCCTCTAAAGAGTCTTCATATCAATATCATCTGGATTTCAGAGAACCGTTTCAATTGAGAAAAAACATGATGTAATTTGAGCCGAAAAATTCTGGCGTGTAAGAGATACAGAGATCAGAATAGAGCAGTCGGTCAAGCTCTGGATTCCGATTTACTGTAGCGCTATTTTTTTCGCTAACCTCGGCTGTCAACTTAAAGCGGGAAATTTCCCTAGGGTAGAATACAGGAGTCAGAATTTAGTGTCTGACTAACTTCTGACTTCTGTATTTCCTCTATAAAGGGCTATTCCGGCATGAATTACACGCCATAACCCTGCTGAATGCAAGCATCTCGCAGGAGGCGATTATTCTGCTGCTTGCATCTCTCTAATAATCTCCTGCAGCGTGTTTTCCACCGATCTCGGCCGCCAACCTAACGCCTGCCTTGCCTTACTGGCGTCAACTCGGACGCAGCGATCGTAGATATAGTGAACTCGCTCAGAACTGAGGGGCGGATTCCAGTTGAATAAGCGACCCACTGGATCCAGGAGCTGTCCAATTAAGCGAATTAGAAACTGAGGCGGCTCACTCGGAATGGGAAGCCCCGTTTCCTGGCTCAGAATTCCAAACATATTTTGGGTGGTCAAATCCCCCGTGGAAAGAATATAGCGCTCACCTGACTGTCCCCGCTCCACCGCCAAAATCATGGCGTTTACCACATCATCCACATGGACAATGCCCGTCACTCGCTGGCCCCCTGGCCAAAAGAGCAATCGGCCGGAAAGAAATAGCTTCATCACGGGTCCAAAATGAGGATCATCAGGACCTAAAATTCCAGCCGGCAAAACACTGACTACCCAGAGCCCCTGTTGAGCGGCTTGATCAACAAGTTGCTGCGCCTGAAATTTAGTGCGATCGTAGGCGGAGGAAAAATCAGACTGGGTCCGCTGAAAAGTTTCGTCTATCGTTTGGCCGTTTGTGTCGCCAAATACGCCAATGGTGCTGCAGTAAACGATTTTAGGGGATTGGCCGCCCATCTCCTGGGCGACTTCCAACACGGCTTGAGTTCCGGCTACATTCACCCGCTCCATTTCCGCCTCATTCACCAGCCCCAAATCGACCAAAGCCGCTAAATGAAAGATCGTATCCACCTCAGCCATGGCGGTTTTGAGGGCTTGCCGATCAGTGATATCGCCGTACACCAAACGGACATTCGTATTCGCAAGTCGAGATAGATTACTCGATTGGCGCACCAGACCCACTACACTGTGGCCTTGTCGCTCCAGCGCTTTGACTAAATGGGAGCCGGAAAACCCATTGGCCCCCGTCACCAATGCTTTCATATCAGAGATTAAATGTTGAGCAAATAGAGAGTGTTCACTTTCTACAAGTCCTTTTCATAAATTCGATAGGTCTTGTAAACCTTTGCGCCTGTGGCTTCAATTATCTTCCGAGATGAAAAATTATCCTCCCAGACCCAAGATAATTCCGCCTTTTGGTAAGGTTTGTTTTTCCGAGTTCCACCTTGCATGCCTAGATAAACAAGTCCTAGGGCAACCAATTTACGCTGATATTCGGGCAGAGCGCAAATGGCGATCACTCGACCTTGATCAATTTGGCGCTTATGCCAAAGAAATTTGAGAATGCCCAGCCAATTGAGTCGACCATTGACATGCTTGAGGGCGATGTTGTAGTCAGGCAGCGCCATGAAAAACCCCACCATTTCTCCCTGATATTCCGCAATCGGGAAAACATCTGGATCAACCAATTGCTTAAGATCTTTAGCTTCTTCTAAAAACTCAGTTTCAGTCCGAAGACTAGAACTCCAATTATTCGAAAACGCCTTAGTAAACAATTGGTAGAGAGCCCGGCAGTCTCGTTCAAAGGGTTCCCCCTTGGTGTGAATAGGACGGAATGTGACCCCTGCCTTACAAGCAATTCGATAGCCTTTTTCAAATTCAGCGGGTAAGGGTTGATCTAGTGGAAAATTATAAGCCAGAGCGTCTTTGGCCTTTCGCCAACCTGCTTTGTCCATAAAGTCTGGATAGTACGGCGGGTTGTAGGGCATCATCACCATTGGAGGCGAATCAAAGCCGTCAACCAAGAATAGGCAGTTATTGTGAGTAGACAAGTCGATCGGCCCCCGTACCTGGGTGACGCCGCGATCGCGCAACCACTGACAAGCCGCTTCCAGCAGAGCCTGCGCTATTTCAAAGTCCTGGACACACTCAAAAAAGCCAAAAAGCCCAATCTGCTGATCTTCCCGCTCAATCAGCCGCCGATTAATCGACGCCGCAATTCGCCCCAAAACCTCGCCGTTAGACATTGCGATAAACGCCTGCAGCTCACCATAGGTGAAAAACGGATTGGTTGGGGCAAATTGCTTAGCAATACTGCTTCTCAATGGCTGCACCCAGTTCGGATCACCCTGATAGACCCGGCCAGGAACATCTAAGAACAGTTCCTGGTCTGTAGCAGTAAGGACTGCTTTGATTTGGAAAGAAGAGTGATTCATGGGTCAAAGGTCCACAGTGTGCGGCGTCGCATCGTATAAAACGCCCCAATCGCTAGACATCTGATAAAGCGGAATGCCCGATTAAGCAGTTTCTCGATCTGGTGATTTGTAGAGCACTTCCCGGGTGGCGACCAAAGCCTGAACCAGCCGATCCATATCCGACTTTGTATGCAAGGCGTTAGCGGTGACCCGCAAGCGAGGCTTAGCTATAAACCAAATGGGAGACACCCAGATGTCATGCTCTTCCATCAAATGACGGGCAAAGTCCTTAGGATTGAACTCCGGGGGCAACAACACTGGAATGACGTTAGTTTCGCCGATGGCGTTAAAACCATGATCTTTCAGGCGCGCCCGCAAGTAGCGCGTATTAGACTGTAGCTTTTCCACCAACTCAGGCTGTTGTTTTACCTGCCGAATGCTTGCTAAAGCGGCGGCGGCGGTCGGCGGCGGCAGAGAGATGGTGCCGATGGAGGTGGGCGAAACCTCGAGTAAGTCAATCAGCCCCTGAGAATAACTGCTAATGGCAGCGCCGGCTGAGGCGGCGAACTTGGAGAAGGTAGTCATAATCAAGGGTGAGATCCCCCGATCCAACACCTGTTGGGGAGAAATGCCAAAGTGCTCGTAAATTCCTCGTCCAGTGGCGCCAATCGCCCCGCTGGCATGGGCTTCATCCATCACAATGACGCTACCGGGATAATTCTCCAAAACGTCTAGCATCTCAGGTAAGGGGGCGATGTCGCCGTCCATGGAAAAAACTGCGTCGGAGATCACCAAAATCCGACTATCAGGTTGGGCGTAACGACGGAGCTTGCGGCTAAAGTCATTGACATCGCAGTGACGATAAGCCTTGACCCGAACATCAGGACTGTGGCTAAACATCTTGCCGGAACGGTTGCCCGCATTCGCAATGGCGGAGATGATACAGCCATGATTAAGCACATCGGTCAATATCAAAGTCTCTCGGGTATGCCGAAACCCTGGAATCGGAATCGCCAGATGGCAGAAGGCGTCCATTAGGGCCTGAAGCGCCATCCAAGCGTTCAAAAATAAATGGGTGTGAGGCAAATGCTTAAACGATGAAATTTCTTGCTCCAACTGCCGATGTAGATCAATCCGACCGCTCAAAGCAGAACAAGAACTGTTAGAGGGGCCATATTGAACAATCGCATCAATCGACGCTTGCCTAACTGCCTCTGACTGCACCAGACCTAAGACGTCATTGGTGCAGAAAGTCAACAGCTTATAGCGCTTTCCGGTATCGTAAGCTTCAATCTCAACCTGGTTTCCCTGCTTGTGATGACAGATAAATCTGTCTGGATAGAGGCCACTTTTGTAGAGACCTTGCATGTACTCGTCTACAACGTCCACTGTATTAACTCCTCACACCTACTCCTAAATAGCCATTCAGCACTGCGCACACGCAGGCTGCAAACTGACCATGCTAACCATACATCACTCCGATTTAACCATCTCAGCCAGGGTCAATGACGCCTTATAACCGCCATTGGTCTGATTGAACGGTTGTTTAGATTGTTGCATAAACTTTTCATATTGCCCGATAATAACCCGCTGCAGCGCGATAATGGCCGGATTGACCTCAATGTATTGGCGCTTAGGATTACCGATATAGTTTCGCTGCTCACTCTCCATCATCTCCACGTCCTGATGCAGAAACTTTAGAAAGATATGTTTCAGAATCAACTTTTCAATCAAGTTTTTGAGGGGGCCCTTAAGCAACCAATTGGGTAAAGGTAATCTGATAAACATCAGGGAAAAGGAACGAGTTAAGCCGGACTCTACTGGGGACCGCATCAGATAGAGCGACGACACGTCTTCCAGGGCGCTGTGATAATGCGGGTACTGGTATCGAATTGAGACCGTGCGAGTGATGACGCCAGTCCCTTCCTTACCAATGCCGATCAACTTAGTCAGCCAACCTTGATAGGAAACCCGATAATCCGCTGCAACTCCAGATTCAGTCTGTTGTAAATTTAACAGCACCGGATCAAACCATCCTTGCAAATCTTTGTGCAAGAAACCATGGAAGACATCCATGGTATTTTCGTTGCAAATGGAAAAATGAGCCTCAAATTTGCCTGGAATACGAACGACAAACCAATCTGGATGATCAAATTCTGGAACCTCGGGCGGCGATTGATACTCCGCCAGGTTCGGATCCCCTGGAAAGATCCAGACAATTTCGTACTTTTCTTGGACAGGATAGCTTTGAGCCTTAGCACAGGGAAGTTTTTGGTCCTTGGGAAAGTAGGGGATGTTGACGCAGTTCCCGTCTCCATCAAACTCCCAGCCGTGATACGGACAAGCGAGGTTGGAGCCTTGCACTTCCCCCTTATGCAGCTCTACGCCTTTGTGAGGACAAGCATCCGCCAAAGCGTGGAGCGACCCTTGCGTATCTCGGTAGAGCGCGATGGCCTGTCGCCAAATCATCACTGATCTAACCTCACCGGGCTTTACCTGGCTGGCCCACTCCACTGGGTACCAATAATTTGGGTTAATCCCTACTTCTCGAATGCGATTTTGAATTGATTGGCCCTTGAGCGTTGTGGCTAGTTCCATAAACACACCCTTTCGCTGAGTACATGTTTGAAAATTACTTCACTATTTTTTTGAAGCGTTTCAAGTTTTCAAGGCTAGTTCTAGGATTAATTCATAAATTCCGAATTTTAAATTGTGCGTGGTGAACCTGAACAGCCGATATACCTCCATTGAATAGAAAAATTCGGTGGAATGCTGACCTTAAATACCCATTGACCATGGCAGCCATTATCGCATTATTCTTACGAATAGAAGAGTTTCACTCGGTAATCTCGACAACAGTCGACTAAATATTGACGCTGATTCCCTTTAACCTGACCTGTAGCTGAAAAAGGTTCAGAGGACCAAAGCCCCCTAACAATAAACTCGGAATCTAAGAAAATCAGCATCAGAGGAGTCAAATATCAGGGGCGATTACTTGAAACTGAACGCCATTTTCTGGAAATCTAGAAGCCAAAAGCAAGTAGACAATCACCCTAAATTCTAAATTTTGATCCGGGTCAATTTTTCACAACTTCGGACTCGCCGCCGCCCATAATAGAGTATTCTTGCCCAGCTAGAACATTCCAGCTTAAGATGATATCCAAACTGATAACCTCGTTTTAATTTAATTGTCATCTCCCACGGGTGAAGTTTTAGATTATCGGAATCGGGGTTTCTTGAAATCAGGGGTTAGGAGTGAACGAATGCTAATCGTTATATGCTTTATCAGCGCCTTTATTCTCGCCAGCCTAGTGGAATATTGGCTGCATCGCCTCATGCATGTATCCCCTCGAATTGGCGAGCGTCACCGCGATCATCATCGACGGAATGAAGGGCAAGGAGTGCTTTGGGAATTTCGGGATTACATCCGCGGCAGTTTTATCGTTATGTGTATTCCCTCCCTATTCTCCCTGCAAGCTGGCATTGGTTGGTTTATGGGCGCACTAGTCTACGCGGCTTTCTCAGCTTACGCCCATCAGTTACAGCATGAAAATCCAACCAAGTGCTTTTGGATGAAAATGCCTGTGCACTATGTACATCACAAATATGGTATGTGGCATCACAATTTTGGTCTTGCTGTAGATTGGTGGGATCACGCCTTTGGCACTTATAAAACCGTAGAATGGTTAACCGAAGAAGAGTTGAATCAGCCCAAACGGTCCCATTGGCAGCTTCGCTGGCGGTAACCACATAGCAATGAATTAAGACACGAAGTCATGCTCATTATTCATCGCATTCATCATTAACCCGATTGTTGTTGCGGTCGTCTATCGGCATGCACTGGAAGAGAGTTATTTAATTTTCCCTATCCAGAGGATTTCATCGGGGAATAAGCATTTTGTGCAAGTGAGGTGGAATTGATCACAGGCGCGATGATTGTCGCACTCTGCTTCCTGATTGTTTTTATCAGCCTGAATTAACTGACTCTGCTCAGTCAGTTAATTCAGGCTGACATTGGGAGAGTGTCTTCATCTGATTGCAAAGACGAAAACAAATATCGATGAATCCTTATCTTGTAAGGCTAGTAGTACACCACGTCAGCCTGATAGCATTTTAGAATGGGTCTGGGTTCGAGGGCGTTTAACCTGTTCTCTGGACGCCATTGTGTTGTTCCTAATTGATTTATAATCTGTTTTGGCGCCTTCTAATCCTGCAATTTCATTGCCTAATCTCCAACCCTTAGACTCTTCAACGCCACAGCGTATTTTTTTGACAGGAGGTAGCGGCTGTGTAGGCCACTATATTCTTGAGTCTTTAATCAACCAAACGGATCATGAGCTGTATGTCCTGGTCCGCAACCCTGAAAAACTATTGATTAATACTCAAGTTCGCCCTGGCGTTAAAATCATTCAGGGCGATTTAAGCGATATCGAACAATTCTCCGATCTCCTAGCCACTATGGATAGCGCTATTCTGGCGGCGGCCTGTTGGGGCGGACCAGAGGAAGTGTTTGAGATCAATGTTGAGAAAACGCTTCGGTTAATGAACCTGTTGGACCCGAACCACTGTCGACAGGTTATTTATTTTTCTACAGAGAGTATTCTCAATCAAGACAATCAGTTGCGCAAAGAGGCCGGAGAAATTGGCACGGATTACATCCGGAGCAAATATGTCTGCTATGAGCGCTTATCTGAGCTTGCAATTGCGCCTCGCATCACTACGTTGTTCCCCACCTTTGTCTTTGGCGGAGACAAGGACAAGCCCGCGTCTCACCAATCCGGTGGTTTGGGAGATGTTGTCAAGTGGATGGACGTCATTCGTTTTTTCAAGGCCGATGGGAGCTTCCATCTGATTCATGCTCGAGACATCGCCACTGTAGTGCGCCACCTGATTGACCATCCCCCCGCTCCAGGGGAGCCTCGCAATTTGGTTCTGGGGAATCCGGCAATGACAGCGAATCAAGCCATTGAAGCAGCCTGCAAGTATTTGGGCAAACGAATTTTCTTCCGCATTCCATTGTCCATCGGGTTAGCGAATAATGTTTTGATTCCTTTATTCCGAATTCAACTGGCCCCTTGGGATCGATTTTGTATGGACTATCGCCATTTTATCCACAAGAATCCCGTCAATCCGAGCACCCTTGGGCTAAACAGCCACTATCCAACGGTGGGTGATATTCTACGGATCAGTGGAATTCCACCCGGTTAAATTTAGGCTAGTGCGTTTATACTAATCTAAACGCATCGCTCTCCTTAGCAGGCAGCCCTATCGCTATGGCGATTATTTCATCTAAGCAACCCTCGCCCGACGCTCCTCCGCCCGACTCTAACCCTCAGCCCCAGGCAAAACGGTCTGAGTCGGCTAAGTCGGCTAAGTCGGTTAATTCTTCGAAAGCGACTGAGCCTGACGTCAACGTTCCCCTAACGACAGGGGAGACAAAACCTCAGACCAGGAAGCCAAGCCATGGATTGCTAGAGGGCCAGGTCAAAGCGGGGGAGACGGATCGTCAGGAAGAGAAGCTCAGACCCCGTCGACTAACTGAGTATATTGGCCAGAAAGCCCTCAAAGAAGTGCTTAATATCGCCATCAAGGCGGCGCAGTCTCGTCAAGAATCGTTGGATCACCTATTGCTGTATGGCCCGCCTGGATTAGGGAAGACGACAATGGCGCTGATTCTAGCGCAGGAAATGGAGGTGGGGTGTAAGATTACCACGGCCCCCGCGTTGGAACGCCCTCGGGATATTGTGGGATTGCTGGTGAACTTGCAGAAAGGGGACATTCTCTTTATTGACGAAATCCACCGCTTGCCTCGGGTGACGGAAGAAATTCTCTATCCGGCGATGGAAGACGCCCGCCTGGATATCACCATCGGTAAGGGGCAAAGCGCCCGCACTCGCAGCATTCCTCTACAACCGTTCACCTTAGTGGGAGCTACGACAAGGGTGGGGGCGCTGACTTCTCCTCTGCGAGATCGCTTCGGCCTGATCCAGCGCTTGCGATTCTATGAAATTGATGAATTAACTCAAATTATTACGCGGACCGCCCAGGTTCTGAAAACCGCTATTAATTCTGACGGAGCGATGGAAATTGCCCGACGGGCGCGGGGCACCCCTCGGATTGCTAATCGATTGCTGAAGCGGGTGCGGGATTATGTACAGGTGAAATCATCCGGGGTGATTTCAGCCGCGATCGCAGCTGAAGCCCTAGAGTTATTCAACGTCGATCCTTGCGGCTTAGACTGGACCGATCGCCGCTTGCTTACAGTCATGATTGAGAATTTCAATGGCGGCCCCGTCGGGCTGGACACCATGGCCGCCGCTACCGGTGAGGATGCTCAAACCATCGAGGAAGTCTACGAACCCTATTTGATGCAAATCGGGTATCTCCAGCGCACCCCTAGAGGTCGAGTGGTGACGCCTGCAGCTTGTAGACACTTAGGCTACGATGAAAAGGATGTCTCTACATCCTTAAGTGAGCAGCAACTGTCTCTGATGTAGACTTCAAATTGGACGGGATTTGCCTGGTTAATCAAGCCCCAGCAGGAAACGATGGATAGACACGCATCAGTTAGCGTCGTCAATTCCCTTTGATCGTTACTTCTCCTCATTTGACCATGCCCACCTATCCTCTAATCTAATTAAAAGAAGAGACTTAAGCACACGTTGAAACCATTGGTGAGCGATCGCCCTATGCGATATTTCTGGATTTTTTGCCTGATTATTTTACTGAGCTTGACGAGTGGCCCCTTTCCCGCAATGGCGCAGACCGCCTCAGGCAATCCAGGCGTTGAACTTTCCGAACAATCGCTGCAAACCATTGCCGATTTGCGCCAACAAGCCTTCGACGCGTCCCGGGCGGGAGACTTCGCCGCCGCCGAAACCTACTGGAGTCAGTTACTGGATTTCTTGCCCAACGAAGCCGCAATTTGGAGCAATCGGGGGAACGCCAGGGTGGGGCAAAATAACCTGGAAGCCGCCATCGCCGACTATGATAAAGCGATTGAACTGGCTCCTAACGTCCCCGACCCTTATCTTAATCGGGGGGCCGCTCTGGAAGGATTAGGCCGGTGGGAAGCCGCGATCTCAGACTACAATCAACTGCTGACCCTAGATCCAAACGATGCTTCCGGCTATAACAATCGAGGCAACGCAGAAGCGGGGCAAGGTCATTGGGAAGCCGCCCTGGCGGACTACAACCAGGCAATTAAGTTGGCGCCGATGTTTGCGCTAGCCCAGATTAATCGAGCGCTCGCCTTATACCAACTTGGACAAACCCAAGATGCTGTCCGCAGCATGCGTAATTTGGCCCGCCGCTATCCCCAGTTCGCCGACGCCCGCGCAGCCTTAACCGCCGCCCTTTGGGATCAAGGACAAGCTGGAGAAGCGGAAAGCAATTGGGTGGCGGTGGTTGGCTTGGATAGCCGTTACCAGGACCTAAATTGGGTTCAAACGGTCCGCCGTTGGCCCCCAACGATGGTGTCTGCACTTGAGCAGTTTCTTAAACTGTGACCGGTTAGCGCTATGTCGGAGAGGTGCTTGCAACGCTTGCATCCACCGCTTCAGAGAAGCTTCTCCAATTAGGCTGGGCATAGGAATTATTCTATAGGGTGCGAGGTGTCGTCCATGCAAATGCAAACCGCTACATGCTGGATTTACTGCTGATTGCGAGCTTAGGATTTCTGGGAAGCTTTGGCCATTGTGTTGGTATGTGCGGCCCAATTACCGTCGCATTTTCCCTATCTCAACCGACCGCTTCCGAAGCTAAGTGGCGACAACAGGTTTACTTTCATGGAGTTTTTAATCTTGGCCGTATTATCAGCTATACCCTGGTCGGCGCCGCCATCGGAGCCCTAGGCTCTGTTGTCATCGCCAGTGGACATATGGCAGGAGTCGGCAGTGGTCTGCGTCGTGGAATCGCTCTCGTGGCGGGAAGCTTGTTGGTGTGGTTTGGATTGTGTCAGGTGAGTCCTGGACTGATGCCTAAGATCCCACTGCTCCATCCTATGGCTAGAGGCAAGCTGCATGAACAGCTCAGTGGCGCCATGGCGAAATTTTCTCTCAATCCTCAATGGTGGACGCCTGCTTTGTTAGGCATGGGATGGGGCCTCATTCCTTGTGGTTTCCTCTATGCCGCGCAAATCAAGGCGGCGGCGACCAGTAGTCTATGGGGCGGAGCCGCCACCATGCTTGCTTTTGGCATAGGAACGGCGCCAACGATGCTAGGGGTCGGCGTCTATACGTCACTATTGAGTCAGGATCGCCGCAGCCAATTGTTTCGGCTAGGGGGATGGATCACGATTTTGATCGGGCTTCTGATCTTAATGAGGACAGGGGATACTACGGTGGACTACACCGGCTATAGTGCGATCTTATGCTTATTTTTGGCGTTGATCGCCCGCCCCGTCAGTCGCCTTTGGCCCCATCTTCTGCGGTTTCGACGGGTCTTGGGAGTTGGAGCCTTTGTTCTATCTTTAGTACACACGGTCCATATGATTGAGCATAGCTGGGGCTGGAATTTCAATGCGTTCAACTTCATGCTTCCGCGGCATCAATGGGGCATTATAGCCGGGGTTGCAGCATTAACGTTGATGACGCCGCTAGCGTTCACCAGCTTCGATTGGGCTCAAAAACAATTGGGTCGCTGGTGGCGCAGTTTACACTTACTGAGTATCCCGGCTTTAGCGCTGACTGCTGGCCATTCTATTTTGATCGGATCCCGCGATCTGGGCGATGGCCCACTGGGTTGGAGTCATCATGTCCAGACGGTTTTACTAATAGTTGGAATGGTTAGCGTGTTATTGCTGCGATCGCGCTGGGTTTGGTCGATATTGTCTTTAGAGCGGTTTTATGTTCCCCCGACTAAATCTTAAGCCAGGAATTGGGTTGCTTCTACTGTTGACGTTCACGACACCCGCCTTAGCTCACCAAGTTGATGTGTCTGATGATGTGGGCGGCACCCTACACATCAAACCCAATGACATTCCCCGAGCTGGAGAAGCCAGTCAAGCCTGGTTCGCCCTGATCCAGAAAGGCGGTGACGTTATTCCGCTAACGGCATGTGACTGTAACCTGGCCATCTACACCCAGCCCTATGAAGCAGGAACGCCTCCCATTGCGCAACCGGATTTGACCGCCATCTCAGCAGAGGGCTATCAAGGCATTCCTAGCGCTGAAATTTTATTTCCCGCCGTTGGCGCCTATGAATTGGTTCTCACCGGCAAACCCTCCACTACAAGGGATTTCACACCCTTTAACCTGCGCTTTGAAGTGACAGTTTCACTGGGGACAACCCCAACCGCTGCAAATTCAGACCCCAACCTTCCCCCTCAATCCTCATCCCTAAGCCAATCTAACACTGAGAAAGCAGTGGTCCTTGACTCTAAAACAGAGGCTTCAAGCCGTGCAGCCCTTTCCCCAAGTCTTTGGCGGAAACCCGCCGTCATGATCTTGGCAATTATCGCGCTTGGCATTCTCTGGGGAGTAATCCAGCGTATCTTAGAAAGTTCAAAGGAAAATTCTAAGAAGTAGACTAATCCTAATCTTAGGTTGGGCGCTGAGGCTATTGGCGAGAGGTTTCTTCTACTAAGAATATTAGATTTTGGATTTTGGATTGGTCAACCCTCCCCATCTCCCAATACTTTCCATCTCCCCCAAACGCAAATATTTCGCACTACATGTATTCCTCCCCATCCCCCCATCTTCCCTATCTCCCCATCTACCGCTCGCTGCCAAATCCCCTCATCCCCCAACTGGCACCACATAAACCCAATCACGATAATCAGGGTCTCGATTTTCAGTAATTGCAGAGAGCTTATCCCTTAATTTTTCAGTGATCGGACGATGTTTTGATAACTCGTAGGTTTCGATTTTCCGAACCGGGGTAATCTTAGCCGCCGTCCCACTGAGAAAGACTTCATCGGCAATGAGTAGTTCGGACTTATCAATTGGCCGCTCAACCACGGGTATGCCAAGATCCCTCGCCATAGTCAGCACGCTGTCTCGGGTGATTCCTTCTAAAATGTCTTGTTCAAATCCAGGGGTAATCAACTGCCCGTTTCTGATAATGAAGACATTCATCCCAGACGCCTCACTCACCTTGCCCTGGGAATTCATCAAAATCGCTTCATCAAACCCCGACTCCACCGCTTCAGTTTTGGCCAGGGATGAGGTGATATAGGCGCCGCTGATTTTTCCCCGCAGCGGCAAGCTGCTATCTTCTTGACGTCGCCAAGAGCTAATTCGACAGCTTACCCCGTCAGGGGACAGATAATCCCCCAACTCTAAGCCATAGATAAAAAAGTCTTTCTTGACATTATGCAGCCTGGGCGCAATGCCTAAATCAGAGGTATATACAAAGGGCCGGATGTAAAAGGAGACGGCTGGGCGGTTTTGTTTGACAAATTCAATAATGACAGACTGAATTTTGTCAGCGGGCAAATCGTATTGAAGCAACCGGGCGCTGGCGCTTAACCGCTGACAGTGGCGATCAAGTCTAAACAACAAAATCTGTGAGGGATTCTGGGGATCTGGAACACCTCGTAACCCGCCAAAGGCGCCCGTACCATAATGCAAGGCGTGGGTTGCGATAGAAATATTAGCCTTTTCAAACGGGACAAACTGATTCTGAAAGTAGGTGATCGGCAAAAAATTGTGCATTACCCAGCCATTCCCAAGAACACTTTGTAACAGGATAGGTGATTTATACTACTCTATTCATCCTACGTTCGGATTTGCAATACTTTCAGCCAAAGTGAAGCGATAAAGAGACAAGATAAAGAGACGAGCTGAAGCGGAGAGATGTTTGGAGATTGAGGAAGGTGCTCAAGAATTACAATTAATCGCCAAATAATCTATTTTAGAAGGATTGGCCGCTTAGAAACGGATCAACCATCAGATGCGTCACTCTACCAGTGGACATCAAACCAGTGGACATCAAAGATCAGCGAAATCGAGAGGGGTGATTATGAAGAGGGCGATAACTTATCTGCCGATGACAATGATTCTGAAATCGATTTATTGCCTGATCCCAGCTATCCTCCTATTAGCAGGGTTTGATGCGATCGCAGCTCACCGCGTTCTCCTGAAATATGGGGCTTTGAGCCGCGCCATTGCAGTCGATGAACTCACCCTTCTAGCCGAAACCGGCGAAGTCTCATCCACCCTCAGCGCTCTCCTAGATACTGCAGGCGAAGACCCTGAAACCCTGCGTCAAGGACTGACTGAGGAACTTGAGGTCAGCCCCGTCCTACTGGATCAGATCTTAAATAGCAGTCTTGGCGAATGGGCCCTAGACCAGGTTGGAGAAGCCATCCACCCTCCTTCTGGCCGCGCCAGCCGACAAGCGTTACGGGCGGCGTTTGTCCTATCGGCCAGTGACGATAATCAGGTGACGCCGCTGGAGGTGATTCAAAATTACCCGACAGCGGAAGTTCAAGTGGAGGGCGATCGCATTCAAGATACCTATGTTCAGGTGGTGGCGGTGGTGGAAGACCCGGCTAGGCTGTTGGAAAATTTGGATTTTGATTTTTAGCAGATTAGTCCATTAGAGATGGATAGGGAGCCCCAACCCTTAATTTCCCAGTTAAAAAAAGGTCAAGTGATTAAATCACTTGACCATAGAGCATGAGAAAGCATTACGAAAGAGATAGAAATTGTTGGTTCAAAAACTGGGGTTATTCAGTAGGCGGCAATAGCTCCTGCACTTGTTCCTGGAGGTCAGGATCTTGCCGAACAGCCTTTAATATCTGGCTAAAGCGTTCCATTGCTAACCCCTGATCGGTTACCGCCTGTTCCTTACTTACTTGGGAGGCTTGATCGATCGCCTGGAGTTGAGAGAATACTTGATCAAAGGTTTGTTGCTCCTCAGGAGTAATCTCAGAGATGGGGTCAGCATTAGCTGACTGCTGAGCCAAGAAAATTTGGTTAAATCTTTCTGGGCTCAGCCCCTCTGCTGTAATTAGCTGCGCCATGTTCTCCTGAGTTTGCTGCTCAATGGCCTGAACTTCCATAACAGCGTTGACAAATTGCTGCAGTTCCGAGGGAGTAATTGAGCTACTTTCAGGAATCTCGACTGCTTCAGGCGTCTCAAGCGGCGGCGCCATTAGATCAGCAGCGCTGCCAGTGTCTGAGGCGGGAATTTCTTCCACCGCTGAAGTATCCTCATTGATAGTATCGGCGGTATTCCTCTTAAGGTCTACTGCACTACCCGAATCTGACGTGGGCATGTCTTCAACGTTAGCAATATCATCATCAGGACTGTCGGCAGTGGGCGCTATCGCAGCGTCATCATCGGGACTGTCAACAATAGGTGCTATCGAGGCGTCATCATCGGGACTGTCAGCAGTGGGCGCTATCGAGGCGTCATCGGGGATGACGGGGGTAGGCGCCGTCAAGTCTGAGGCGCTTTCAGGGTCTGAAACAGGGAGTACGTCAACAACTGGGGCTTCTTTAGGCAAATCTTGAGTTTGTGCTGTGAAATCTGGAAAAACAGTGTCCACATTGGTGATTCTCCACTGTTCAGTCACAGCATGAAGGCTATTGGGAGCAATTTTCAGCTGCGCGTGAGCAGGCAACCCGATGAGAGCGCTAACTCCAGCGACGCCCGCTAACCCCGTCATATGCTTTACGATGATCAATACGTTGGATTTATTCATCATTTTTTCCCTTCACCACAAACTGAATGAGATTCTCAACAGGCCTCTGCAAGCATTGTCAAGGGCGGGCTAGATCGCCATGCGCCTTCACCCCGTCAGTTGGTCTATAGAGACGCCTGCCGGAGGCCGGTTGAATATTGTTTTTTATGGAATGCTTTGAGAGTAATCCTCAAAGGTAAAGAAGTCGGAAAGAGATCGCATCTTAGGCAATTGCGGGTAAGTGGACTTGGAAACAACTCCCAACGCCAACTTGGCTGTTGACGGTGATCTTGCCGTTGTGTTGTTCAACAATGGCCTGAACAATGGAGAGTCCTAAACCCATACCGCCTTTTTGATGGGACCGGGCTTTATCAGCCCGCCAGAAGCGATCAAAGACTTGGGAAAGATGCTCTGGCGCAATTCCGATGCCGGTATCTTTGATACTGATAATCGCAAAGCGATGCCGTTTATCCACTTCGATCGTCACATTCCCCCCAGATGGCGTGTATTGAAAGGCATTCCCCAATAGATTGGAAAACAGACGGGTGAGTTGAAAGGGATCTCCCATCACCGACACTTGGGCTAGCCAGTGAGCCTCTAAGGTAAGTCCTTGAGAATGAGCGGTGGGGTCTAACAGTTCGATCAAGTCTTGTAAGGCTTTATTCAAGCAAACAACTTCCCAATCGCGGGTGGGCATCGCATTGGATTCTCCCCCTGACCGGGCCAAAAAGAGTAAGTCTTCCACTAAGCGGCTCATTTGCGTCGTGGCGCTGGCGATCGCGGCTAATTTCTTAATGTCCTTGGGGTGAATCCGCTCTGGATGATTGCGCATCACTTCAACCGAAGTCTTCACCGCTGTGATTGGACTCCGAAGTTCATGGGACGCGTCAGCGGTAAACTGCTGAAGTTGATTAAAGCTTTGTTCAACGGGCTTGAGGGCTCGCTGGGTCAGCCACAAGCCGCCAGCTCCCACCAGTCCTAGCGCCATCGCCCCACCCATGCCCAAACCCCACAGAAGTTGACGCTGGGCGATGGCGATCGCTTCTGTCGACTGCGTCGCTCTGATAAATCCCTCTAAAGACGGTGGACTGGGAGGATTAGGGGCGGGGCGATCGCTGTAAATCGAAATGGTGTAGGTCCGCATCGGCCAGGGTTCTTCCCCCTGCCACTGAATGCGAGCCCCTGGCTTGGGTTGAAAACCGGGCGAAAGGGCGCCGCGATTAGCCAATAGCGCTCCGTCTGCATCAAACCACTCCAGGCTTTGTTGATCGCGGTTGAAAATGTCCCGCCAGGGCACTTCATCCACTTGTTCGAGGTAGGCGCTTCCCTCTTCTTTCACTTCCGCCATCGAGGGAGCCGCTGATTGAGCTAAGGTGAGCAGCTTTTTATCCAGCTCAGTATAAAGACTGCGGCTAAAGAAGATATAGACACCCGCGCCAAAAGCACTCAAAATGGCCGCCATCACCGCCAGATAAGACAGCAATAGTCGCCAACGCAAACTTTGAAACATAGAGTTGAGGACCTCTATACTAGGCCTTTTCTACAGCTTGGTTAAGGCGATAACCCAAGGCGTAAACTGTCTCAATTAAATCGGGAAACGCGCCAGCAGATTTCAGTTTTTGCCGCAAACTGCGGATGTGAACCTTGACGGTCGCCTCTTCTGGAGGCGCCTCAAACGGCCAAAGGTGTTCCAGAATTTGGGCTCGGCTCAACACCCGACGGCCATTCCGCAGTAGTAATTCCAACAGAGAATATTCTTTGGGAGTCAGAGACAACAGGCGGTCGCCGTAAAACGCCTCACAGGTGCTGGGATCCAACCGCAGGTCTCCCCAATTCAGCACAGGCGGCAAGGCAGCGCTGCCGCGTCTTAGAAGCGCCCGGATCCGCGCCGATAATTCTTTCAAGTCAAACGGCTTGATCACATAATCATCTGCCCCGGCATCTAATCCGATTACCTTATCGGCAATGGTGTCCCGAGCCGTTAACATCAGAATGGGCGTACTACAGCCATGGGAGCGCAAACGCTGACACAAGGTAACACCATCAACCTTCGGTAGCATAACATCCAGCAAAATCAGATCATAGGTGAAGGCGTCCGCCATTTCCCAACCCGCTTGCCCGTCATAGACAACATCGGTGAGGTAGTGTTGGTCGGTGAGGTCTTCCGCGAGGGCGTCTGCTATCCGCTCATCATCTTCCACCAGCAGAATTTTCATAGCGCCCCTCCTCTAAATCAATAAACTCCCCATAATGGCGATCGGCCATTCATCAGCCTGTCTGGATTTTGACATAGATCCTTTAAACAGTATGAAAGAAAAGTAAAAAACTCGGAAAGACGACTAGGCCGACAATCGCTCCCATCAGCCCATGAACCTAAAACGACTCCCCTCCTCCGTATCTCTTCCCCCGCTTAGTTTGGTGTTGCTCGCGATTGGATCCACCCAAATTGGCTCAGCCAGCGCAAAAGCGTTATTTCAAGAGGCTGGACCGGCCGGCGTGGTCTTTTTGCGGGTCGGTTTCGCCGCTGCTTTTCTATTTCTACTCTGGCGGCCCCAATGGCGAAGTCAAGTGCGTGACCACCTGGGGCTCTTGATTTTGTTTGGCTTAGCGCTAGCGTTGATGAATTTCTCCTTCTATGCCGCCATTGATCGCATTCCGGTGGGGATCGCTGTGGCGCTGGAGTTTATCGGGCCGCTTGGCCTTGCAATCGTCAAATCCCGAAGGGTGTTGGATATCCTGTGGGTGTTGCTGGCAGGCGCTGGGATTGTCTTACTTACCCCCATCGGCGGCTTTGCTTTAGACCTGTGGGGCGTCGGCTTAGCGCTATTGTCGGGGTGTCTCTGGGCCGCCTATATACTACTTTCTGTTCGCACCGGACGGGCATTGGCTGGGGAAGAGGGATTGGCCTGGGCGATGGCGATTGGAGCACTGGTGCTGGCGCCCGTCGGAATTGCGGCTG
Organism: Leptolyngbyaceae cyanobacterium MO_188.B28; assembly: GCA_030065175.1. Lineage (GTDB taxonomy): Bacteria > Cyanobacteriota > Cyanobacteriia > Phormidesmidales > Phormidesmidaceae > JAKSDM01. Next base: position 4,042 of record JASJDH010000044.1, on the reverse strand, counting down.
AAGGCGCGACCTTACTACAGCCGCAGGTCTGGTTGCCTGGGCTAGGAGTGGCTTTATTGTCGTCGGCCATTCCCTACTCGCTGGAGCTGGAAGCGCTGCGATCGCTCCCGATTCAAGTATTCGGCGTTCTGCTCAGTTTGGAACCGGTGGCGGCGGCGATCGCAGGGTTTCTGATCCTCGGAGAAACCCTAGAATTTCGAGCCATAGCCGCAATCTTACTGGTGACAATAGCAGCAGCGGGAACGGCTCGATTTTCAAGGCGATCACAGATTTAATTGGTGGGTCATTGGCCATTGGTCATTGGTCATTGGTCATTTTCTGGTCCCAGGCTCTGTCTGTGTAACTCCCCCTGGAGGCTCTGCCTTCAGACAAATCGAGGCTTCTGTGGAGGTCGGGCCCTCCACTGTTTAATTCCAGGCTCTGCCTAGAATTGAGAAAAATTATGAGCTACATCTTATATTTTTTGTAGAAAAGGTATTTTTTGTAGAAAAGGTTCACCTCTTGAACTCTCACACTCCCTTAATATTGAGCCATGATGTTTTTCCTGTTAATTAGCTGATGGATTTTAAGGGCAGCGATCGCTAGAATCATACAAGTTGGCTGGGCAAGCGCAGGATTAACGAGGTTGGAGCCAGCCTGGGAGCAAACTGTAGGGATCGAGGCGAACTTGACTGTTGAAGGCAACTTGATGCTCTTCTAGTAGAGTCTGTAATTCTCCACTCTTAAATGCGTCAAAGGTTTCTGTACAACCACCAATGAACTTCCCACCCACAAAGATTTGGGGAATTGTTTTGCAACCCGTTTTGGCATTCAATGCGGCCCGGATTTTGCCCCCCCAACCATCGGCTTGATACTCCACAGAATCCAAATCAACCGAGAGATACTCAATGCCACATTTTGCAAACAGCTTGCGAATCGACCAACAAAACTCACACCATTGCAAGGCAAACATGACAACAGGCTGTTCTGGCTCATTAATTACAGCTTGCACAAACGCTTCAGCCTCAGGAGTTACAACGGGCGGCTCAACTGTCGCTGGAGCTGATTTTGCAGGGGGTGGCGCATCAAAGCGACAACTTGGCGTTGACTTTGAGATAGCGAGTTCTGCTTCGGTCATCTCTTCTGGGATTTCTGCGAAAAGTGGTGTGGTGAGATAACGTTCACCCGTGTCAGGGAGCATACAAAGCACCGTAGAACCTTGAGGAGCTTGTGTACAGACTTGCAAGGCGCCTGCTAACGTGGCGCCGCCGGAGATACCTGTGAAAATCCCCTCCTTTTGCGCCAATTCTTGGGATAGACGCAGAGCATCCGCCCCATTGATGGGTATGAACTGGTCAATATGGTGGGCCTTCATGACATCTTCCGCCAATTGGGGAATAAAGTCGGGTGTCCAACCTTGCATCAGGTGAGGTCGGAAATTAGGATGACTTTCGTGAATGCCGCCATTTTCACCACGCTTCTGAGGCAGGCCGCTTGCCATTAATTGTGAATTGTCTGGTTCGCAAACAATAACCTGAGTTTCAGGCCGCTCTGCTTTGAGGACTCTAGCTGTCCCTTTGAGTGTGCCCCCTGTGCCAAAACCTGTTACCCAGTAATCGAGCTGTTGATCACGAAAATCATCCAGAATTTCAGGGGCTGTTGTGCGGGAATGGATATCGGCATTGGCCTCATTCTCAAACTGGCGACAAAGGAACCAACCGTGGGTTTCAGCTAGCTCGATGGCTTTATTGAGCATGCCCATTGCTTTTTGAGAAGCGGGTGTTAGGACAACTTTGGCGCCCAAGAAACGCATGATTTTACGGCGTTCGATGCTGCAGTTTTCTGCCATAACCACAACCAGAGTATAGCCTTTCTGTGCGCAGACCATCGCTAAACCAATGCCGGTATTACCACTAGTTGCTTCAATGACGGTTTGTCCGGGGGATAAGCTCCCGTCTCGCTCTGCAGCTTCAATAACTCCCAATGCTAACCGATCTTTAACGGACCCCATGGGGTTAAATGCTTCAACTTTGACGTACAAGTTAATACCTTCTGGAGCTAACTTATTGAGTTTTACAACTGGAGTACGACCAATTGTTTCAAGGATGCTGTTATAAAGTTTGCCCATGGGTGTCACCTCAGTAAAGACAATCAAGAAAACACAGTCGCTGTTTGATGCTGTAGAATACTGCGTGTACGATGCGAGAATTCATCTCTGGACCCCAACCTTAACCAGCAAGTGGGAAGAAACCGAGAACTAAATCTAGAAAAACTTGATAATTTTTGATTTAAGAGCTGAGCAGACGGCTGTTCATATGATTTGATTTGTGAGAAGCCGCGCAAATCTAGACATTATGAGGCCTTAAAAATCTACTGGGCTCCAGATAAAGTCCCCACGGCAATCCTCCGAGCTGATCTTCCAAGACTCTTTGTGGTGGTAACTCTTCTGCAAGATGGAGTAATGGCGCAAATTAACACATTGGGAAAACTGACAGCTAACAAGTTATTAGCTCTTCTTTGTCACTCTATTTACCCCAAATGAGCAGAATATGCTGATAGCTCGCAGCCTATCACACCAAAACTGATGGTTATGCTGCAAACTATCGATATAACCCGCTCATATTTTTATGCGATAGGGTCTTCCATAATCAGAGCTGGAGACATTCCAGAACCCATATCACAAACACTCAAGTCCGAATTAAGGATTGAATTGCCTCCACTGTCAGCTGCTCAACATTAGGCAACACAATATCAGCCCCTGCAGCCTTCAACTTTTCAGCATAGTTACTTGCATACTCCGGCGTTTTTTGGACATGGGGCGGTAGGATGCCCACACCCATCCAAGCACGGGAAAAGACCGCCGCTTTGGCCTTTTGAACAGTGTGCATGTCGGCTACCGTATCTCCCACATAGATCACCGGGGTAGATGACTTGGATGGGGTTTCTAGTTGCTGAACCGTCGCCAGTAAACCCGTGGGATCGGGTTTTCCAGGAGCGTCCTCCATTGCGATTAAGACGGGAGCTTGCAAGCCTAAGCGATTCTCCAATACATAGTTCGCAGAACCTCGGGTCGCTCCACTGAAAAATCCCCAAGCAACATCTCCCTGGGTCAGGCTTTGTAAGTAAGGGGGCTGCATCAGCAGCGGCTCTTGGCAAATGTAGCCGGTAAAATTGTCTGGATCAGGCCCCCGATAGCGGCTCTGAAACCAGGCGACAAGCTGGTCGTAATCCAGACTAACCTGCGATCGCATCTGACCTTGTCGCTCAAAATATCGGTACACCAACTCCTGGGAGCCTTCCCAGTCATTGTTCCAAATCCCTTCACTCTTCAGCACATCGATATCATCCGGGGTAGGACGATACGCTCCGGCGGTAAATTGCTCCACTGTATCCGCGATCGCCCGTCGGTAAGAGCCGCTGACGTCGCGCACCACGCCATCGATATCGAAAACCGCAATCGCCAGAAGCGGATTGGCCAGCTGAGTCACCACTGAGACCTCCTTATGCAGAGTGAGAGATTAAACATGACACATACCGAGAATGTAAGGTATGATAAAGGACTGTAGTCTTTTAGAATAGGAGCGTTTGTGGAGGTTTTATCGTCGCGGTTTATTATAAAAGTTCTCTGGCTAGAGAAAGACGTTGCGCTCGCCGTTGACCAGGTAGTGGGCAAAGGCACCAGCCCCCTAACCTCCTACTTCTTCTGGCCGCGGAATGACGCCTGGGAGCAGATGAAAGAAGAATTAGAGGGCAAAACCTGGATTTCGGAAGGAGAACGGGTTGAATTGCTCAACAAAGCAACCGAAATTATTAACTACTGGCAAGAAGAAGGGAAAGGACGTCCCATGTCAGTGGCTCAGGCTAAGTTTCCTGAAGTCGCCTTTACCGGTAGTTCATAGGCCTAGGGACCCTATTCCCTATTACTTATTTAGTAATCAAAGAAGACAATAGAGAGTTAGTAGATAACTAACTCTCTATTGTCTTAGTTCTTTTAAGGAAGCAACCTTCCCTTAAAAAAACAGATAGTCAGACACCCCCGGCAAAGCCGGTGGCTTAATGAATG
>JASJDH010000576.1 GCA_030065175.1 Leptolyngbyaceae cyanobacterium MO_188.B28 | reverse complement strand
CCCACCCCATTAGTTAGTTAAGACTTCGTGGCCACCTGATAAAATCCTTGCAGAATATACTGTTCTTAAGCAAGGTCGTTATACTTTTCCAAAGACTTGATATTTTTTTGCTCGAATCTCCTTGTTTGCTGTATTTTACTAGTTGCTTTTAGCCTAAAACTGACTCATGACATCCTACTCCACATCTTCTGCAAGGGCCGATATGGGCGAACTTCGCCGCTTACGCAGCCTTTTGCCGCCGGAACTCCAGAGTTGGGTGACAGTGGAGCCCGCCACTGATGTAACCCCCCCTCTGATTACCTGTGAGGAGTTGGGTAAAGATCAAGTTGAAATCCAGGTTGATTTAGTTCGCTGGGAGCAACTGGCGTTGGATCAACGCAACTTGATGTTCTGGCATGAGGTGGCTCGGATCCAGAACGATACGATTCCTCGGGATGGCTGGGAGATGGCGGCGTTGGCCATCGGTCTGGGCGGCGCTGTAGGAGAGCTATGGGTCCAGGATGGATTGCTCTTGTTATTAGCGCTGGCGTTGTGCGGGGTTTCCGGATTTCGGCTTTATAAGCGCAATAATGGTCAGAAAACGCTGCAAGAGGCGATTGAATCGGATGAGAAGGCGATTGCGATCGCAACCCGATTCGGCTATACCTTGCCTAATGCCTATAAGAGCCTGGGAAGCGCCCTTAAAACTCTGATTGAACAAACTCCCCGAAAGCGTCAACGAGATCGATATATTAAGCGGTTAGACGCACTTAAAAAGAGCGCTGCTAAGGCGAAAGAAAGATCAAGATCGGATCGCAGCAGCGGAGCTCGTCCTCTCTATTAAGTTAGTTCTTACACTGTGTATAAATTCACAAACCGGAGTGCGTTGCAACGCACTCCATTTTTTTGCCGTTTTTTGTAGAATTAGCTACATTGGAATTCAGTGATTTCACCCCCATAGAGGATGATTTTTTTGACTTCACGATTTCCTTATATTTGCAAGGTTTTCATGAAATGTTCACCTATATCCTTCACACATGATTTAAATTTCAGTGAACCTGTGGGCATTATAGGCATTAAATACAGCTTTTTAGAATGAAGCCTTCCCCATATCTTCAACAAAGTCCGGAGGAACCCTAAAGTTTCTCTGAAGCAAGCTACGGAAGACTTCCCATCCGTTTCGCAACACAGGTACTCTTACTTTAGGCGATTTTGGGTTCAGAAAAATCACTAGTCAAAATAAGATACAGCCACTCCCCCAACAGCATATTTAATTACATCCACTAGCGGTCCGGTTCCATTAAACGCTAAGAGCAAAATTTATGCGCATTTTGATCTATTCCTACAATTACTATCCTGAGCCGATTGGCATTGCTCCGTTAATGACCGAATTGGCTGAAAGATTAGTGGAAGTGGGGCATGAGGTTAGGGTGATTACTGCAATGCCAAATTACCCTGAGCGCAAAATTTATCCTGATTACGAAGGGAAGCTCTATCAAACTGAAGAAATAAACGGGGTGACCGTCCAACGATGCTATGTCTGGATTCGACCGAATCCCGGCCTCGTTGCTCGAATGCTATTAGAGGGTAGTTTTGTTCTCCTCAGCTTCTTGCAAGCGTTGAGAGGATGGCGGCCTGACCTTATATTCTCCACGAGCCCATCGTTACCGGCTTGTGTCCCCGTGGCAATTCTGCGATCGCTGTACTCTTGTCCGGTGGTGCTCAATCTTCAAGATATTTTGCCAGAGGCCGCCGTACAAACCGGACTACTGAGTAATCCATTGGGAATCCGAATTTTCGAGGCGCTAGAAAAATTTGCCTATTATAGCGCCACTAAAATTAGCGTTATCACTGAAGGATTTGTCGATAACTTGACGGGTAAAGGCGTACCTGCCAATAAAATCACCTGTATTTCCAATTGGGTGGATGTTAACTTCATTCGCCCCCTGCCCAAGGCAAATAATTCCTTCCGAAAAGCGCATCAATTGGAAGACAAATTTGTCGTGCTTTATTCCGGCAATATTGCCCGTACCCAAGGCGTCCGCACCATTATTAGGGCGGCTGATCATTTGAAAGATTATTCTGAGATCGCTTTTGTAATTGTGGGTGAATCCAGTCAGTTAGCTGAACTAGATGAACTTCGCCAAGAATTAGGCGTGGATAATATTTTGATGTTGCCGTTTACCCCCCGAGAGAAGTTGCCTGAAATGTTAGCGGCGGCTGATGTGGCGTTGATAATGCAAAAACGCCAGATGGTGGGTTTCAATATGCCTTCTAAGACCCAAATCTTGTTGGCTAGCGGCCGACCTATTATCGCCTCTGTGCCGGATTCTGGGACAACGGCAAATGCTATTCGGCAGAGTGGCGGCGGTGTTGTGGTTGAGCCCGAGAACCCCTCAGCTTTAGCTAAGGCAATTATTGAACTTTATAACAATCCCGATAGGATAGATACGCTGGGTAAAGAAGGGCGCAAGTTTGCTGTGGCGAACTATTCGTTTAAGCAAGCGGTGGATCGATACGAGTCGTTATTTCAGAAGCTGGCTCCCCAGCCAAGCCCCATCATGGCGACAGAAGGAAGTCCTAGGAGAACCTAGGGAACCGATGTAATAATGTAATAAAGAAACTGTTTAATTTGATGAGGTTGGTAAGGCGACCTCGGTCCTTTTATACTTAACTCTTTGGCTTTAAATTTAATAGCCTGCTAAGTTTTTAGCATTCGTTAACCGGATCTTTAAGGGATCAATGAATTTGCAAGATCATCCCTTCTCGGGCGAGACGAGCATTGGAAAACTTGGTTTGAATTTCCATTTCAATATGATCGAGGGAATCATCATCATGGGCGGGGCTGTGGTGGAACATAATTAACTGACGCACATCCGCATTTTTAGCAATTTCCGCGCCTACTCGCCAGGGCGCTAAATCTGTGTCTTCTTCGCCTGCATCATGGTATGAGCCGTCATAGATGAGTAGATCGGCTTTGTGAGCCAGATACAGTAAATTTTGGTCCTTGGTATTGAGGCAATGGTCGGTATCAGTGGCATACACTACAGAATGCCCTTGCCAGCTAATTCGATAGCCTAAAGCGCTGGTTGACCGATTCAATGAAATGGTTTCAACCACGATATCGTCTATTGGAATGATGCTTCCGGCTGAGATGTTAAAAAATTTCAGCTCAGAGCGCATTTCTTGAAGCGGGGTGAAAAAGTTTGGCCGCAGCATTTGGTCGGTGAGGCATTGTTTAATGGAGGCGCCATTCGCTGCGGCTGCGCCGTAAATATGAAAGCAATTGCCTTCAGTAAACGCTGGAATGAAAAATGGAAACCCCTGGATCCGATCCCAATGGGTATGGGTGAAGAAGATGTGAGCATTAACGGCTGCTCTTTGATGGAGCAAATGTTTACCCAGGATTCTGAGTCCTGTGCCGCCATCAAAAATAAGTCGTTTGCCCCCCGCCAAAATTTCGACGCAAGCCGTATTGCCCCCATAACGAACGGTATCGGCGCCAGGTGTTGGAATACTTCCCCGAACCCCCCAAAATTGAACTGTAAACTCTACAGTTTTCTCGGGTGTGGATTCCTCTGCTAGTGTTTCGCTAATGGGGCTATATGTCAGGGAAAGAGAGTCAGAATCTGACATTTGAATTGAACCAGTTCTTAACTGACAGGATGAATGCTAGCTGCCTCGTAAACTGAGGTATTCAGACATATCGATTTGGAGGGATAAAGTCTGATCAGATGCATTGATTTTCAGGTGAAGATAAAACGTGACTATAAGGTCGATACTTTATCCTGTAAACACCCAACTAAAATTATTGAGTCAAAAAAAATCGAATCGCAGTCTAATTATTCTTGATATTACGGCAATAAAAGTTACTCGTAAGCATCGTTTTAGGGGGTTAATAGATATTTATATACGGGTTGGTAAACTCTTACAAGTCTATCTAGCTTAAATTTAGTGTTGCCTTCCAGCTAGGAACTGTCCCTTCTCCCTCAAAACGGATCGACAAAAAGCTAAAACTACGCTCTCCTCTGGAGAGGAACACAGGAGCCAAGATACAGAGACCAGTGACGACTGACCTCTGTATTCTAACTTCTGTATTCCTTTTCCGCTGAATTTTCCTGGCGTAAATTACTGGTCAGGAATCTCATTCAAAGGGGTGGGCTTCCCCTTTATTTGTAGGCCTCGATACATTGTTGAACGAGGGGCTTAACATGATCCACGTCTTTCCAACCGAGGATTTCCGTCACCTTTTTCTCCAGATTTTTGTAGGTTCTGAAAAATTCGGCGATTTCTTCCAATCGATGAGAGGCTACATCGTCAAGGGACTTAACATTGGCGTAGCGAGGATCGGCGTCGGGTACGCAGAGAATCTTTTCGTCCCGATCTCCTCCATCTACCATTTCCAGCATCCCGATGGGACGAGCAGGAATAACACACCCTGGAAAGGTGGGTTGGTCCATCATCACCATTCCATCTAACGGATCCCCGTCATCCGCTAGGGTATTGGGAATGAACCCATAATCATAGGGGTATTGAACTGAGGCGTAGAGCACCCGGTCAAGGGCAAACGCCTGCAGGTCTTTGTCAAACTCATATTTATTTTTACTACCTGCGGGAATTTCAATTAGGACATTGACTAACCCAGACTTTGGCTGGGCAGGAATTTTAGATAACTCCACTACGCTTCTCCAAGCTAACTGAACTAAGGACTGAGATCGTTTGGGACGGGTTTAAATCCAACCCATACCCAAAGGTAACTTCCCCCGAATAGCATTTTAGGGGAAGACGACCACGCACCCAGCACTTCATGTCTGCGATCAAAACATCCTTTTGAAGGCTAGATCCAGGGATAGTGTAATGGGAATTCGCCCTCTGGCGGGTGGATTATTCGATAGATCTTAAAAGGGGATAGGGGGAATTCTCGATCAGGTCAGTTCTAGAGGAGGAAAAATGAGCGATCGCAAATACGGGGAGGAAGAGAGTCATTAAAGCGATCACGAATCCAATAAGATTGGCCAGACTACCAGAAGGTTGTTCAGGAGGATTGTCAGACTGACTTGCAGATTCCATATGATGGGTAAAAAAAACTCAATAAGTAAAGTTGGTAATTGGAGGTTTGTAATTCCTTAAGGGTAACTCAAGGATTAGAACGCGGTAAAAACCAAAATTCTTAAATGTTTTAAGGTTTGGTCCTGTGCGGGCGTTTCAACCTGGGAAAGTCAGAGGACCATTACAACAAGGTTGGCAGATACTGTTTAAGGGTGGTATTCCTCAAGTTCAACACGGGAGGGAAGGGAGCGTTCAGGAACGTGACTGGAGCAACTCTCGAATGTTCCTAAGTTCAGTCAGGATCTCTTTCAGCAATACTTGAGTGGCCGTATCGGGCGGCTCCTGAATATTGATGGCGATCTGTTTGATGCCTAGCACTTCTCTTGCGAATCGGGCCACCTCATTGGGATGAAAAAGGAGAGGTTCCTCTTTATTGTTGCGAATTTCAGCATTCAAGCGCTTGGCGTCAAACGGCGGGTTGAGAATAACGGGGTCGGTGTTGGAGTAGCGATAGATGGACGCTCGCGATCGATTCAACAGCTTTTCAACGGCCTCGACTGGCAACAAGTTACGCGGGTCGTTGATGGCTGCTTGGACTCTTGAGGAGTCGTCTGAAAGAGGGGTGTCGATAGGGGTAGAAGGGTAGACCGAATCCATATTTTAATCTATTAGCCTTAGACTCGGCTGTATTATAGCGAGTCTACTCACGATATCTAATGGTCTTAAATTGAGAATATTTAAGTGGCTGTGCGGTTGGCAGATCTGGTTTTTCGAACTTTCGCTCAGGTAAATAGAGCAGTTTTGGTAAATAAAACGGTGAGATCATGGGTGTGACTACACGTTTCTAGGTGATCTTTCCGAAATTTATCGGTTTAGGTCGCCTATCAGTCGTGTTTCTCGCTACAAATATCTTGACGATTGAATAGCCATTAACTGTTTCTGCAATAAGAAAAAGGAAGATGCTCTCCGGGAAAATTTCATGTCTCATTGCGAGAATCAGATGTACAGCTTGAGTCTCAATTTTCACTAGCTGAGTCTTATGGTGTTCGTTGTCGGCAAAAGTGCTCTGTCGGGGGCCGGTAGGGGAGTTGCGTCAAAATAAAGTCCCAGAAAAAGGCAGTGGATGGGTGGATGGG
>JASJDH010000575.1 GCA_030065175.1 Leptolyngbyaceae cyanobacterium MO_188.B28 | reverse complement strand
GATGAAGGCGACGAAGCAAAAGACGGCGGTTAGGTTTTCTACCAGTTGGTCCTCAGCAAATAAACGCCGGGTCCATGGAAACCAGGAATAGGATAAGAATCCGATAACGATACAAAAAATACTTATGCTCAGGTATCCCCTGAGCAGCTTCATGGTTTGCTTTGTGGCAATCATGGAACTGGGGGCGTGTGAGTAAGGTTAACTTCGTCTCACGTCGCAATCTGCGCTTTCGCCTGAATAGGCTGCAAGGGTGAGACATTAAGAACTAATCTTAACCTGATTTAAACCTGGCCTTAACTTTATGGTCCCAGCCACCCACTGAAACATCAGAATAGTTATTAATTCATTGAGAATCTTGACAAAGTAATCAGGCTTTCGGTCTGCTGTGGAATGATTTTTGCGAGTTTCGACTAGAGCCGAGTCAATTTGTTGAGCGACAAGTATGTTAAATCTTGAAGCAAGTCTCACTAATATTCTTGAGTTATCACAAATGATGAATGCTCTAGGAGATTTTGCATTGCCCATTGCCCAGATAAACTTTGGAACAACTCTCGCTAGTTACATTGGATTACTACAAGCGCTGGGCGCTCTAGGATACTTCGTGTTGTCCATTGCTCAAGTGATTACTGCTTTCAGGTCAAAAGGGGTTGGGGACCTTGTTGTCCGCATTCTTCAGTTACTTCTTGCGCCCTATATTTTGCTTATATCTGGAGGTATTCTCTTTTATAACGGATGGCGACTAGACCCTAATTTGCAGTTCCAGCAACTCTCAACAAGTGTCCTGATCGGTTACCTCATCTTCCTAGACTTGAAGAAATCAAATCGGACCACTAAACAATAGAACACCTTAATTAATTCAAACTTATTGAGAAAATGCCCTCTGTAAAGACTAACTAGTTTAGTATGGTTAATCTTGCTCCGAGTCTCGAAAATATTTTGGGGATAGTTCAAATGGTGGGTGCTCTAGGAGATTTTGCATTGCCAATAGCCCGGATAAACCTTGGAACAACTATCGCTAGTTGTCTTGGATTGCTCCAAATGGTAGGCGCTCTAGGATATTTCTTTGCATGGTCTTTCGCTAGTTGCCTTGGATTGCTTCAAATGGTAGGCGCTCTAGGATATTTCTTTACGTTGCCTGTTGCTCAAAGGTCACACCGGTTTTTTGCATCTTTTATTTTGCTTCTATCTGGACGAACTCTCTTTTTTGATGGATGGCGACTAGACCCTATTATGCAGTTCCAGCAACTCTTAATAAGTGTCCTGATCAGTTACCTCATCTTCCTCGATTTGAAGAAATCAACTCGATCTACTCAACAATAGGAACGCCTCGAAAAATTGATTTTGCCTCCCCATCCTCCCCATCTTTCCCATCTCCTCTATCCCTCCCTGCTCCCCCTGCTCCCCCGCTCCCTCAACCCCTCCGCTCACAAAGCCCAAGGTAAATCCGCGCGACGGAGTCTGCTGGATTGGCGTTCAGGCATTGTTCAAAACCCGCTGCAGCTGCCTGGAAATCTTTCTGGTAATAGTAAAGTAGGGCGGTTTCAAAGTTGGTTTTAGAGGCTAGCTTGCGATCGCGGATTTTGGGCGGATCGGCTTCAAACACTTCGTATACGCTGACAAAATTGGTCTTCCCCTTAACCTTGACCCGATCAATGATCCGCATTGCATAATGATTTGCGTCGCCTAGCTGCATAAAGGTGTGGTGAGAAATCAATAGTGAGACATCGTAATGGCGAGTTAACCGCTCAACCCGAGCCGCCACATTCACGGTGTCGCTGATCACGGTTCCGTCCATGCGATTCCGGCCCCCCACAGTGCCCAGCATCATCTGACCAGTATTGACGCCGACGCCGATATTAATGGGACTATAGCCTTTACAGGTGCGGCGGCTATTGTAGTCAGCCAGTCGTTTAAGCATGGCGATGCTGGCTTTAATCGCATCGTCAGCGCCGCCGCTAAACAGGGCCATAATGGCGTCTCCGATGTATTTATCAATGAAGCCGTTGTTTTCTGCGATCGCAGGCTCCATTCGAGACAAAAAGGCATTGATAAACTTAAAGTTCTCCTTGGGGGTCATCTGCTCCGACAGACTGGTAAAGTCGCGAATGTCGGCAAAGATAACAGACATCGAGTCCTCAACATGATCCCCCAACTGGACATCGACAATACTTTCCTTGTTCAAAAACTGCAGAAACTGCCGGGGGACAAAGCGCCCATAGGCTAAATTGATCTTAGATAGGCGGAGGTGGGTTTTGATGCGAGCAATCAACTCATTCTTAGAAACGGGCTTGGTCAGATAATCATTGGCGCCTGCACTCAGCCCCTCCACCAAGTCAGGCGGCTGATTTTTAGCGGTGAGCATGACAATGGGCAACTCATGGGCCGGAATGGTTTCACGAATTTTCCGACACACCTCATACCCCGTCATTCTGGGCATCATCACATCTAGCAGCAGCAAATCCGGCTTAAACCCTTGCTCCATCAAAGCTAAGGCGTCTGGACCGTTGGCGGCTTGAGTCACCTGGTAGTGGTGGATAGAAAGCTGATTGATGATTACTTGACGATTGACTGGCTCATCATCCACCACCAGAATCTTAAATTCTGGCGGTTCAATGGGGAGGTCAGAGACTGCATCCGCCAGCAATGCTTCCTTAGGATTATGGGGGGTAACAACCTTGACATCTTCTAGGGGGGGAGGGCTGACAATCGTCTGTTGGGTTGGCTGAGGTTGGGGAGATGACTTTTCGGTGGGAGCGGCAAGCGGCTGAGAGGAGATAGGCAGGGTAAAGGAAAATCGGGATCCAACGCCAATGTTGGAATTCACCGTCAGCGTTCCACCATGCAGCTCCACCAGTTGCTTGGTCACCGCCAATCCTAATCCCGTTCCGCCATAAATTCTGGCGGTGGAGCCGTCCGCCTGCTCAAAAGACTCAAAAATACGATCTAGTTTATCTCCTGGAATGCCAATGCCTGTGTCAGACACCGTGATCTTGATGTAAGGAGGCGTGTCAGGAATAACGGGATCCGCTGGCTCAAGGATTTTTCTATTCTGGAAGGGAAACCCATCCTCTAGGTCTGTTTGCGGTTGCTCATTCGGCAGCTTGGCTTTTAGTAATCTGACGGTGTCAATTCCCTCAATTTTGGCTGAGACCCCCACCATCCCAACCTCGGTAAATTTCACAGCATTGCCAATCAGATTATGCAAAATCTGCTGCAGCCGGTCTTCATCCGCCAAGGCTGGGTACAGATGGGGAGAAATGGCGTTGATTAGCTGCAAATCCTTTTGACTCGCCAAGGGTCGGCTGAGGGTCAGGATAATCTCGGTGACTTCCCTCAATCCGACCGGTTTTAAGTTCAATGTAATGTCCTTGTGCTTAAGCTGGGAAAAGTCAAGCAGGTCATTCACTAACTTTGAAAGTCTTCGACTGCTGTAAGTAATCATCGCCAAGTTATCTTGGGCAGACGCGGACAAAGGCCCTGCAGCGCCCTCCATCATGGAATCGGCAATGCCGATGATGCCATTTAAGGGGGTCCTCAACTCGTGAGAGGTGTTGGCTAAGAATTCATCCTTGAGTTGATCCAGATGCTGAAGATCCGCGTTCTTGGCTTTGAGGGTCTCGAACGATCCTTTGAGTTGCCTCGCCATGCTGCTAAATGCCTGGGTCAACTCGGCAATCTCTTGAAATCGACCAACCGGCAAGGTTTGGTTCCAGTCCCCGACGGACAGTTTTTTGGCAGCCGAATTTAATCGCCAGATGGGTTGGATTACCCATTTTGCGGTGAGGCTGGCAATCACACCGGCTAACACCAGTGACAGCAAACAGAGCAGACCGGTGGTGCGAGTATTGGCGGCAATTTGGGTCATGAAGTCGGCTTCTGGAATAACGGTGACAATCAACCAATCCAAGCCATCTTCAGGTTGAAAGGGAACCACCCGAATTAGTTGACGTTGACCTTTCAGGTTAGAGGCAAACTGTTGAGCCTCGACAATCTGATCCAGACGGTCAAATTTTTCAAGTAATTGTTGAGCAGCAAACTGGATCAACGGAGTGCGACTATGGATCGCTTGCAGTCGAACGGGTTTACCCCCAAGGTTAATAAAGGGGCTTTCAAGGGTGGAACTGGCGACGATCTCGCCGGAGCGCTCAATGATAAACGCCTGTCCCGTTGGACTGACTTCCAACCGCTCCAGAAATTGACTGAGCTGTTCCAACGTCAGATCAATCGCCAATACCCCTTCCAAACGCCCCTTTTCTCGATAGACGGGGACTGCGGGGGTAATTCCCAGAAGTGAGTATTCATGGGAGGCAAATTGATAAATGGGACTCCAGGTTCGTTTTTGGGCCCCTACAACCGCTTGGTGCCAGGGACGAATCCTAGGGTCATAGGTTTGGGATCCAATCACCTTGAGCCGTTCCCCTTGATCGCCAAGTTGATAGGTTTCTCGTTTTGGAGCCATGGATTGATCCATAAACCAGAGGACCGTCTGCCCCGTTTGCCGTTCTTGTACACCGACGAATTCGCCGTTTAGTCCACCGTAGTAAATGCTGGTGATGCCTTCAGAAGCCTTTAGCTGATGCCAGAAATGTCGTTCTAGGGATGATAAGTTGTCGGGATCCAGATCCCCAGACTCAATGGCTACCTGACTCATCTGCTGAAGCAAATTAGTTTGAGACAGATAGGCATACACATGCTCATCAATCCGAGCGGAAATTTCTATACTAAGTTGAGTCGCCAGGTCTCTAACCGCCTGCTGACCATTCCGAAAGGAAAGCCACCCCGTTAATCCCACAACCGCTGAAATTTGAACCATAAAGGATGTGACCAGAACTGTCCGTAAGGCCAGTTTTCCAGACGCTTGGTTGAGGAGTTGCTTGAGAGACAATCGTAAAGAATAAAGGGTCATGGGGAAAAACAGATTTGCTGCAGACCTTGGCAGAGTAGTGATAAATTCAACCTTGTTCACATGATTAAACTGAGGGAAGATTCAACCCTGAAACATCCAATGCATAAAGACTGAAAACCCAGTAGACGCCTAATTTAATAAAAGCCAGCTCCTATTGATGGTGATATTTTATACCTAGACAAATAGTTGGTGGGGAGTGTTTCTTTCCTTGTCCCTTCCTTCCCTCACTTTTCCCACTTCCCCATCGTCTGTATCCCTAGCTGATGAGAACTTCCTATACTAATCAGAAAGATAGGGAGTACTGTTCACTCAAAAACTGGACTATTCACACATTGATTCACGCTGAAACTCTTGAACTATTAGAATGGCCTCGCCTCTGTCAGCAGTTGGCGACATTTGCCGCCACTAAGCTGGGGCAAACCGCCGCCCAGCATCTAAAGATCCCCGCAGATGTGGAGGAAACGCTTGAATTGTTGGGTCAAACCCGAGAGGCCTATCAATTGGAGCAGAGTACGACTGCAGGATTAAGTTTCGGCGGTGTCAAAGATATTGGCGAGGCCTTGGAGCGGTCGGAACTGCAAGGGATTTTAGGGGGGAATGAATTACTGGCGATCGCCACCACCCTGGCGGGCGCGCGTCAGTTGCGGCGAGTCATCGACAGTCAAGAAAACCTGCCGGTTTTGCAATCCTTAACCGCTGACCTGCGCACCTATCCAGAATTAGAGCAAGCGATCCACCACTGTATCGATGATCGCGGCCAGGTAACCGACCGAGCCAGCCTCAAATTGGAAGGCATTCGTCAGCAACTCAAAACCATCAGAGACCAGATCTACGAAAAGCTGCAGCGGATTATGCAGCGTCAATCCGGCGCCGTCCAAGAACAGTTAATTACCCAACGGGGCGATCGCTTTGTGCTGCCGGTTAAAGCGCCCCAAAAAGACGCCATTCCCGGCATTGTCCATGACGCCTCCACCAGCGGAGTCACCCTCTACATCGAACCCCACAGCATCGTTGAGCTGGGTAACCGCCTGCGTCAATGGAAACGTCAGGAGCAAGCGGAAGAAGAAGCCATCCGCCGCACCCTCACAGAAAAAGTAGCCGAAGTTAAACTCGACCTGGAGCGCCTATTAATCATCGTCACCAGCCTCGATTTAGCCGTCGCCCGCGCCCGCTATTCTCTTTGGTTGGAGGCTAATCCGCCTCGGTTCATCGACTGGGGGCAAGGGGATAGGAGACAGGAGACAGGAGACAGGAGACAGGAG
>JASJDH010000574.1 GCA_030065175.1 Leptolyngbyaceae cyanobacterium MO_188.B28 | reverse complement strand
CGGAAAGGTTTGGATTGAACGTTCTCGATGTCACTTGGGAAGATACGGGACGGTTTCATAACTCAGCCGTCGGTCCCAACATCAGCGATATGACCATCCAAGTTCAGCAGCAAGATCCTCGGAGTGGGGATTGTGAGCTGCACTTGATGCCGGTTATCCGTCATCCCAATTTTTCTGATCTGACAGCGGATATCCCCATTGACCGATTTTTCTTACTGGCGGGAAATGAACACGGTGAAGATTTGCAGCGAGTGTCACTCAAAGATTTCTTAGGCAATGTGCGGCAGTATCTCAGCCAGCCTGACTCTTGGGCGGGAGATGATCAATCTCTATTGGCGGAGAGAGACACCCATGTTTTAGTCAGTGCTCAAGCTTGTTTCTTACCTATTCCCCAGGGCGGCATAGCTGAGTTCAATCCAGTTCTTTTCAACTACCAGTCCTACCCAGGCGATCCAGCGGTGCTAACCATCCTAGCGACCCGCGAGGGCTCTAGCGTCACCATTATCGACAATCAACGCGATGGTTTTGAAGCGGGTCAAACTTGGGGGCAACGGTTATTTTTCAACCAGAATGGAGAACGGGCCAGCTTGACCGGTCAGCGGATAAGCGACTTCCAAGGGGCGAATGAGGCTGAAGCCACTGACGTTAACCCGGTAGATCCTGACTCCACCGATGTGACAGAAGCGGCAGGGGAAGAGGGGCTAAATATGGTGATGCTAATTCAGGTGCCGTTGAAACAACGAGAACCGTTTTGGGGCGGTGATATGGCCTTCGATGGAGCGGTGGCCATGTCAGCGATGCCAGAAGAAGCCGAAGCCTACAGTGATGTGGAAGCAGCAGTGATTGGCCATGGGACGGTGGAAGGGCCTTTCACAGAAATTGACGGGCTTGAGATTGAACGCGACCCCGACTTTCCCATTCGAGTGACTGTTCAGTTCTACAAAGGCACCAGTAATGGTGTTGTGTCTGAGTCGGATCTTTCAGATATTCACCAGCAAATCAACCGCGTGTACGAAGACGCAGACTATGTCGGCAGTTTAGTCTTGGACGGCGATACTGGTCGCCCCAC
The DNA here is from genome assembly GCA_030065175.1 of Leptolyngbyaceae cyanobacterium MO_188.B28. GTDB lineage: Bacteria > Cyanobacteriota > Cyanobacteriia > Phormidesmidales > Phormidesmidaceae > JAKSDM01. Next base: position 5,099 of record JASJDH010000574.1, on the reverse strand, counting down.
TGAATACGAAGGCCCTAAAGAGGAACCTGAGGACTGGTGGGAACGCTTCTGGCGTCATTCCGAAGAACGCTTAGGCCGCTCCCGTGAAGAAGCCGTAGAATTATGGCGTCGCTTGAGATAAGGGAGTTGCGTCAAAATACAGTCCCATTAGGCGGTGGATGGGTAGATGGGTGAATGGGTAGATGGGATGTTATTTATCGGCAGAGTCCTAACAATATCGACTAATTACCGCCTACGTGGAGAATTATTAGAAAACAGCCCCAACATGGGTCCTAATATCATGCCGAATACAAAGCCGCCTGCATGGGCCCAGTACGCAATTCCGCCTGAGTCCATATTCATGGGAACGCCCAAGCTGGCAACACTTTGAACGGCTTGCATAAAAAACCAAAACCCTAGGAAAAAGAGCGCTGGAATTCGAACGGTGGTGAAGAAGATGAATAAAGGAATCAGGGTGACGATTTGGGCTCTGGGAAATCTGATGATGTAGGCTCCCATGACGCCTGCGATCGCGCCACTCGCCCCGACATTGGGTATGGTTGAGACCGGGTCGACAAACCACTGGCTCAGCCCCGCTAATATGCCGCACCCGATATAAAAAATCACGAACTTGACTGGACCCAAGCGATCTTCAATGTTGTTGCCAAATATCCACAGGTAAAGCATGTTGCCCCCCAGATGACCCCAACCGCCATGCAAAAACTGGGAAGAAACTAGGGTGAACCATTCTGGAGTTGAACTCGCTAACTCTCCTTGAAAACCTGCCGTCAACTGTGCCGGTACAACCGCCCAAGTATCAAGGAATACATTGAGCCCTTTGGACGACAAACTAATTTCGTGCAGAAAGATTAGGACATTGAGAATGATGAACCCAAAGACAACATAAGGAGTGGTCCTGGTGGGGTTCTCATCGTGTAAGGGAACCACAGGCGCTAATCGTAGTAAACCGCTTTATCAATTGTAGGGACTGACGCCCAAATACAACTTCCCGCGATCTCCATCCAACTGCGCCGCAATTCCCACAGGAAGCGCCGCATTCACCCCGTCATGGCCAAAGGGAAGGTCGGAGACGATCGGAATGCCTAGCGTGCTGAGGCGATCGCGCAGAACTTCGGAGGCAGTGAAACTAGGGATATTTTTCGGAGGATTACATTGGCTGAAGCGGCCTAGGGCGATGCCGCGAACTTGATTCAGCTTTCCGGTCATGCGCCATTGGGTGAGCATCCGGTCAATCCGATAGGGGGCTTCAGAGACATCTTCGAAGGCTAAGATGACGCCTTCTAGATCTGGTTCAGCCGGGGTTCCTAACAGATGGGTGGCGACAGTTAGGTTAGCTGGCATGAGTTTGCCAGCGGCGACGCCGTTGCCCCACCCCAAGCCCTCTAACGGCGGCAGCGATCGCCCCTCAACCCAATCAAATAAGCGGGTTAATGACCAGTTGGGTTCAGCGGCGAGGGTGGTCAGCAGAGGCCCATGGACCCCTGAGACGCCTTGCTGACAAAGGCTCCACAATAGGCTGGTGATATCGGAAAAGCCAATCAGCCACTTAGTCTCTACATCCGGCCATCGCCAATCTTCCAATAAACGAGTCCCGCCGTAACCGCCCCTGGCACAGAGAATGCCGCGACAATCTGGATTGTCTAGCCCCATGATTAACTGCTGGCGCCGCTGTTCATCCGTTCCAGCCAGATAACCCCAGCGATCGCGATACCCCGGGCTTAGTTCCAGCCGATAACCCCGCGATCTCCAAATCTCTATTCCTTTTTCAAACGCCTCAAACTCCCGCAGCGTTCCACTGGGGGCGACGACATACAATAAATCGCCTGGCTTTAACGGAGCCGGCGGCTGACAAAACCTCATAGGGACTCTCGGATAACAAATGGGAAATTAAACCCGAAGCATAGAGAATTCTACAACCCCCAAGGATTTTGGATTTTGGTCATTGGTCATTGGTCATTCGTCATTGGTCATTCGTCATTGGCTACTTGGTACTTGTTACTTTTCCCTTCCCTCTTACCCCTTCCCTTTCCCATCCCCACTATCCCTGAGACGCAAAATTTTGCGTCTCTACATCTTTACCCCATCCACCCATCCACCCATCCACCCATCCACCCATCCACTCGTTCCTCCCCATCTCCCCCATCTCCCCTATCCTCCCCATCTCCTCATCTCCCCCTGCCCCCTACTCCTCTCGTCGCCAAAACTTGATCGCCTCATCAGCGCCGCTACTCACCAACGTTTGTCCATCTGGCGTAAAGGCGATCGCTCGAATACCCCACCAGTCATGGTTGAGCATGGCAAGCTGCTGGCCGGTGTCCGGACGCCAGAGGGCAAGGGTGCTGTCTTCACTGCCAGTGGCGAGGATTTTTCCATTGGGGCTGAGGGCGAGGGCGGTTACCCGATCCTGATGCCAAGTCAGAATGCGGCAGCGGAGATTATCTCCTAGGGGCCAAATTTTAACGGCCCCGTCCCAGCCGCCGCTAATTAAGCTCTGACCACTGGGGTGGGCCAGCAGACAACTGACCCGATCGTCATGGGCGGTGAAGGTGTTCAGTAGACGACCACTGGGCAGACTGCAGAAACGGATTGTTTTGTCCCAACTACCGCTCATCAGAGTTTTGCCATCGGGGCTAAAGGCGACTGCGCTGACCCAATCCTGGTGATGGATCAGGGTGGCTTGGAGCGTTAGGGTTGTTAAATTCCAGAGTTTGATCTTGCCTTCGCCGCCAGCGCTAACCAGCATTTTGCCGTCGGCGCTAAGGGCGATCGCGGCAATCACCCAACCCTGCTCAGGTAAAGTGTCGATTAGCTGATAGGTCGCCAAATCCCACCACTTGACGGCGCCGTCCGCCCCACTGCTAAACAGGGTTCTGCCGTCCAGACTGAATAGCACGGCGGTAACGGCGCCTCGATGCCCTGGGCTGATCAGGGGAATATGCTGGCTAAAGGTGTGAATCAACTCCCCCGTTGACACGTCCCAAAGACGGACGGTTTTGTCTGCGCCTCCGGTGGCGATCGCACGGCCATTGGGGCTAACGGCGAGGGTATTGACCACTCCCACCCCCGATAAGGTTTGGCCACAGCGCCAGGATTGAGCCGGGACAGAGCGCGATTTCGCTGGCAATCTGGCGCGCTTATTCCCAAGCGCTTTTCGGCGGGAAACCCCGGACCAGCGGGATGGGCGCCTAGCAGGTAGAGGGCGCGGCGCGGCATTTAAATCCGCTAGGGCCGCCTCAGCCGTTTGATAGCGGCGTCGCAGAGATCGACAGAGCATCAAATCTAGGACTCGTCCCAACTTCAAGCTAACGCCATGGGTCAGGTAAGGACGCCAAACCCAGCGATCTTCACTGACAGAATAGAGGTCAAAGGGATGTAGGCCTGTCAGCAAATGAATGCAGGTAACCCCCAAGCTGTAGAGGTCACTGGCGAAGACAGCTTTCCCCAGCGCCTGCTCAGGAGCGACGTAGCCAGCGCTGCCGATGACGGTGCCAGTTTGTTTCAATTCATCGGAAGCGACAACTTTGGAGGAGCCAAAGTCCACTAAAACCAGAGGAGCTGAGTTTGGGGGACGAATAATATTGGCGGGCTTAATGTCCCGATGAATCACCTGAAAGCGGTGGATAAATGTAAGGACAGGCAGCAGGTCATTCAATAAAGTCCGGATCTGGGGCTCATCAAAAGGTCCGCTGGCGGCTAACTGTTCATCCAAGTTATGACCATCAATATAGTCTTGGACCAAATATTGTCCCTGTTCCGTCTCAAAATAGGCGAGAAGTTGAGGAATCTGGGGATGTCGCCCCAGTTCACCCAAGCGTTCCGCTTCTTGTCGAAACAGGTCGGCCGCCTTTTGCCGTAGAGTCTGGCGGCGATCGCGGATATAAAACTGCTTGACTACACAATGAAATTCTTCCGAGGCGGATGTATCGACAGCCAAAAAAGTTCTACCAAAGCCCCCCTGCCCAATCAGCTTAAGCAGACGGTAGCGATCGTCCAATAACAATCCAGCGCCGCAATTCTGGCAAACCGTTCGCTGCTCAGGATTTTCAGGATGCTGACAACTGGGGTCAAAGCAGAGAGGCATGCGGCAGGATTAGCCTTTTAAGTTACGCTTAAGTGGGAATTAATTCACCCGGCCGCAATTTCGCCCATTTACCTAGCTCTTCCTTGAAGCTCTCACAGCCGATGACATCGTACTCAAAGCCGAAATCATCTTGCTGAATGATTTGATCGCCTTCAATCCTTACCTTCGGCGGCATGATATTGGCGTTTATTGTAGGGTTAATCGGCTCAAAATCGGGAGTTTCTGTCAAGTGGGGTTGTCGGTGCTGAGTTTCAACCGCATGATAGGTTGTGCAGCGATCCACATAATGACAGTTGATACAGATACACATTTCTGCGCCTCCTAACAGTAGGCAAACTCAAGTGAACAAGCTCTCAGCCTTCCTTATCTCCAAGAAGCTCAGTTTGTAGATAACCCAATCACAAGCGACAGCCAGTTTTCTGTTACTCTATCTCAAGTTTATTAAAAACTTCCGATGTGGGCGGCATTATGTTTCAAAATAAAAACCCCTATCGCCCTTCCTGAATTTCCTGGTTAGAACTAAATCAGGAGTCGTCTAAATTTCAGCCGGAAAAGTTTGCCATCGGAGGAATATGGAATGCAGGATCAAGTGAGAGACTGGATTCTGCCCTCTACCTCCTGTATCCTATCCCAAGATTAATCTCCTAAGTTAATTCGATAACTAATCAGGGAGATATTAATCGTAATTTTCGTTGTTCTGTGAACGTTCAGGTTTCAACTTGCTTCAACAGTTTCAGTTATCCTTGCATGCTCTATCCTTTGCCTCAGTGCTGTCTCCTAAGACTTGGCCATTTGAATTGTCCCTCCTCCCTGAGTCAGCCTATTTGGTAGGCGGCAGCGTTCGAGATGCGCTCTTGGGTAGGCGAGCAGAGTATCTGGATCTCGACTTTGTGCTGCCTGAAAATGCGATTGAGACCGCCCAGACCATTGCCAGTCATTATCAAGCAGGCTTCGTCGTCCTTGACGCTAAGCATAAGATTGCCCGGGTAGTGTTTAAACAAGCCACGGTGGACTTTGC
>JASJDH010000573.1 GCA_030065175.1 Leptolyngbyaceae cyanobacterium MO_188.B28 | reverse complement strand
GGGAACCACAGGTGGGGCAGGTTAGTTCAACTTTCATGAATACACTCCTGATAGCAGATGGCCAGATCGATGCATCCTATAATTTTCTACAACCTTTACAAAAAATGACTACCGAGTCATTCTCCCGTCAAACTGACGAGCTGAATAGGTATGCTAAATGGAAATGAGAGCAGATTCAGGGGAAGACAATGAAAGGGAGTTGCTTGTGCGGGGCAATTGAATACGAAATCGACAGCATTGACATGCCGATTGGCCACTGCCATTGCCACACTTGTCGCAAAGCTCATGCGGCGGCATTCGCCCCGTCGGCAGGGGTGATGCGCGAACACTTCCGCTGGCTAAAAGGTCAAGATCATCTTTCGTCTTTTGAATCATCTCCGGGTAAGCTGCGCCATTTCTGCTCCGTATGCGGTTCCCACCTGGTGGCGGAACGCTTGAAGCAACCCCACGTTATTGTTCGAGTTGCGACCCTCGATCAAGATCCAGGGACTATGCCTGAGAGACACATTTGGATATCCCACGATGTTCCTTGGCTGGTATACGAAAATCTTCCCGCTTATTCAGAGTGGCAACCAGGAAGGTGATGAATGCAATTGGTTTGAACCCTATATTTGAAGCTGATCGCCGATTCGAATGGTTTTCCCTGCTTCGGTGACAGGCAATCGTGTGTTGATTGCTAATCGATAGAAATGGTTAAAGCGCGATCGCGTCGCCCAATCAGGTAAAGTTTCTCGCCGTTTAGCCACAAACGTTTTTTGGAAATTTGGATAACCGTCTCCAGTTCTAGCATCCCGCGTGGGCACAACGCAGCGTTGACACGGGTAAACGCCGATAAACTGAACCTCGCCAACCTGAAAATCCACCCCCTCCTCTGAGTCTGTATATAGATGATCTTCCCAAAAAGCAGGGACGCCTGAAATTTCGATGTTGGCTCTAAACCGTAGACGGAGATCTTCAACGGTCAGCCCAGGATACCAGGATGCGATCGCCTCCAGAGTCGCTGTGCTGATGAAAGTGGGGCCAGACGCCGCAGGATCGTCTGGAAAGCCGGTTTCCACATTTTGCTTAACTTCTATCGGCAAGCCTAAGTGTTCACCTAACCAGGCTTCAAGCGCCTTACGCTCCTGGTCAAGATGAAAGAGAGTTGGCTGATCGATTGCCGGTATTCGCAACGCAACCCGATTGTTTTCGAGATCAAACTCAGAGCGGATGGCATGGATTCGATCAGTACGCTTACCATTGACAAAGCGCCCCGAGCTGTCGAAAAGGGCATATTCGCGATCGCGCTTCAACCCCCCGCCTTTCAGAACAGAAATCGTTTCAATGTCTACCCTATCCAGAGACTTAATCGGGTATATGGACAATCGTGCGACATAGGGAATTTCATTAGCCATCAGTCACTCCTAAATAGTGTGAGAGAAACTTCACAAGCCGACAGAATTTCTGTATTATTAGTCGCTTAGCGTTCCAAGAAAATCGGTGAAAAGCAAAAGCGGCCACTTCCATCCACTCATTCTGGTTACCTTCTGCCTGTTAGGAAGCAAGGAATTCATTGAATTGAAACTGAAGGATTTTTGAGCCTATCAGTCCATCTGCAGATGGAGACTCAGGTTCAGTATCTACGGGGAAGCTTTGGGTTGGAGTACGCCTCCGACAATAACTGCGACTTGCTTCACTCCACACCCAGAAGCAATTCTAAAGCCTCCTGTGCAAACCGTATACAGTCAAAGCAAAGTATCAGTGCAGCAGTTGAGCAGCGGGGCATCTGCAATCGCACTCAAATCAACAGAATTGAGGAAGCTTGCCCAGTCTCTGGCGACCGCTGGATTATTGGGCGCGGTGCGGCGGAGATTGACTAGTTCAGTTAACGCATCATGCCAGATGCCATTTTGGGCAAATACGTCAACCCGTTTTCGTTGAGTATCTGCGCTTAGGAGCGCCATTTCTAGGTTGGCGTCGGGCGCTACTCGTCGGAGGACGCCTTCTACAGCTGGATTTTGGGAGGGATTGCGCTGATTTTCTAAAATCGAGAAGACCCACTGATAAGACTGATTCGTGGCCAATGGTTGGCTCAGTTGAACTCCGACAATCCCCGATGCTTGGGGTAGGATGAAGCGCTCAATTGAAATCGCCTGCTGATTGTCATCCAGCAACACTAACTCTGCCGCCCTATTTGCCTGATCTTGCTCCGGTGCATGGAACCACAAGGTCGGCGTCTCATCGACGGTCAAGGCCAGAGTAGACGCAGACTGGAGACTGCAGTTTTGGTCAGATTGAGCCAGGGTTCCAACGCCAGGCACCAGCGCCACCAACAGATCGGCGCAGATCCCTCGAGAGCCTCCAGAACTTCGGCGGCGAGGACGGCCCAGGTTTCCAAAACCGCCAGAGTCATCCTCACTTGCGGCGTTAGTAAAGACCAGCAAAGAAGTTGCTCCCGGGTTGGCTCCATTCAAGTCGCTTTCGTTTGGATCAGGGATTGCTAGCGCGGGGGTAGAAGTAATGATGAGGCCCGCGATCGCCCCTCGCAGAACCAACCTGCCTGAAGTCCACAATCGTAGATCCATGATTAAGCCGAGGTCGCCTACAAAAAGAGTATAGATAAGAATCGAGAATTTCTAGGGAAGATCGGACGTTTTTTTTGAGGTCAACGAGCTGGATAGAAGCTTATCCCACCAGCGGCGATCGAGATCGCGACTACCGACGGCGCCAGCGGCAGCCATCCCCCTTGCAACAGAGCCAGGTAGCAAAGCCCCGTAACAACCAATCCCAGACCGCCAACGGTCAGCCCTAAGGAAATATAGTGATGCTGGCCCTGCCGCCAAACCAGCACGCCACTGAGGATGGACCAGCCGCTTAGCCAAGCAATCTCCGCCCACTCCGGCCACCACCAAATTAAGGGACGATTATCGAGAACAGCACTGATCAACTGACTGGACATATGGGCGTGTACGACAATTCCCGACGCTCGATTGGGTTGAACAGGCGTGAAATGAACATCTTTGGAATCCACCAAGCCAATTAGGACGATACGATCGCGCACCCATTGGTCTAGGCGCGCATCCATTTTTCCGTTGAGGAAATCTCTCAAGGCAATCTGTTTGGGACTTGTCGTGCGATAGTTCACTAAAATTTGATACCCGCCTTGTTCTTCAGCAGGGAGTTGATAGCCTCCGGCGTTGAGCCTCACTCTTGGCAAAGATATTTCACCAATGGCGACCAGATCATCTGCTAGCCAGTCGAGGGAAAGCTTCTCTTCAGCCAGATAGTGCAAGGCGACTTGTAGGTTGAAGGATCGGTTAACCGGGCATGCCTCAGTACCGGCCATACCCAAAAGCTGTCGCCGCACGCGATAATCTGGATCAACCGGAAAATCAGCAAATCCGACCTGTTCTGACGCCATTTCAGGCGGGGCGGGAATACTGACGGGGGTATCTACATCCACCGTTTTGGCAATTTCGCAGACGGTAATGAAGCGATCGCTGTCGGCTAACTTCGCAGCCAGTTCAGGCGAGAACGGAAAATCATGAAAGAAGTCCAGCCCAATGACGCGAGGCTGATACGGTTCCAGCTTTTGCCAGATTTTTAATAGGGCCTGATCCGACAGGGAGCCGATGCGCTCCATGCCCAGCTGATCCTGGTACTGAATGTCCGCCTCACTCACGGTAATCATCAGGAATCGTTCATCAGCGGGTTCTGGCGGACGCCACCGCATCAGTTGGTCAAAGAAGCTAAGCTCCAAGGGCTGGAGCAATCCCAACGATCGCGCCGTCACCACCAGTGTCGCCGTCCCAACTCCAATTAGCAGAGCTTGCCAGAAAGTCATAGTGGCAGGTTGGGTAGGCGGAGAGTGAAGCTTTTTGAGCTGTTGGACGATCCAGGCGCTGTCAAACACCTGCTGGTAAATCCGATTAAATACGCGTAGTTTCCCTGACTCACGGGTCACTAGTCCCGATAGTCGCAGCACCATCTGTTCATCAGAATCATCGACCGGAATCGCACCGCGCCTAAGGATTTGTCGATAGAGGCGCAACAGGCGTTGGGGCTGGCGAGCATTGCGGAGGATGCGATTGCGGAGGGTTCTCAGGTGTTCGGGGTTATCTTGAGTTTCCCAGTTTTCAAGTATTCTAGTCCTGACAAGTTGTTCAACCAGTTCACGCGGAGGGGGGAGGGAGGCGCTTTGCGGAGAGGGGGGCGTAGTCTTTTCCGCCATCTCCGGTCTTAGCCCAGATCCATCCTCAATTTTTGTATTCTGTCTGCCGCCTGTTTCCACCACGAGTTGACATATCTTCTGGGTCAAAAACGGCTGCCCTCCTGTCCATGACAAGATTTCCCGCAAAACTGCCTCGGGCTCTGGTGAAACAGCCGCTAAGCCTTGAGTCAGGGGGTAGGCTTCGTTCAGGCTGAAGCCCTGAAGTTCAATCGCATGACCGATATTAAAAGGGGTTGAATGCTCATCCTGGATCAAATCCGAGGGGGCCGCAACCCCCAGCATCACGACAGTTAACCGCCGATAAGCAGGATCGGTCGCTCGTTTTTCGCACCAGTTGCGAATCAAGCTAAAGAATTCATCGGTAGGAAAGTTGAGCCCCAGGACACTGTCAATTTCGTCAAAGAAGATCACCAGTGGTTGATCGATCTGAGTTAAGACAACTTGTTCGATAAACAACCCTAATCGCTGCACAGGTGAGAGGTCCTCATAGTTGCGCAGCCAACTGCGTCGGTTAATGGGTAATCCTAACCCCTGAATCAGCGCTTGAATAATGCCGCCATACCACTGCTGAGCGGTGATTTGCTGGCTGCCAATGCCCAAGAGTTCGATCTCAACACAGAGAACACCCTTCTCAAACAGTCGCTCTGCGGTGCGCACTCGCAGCGACGACTTACCCATCTGACGTGAGTTCAAAACATAGCAATAGGTTCCAGACAGAAGGGCGACTAACAGATCATGGTCAGCCTGCCGGGTGACATAGCTGGGGGAGTCATAGGGCAAGCTACCGCCGGACTGATAGGGATAAGCGGCGCTAGGGCTTGAATTCATGAATCGACCCCAAACTGAGCCTTGAAGTATTGATGATAAAGCTGACAGCGAGGTTCGGCAAGATTACCCGTCAGTTTAATCAGTCCCATGCTTTGTAGCTGGTGGGCTTGCACGGGGTCAAGCTGCACCGCTTGCTTCGCTGTCATAACGACGGTTAGAGCCTTCATCAGTTCAGCATTATCGCAAACCTTCAGCCAGCAGTCTCTCAAGTGATTGGCGTAGATGCCTGCTTCTGTCGGGGCATCCGCTAACAGTTGACCAAGGGAAATAGCGGTGTGGCTTTTCAAGTGGACAAAGGCTTGTTCTAGAAGGTAAGGATGCCCACCCACCATATCCATCAGGGGAGCCAAATCCGGGGTTTCTGATAAACTGTGCCGCCTTGCGAGGGCATAGGCTTGTTCCGCTGTAAACTCAGGTAGCTCAATCGGGACACCCACATTGAAGGGCGATTGGTTGATGTTGAGCTGGATATAGACATCGGTGGCGTGAACGATGGCGAGGCGCAACTGCTTCCAGGCCATGCGGCTGCGAGTACGGGCCATTTCGTACCACGAGCGCATCAGGCCAAAAAAGTCCTCATAGATTTCGGGATAGGGAAAGATTAGGTCCACATCGTCCAAACACAAAACTAGAGGGCGATCGCTGGCCGCCAACAAGTACTCTTCCATGTAGGTGCTACAGCTGACTTTGCTGCCCATGCCCGTTTCATCCCAATAGGCGTCAATCTGATTGACCATCCCGAGTTCTCGGCCGAGGTTGATGCACAGCCAGCGGAGGAATCGATTCAGGTCTGAGAAGTGAACTTTGCTATCGGCTAGGCCCAGACTCAGGCGGGCGGTACGGAAGTTTTGGGCGGCTAGTCGACAGAGCACGTAATCCATCAGTCGGGTTTTGCCCATCAGGGAGGGGGCTTTGATGCGGACTAGAGCGCCGGGTTGCAACAGGGTGTCGTAACAGATAGATTCAAGGGGCGATCGCGGTACATAGATATTTGGATAACGTGCTTCTGCTGGTGCTTCAGACAAGCCTCCCCCAATCTCAACACCAGCAGATGAATCTCCTGCTACAGGCTGCCCCTCCGTATTCTCTGTATAAGCAAAATCCACATCGGCTCTAGGTAGTGACCTGAAGGAAAGGATGAATGAAGTTCCCTCCTAGTCTTGGATGCA
>JASJDH010000572.1 GCA_030065175.1 Leptolyngbyaceae cyanobacterium MO_188.B28 | reverse complement strand
AGGCACTCGCTTTCATATTTTTTCCACTGCTCCCGCCATCTCTCCAGATCTATTTCAGACCCACGCGCCCAAGTAATCTCATCCACCTGAGTAGGCACCGTCAGTGGACTCTCTTCTTCCTCACTCGATAGAACATGCAGCAACATCAGGTTAGCTTGGTTATTCTTCGCCAAAGACAACGCCTGCTCAAAAACTGGCTGACTCATTGAGGAATTATCCATTGCCGCTAAAATTTTCATATAGATTGACACCCCCCTTTATGTTTTTTAAATCTCGCTAAGCTTCATCAAGAAGAATACCGTCTGCTTCATAGTCGCTTTTAGCAGCTTAAAGCGCTTATCTCCGCTGGGATACGCTGTTGGAGTTTTAAATTTGAACAGACGCCAAATCTGCTTTTTGTTCCTGAGAAAGATGGCTTTCAGCTTTTTCTTGAGGGTGGGTAACTAACACCGAGCAGGGAGCATGGTGCATCACATAATTACTCACACTGCCCAGGAACAGTTCGCCCAGACCCAAACGGCCATGACTGCCTGTAATGAGCAAGTCAGCTTCCCAAAGCCTGGCGACATCACAGATGGTTCGACCGGGGTTCCCAGACACTTGATTGAATTCGGCATCCACACCTGCTATTTGGGCTTCTTCTGTTAGCTGCTGCAGTAAGTCTAAGTTGTGCTTGACGAACTTATTCCACTCCTGCTCATACTTTTTCCGAAGGAGTTCATCAAGCTGCGTGTAGGAATGGTAAAGAGGCATCTCTGGGCTGCCTTCCTCATCAACAGAGAGCACATGCAGCAGCATGAGCTTGGCGTCAAGCGCCTTCGCAAGAGAAACCGCTTTGTTAAAGGCAGACCTGCTGCCGTCAAAATTGTCTATTGCGAGTAAGATTTTGCGAAACATATTAGACACCTCCTTTCAGAGTGAGGAATAAGAAGTAAGGTGGATGGGAAAAGGCAAAGAGCTAATAGCTAGCAGCCAATCCCTCATCCCTAACCTCCACTCCTTCCACGGCGGCGACTTCCAGCAAGGTCTTCAGGACTGAATCTGGATTCAGGCTGATGGAGTCGATGCCCTGTTCCACGAGGAACCGAGCAAACTCTGGATAATCACTGGGGGCTTGACCACAGATACCGATCTTGCGATCGCGCTTCTTCGCTTTTTCGATCACCATACGCACCATTTCTTTAACCCCCTCGTTGCGTTCATCGAACAGATTAGCGACAAGGGCGGAATCTCGGTCGAGTCCCAAGGTTAGCTGGGTCAGGTCATTGGATCCAATGGAGAAACCATCGAACACGTCACTGAACTGCTCCGCCAGGATGACATTGCTGGGAATCTCACACATCACATAAACTTCTAGGCCATTCTCACCGCGTTTCAAGCCATGCTTCTCCATTTCCGCAATTACCTTGCGCCCTTCTTCCGGGGTGCGGCAGAAGGGAATCATGGGAATCACGTTGGTTAAGCCCATTTCATCGCGGACACGTTTTAGAGCCTGACACTCTAGCGCATAGGCTTCCCGATAGTTCGAATCATAGTAGCGAGAAGCGCCTCGCCAACCAATCATGGGATTCTCCTCTGGGGGCTCAAACTGTCGTCCTCCAAGTAAGTTGGCGTACTCGTTACTCTTAAAATCAGACATCCGCACTACCACAGGTTTGGGATAAAAGGCAGCCGCTATCATGCCGACGCCATGGGCTAGCCTGTCTACAAAGAAGTCCGGCTTATGCTCATAAAGCGCCGTGAGCGATGCAATTTCTTGTTTGATAGCCTCATCTTCTAGTCGGTCAAAGTGAAGCAGGGCTAGTGGATGCGCTTGAATGTGGTTAGCAATGATGAACTCAAACCGAGCTAAACCAACCCCGTCACAGGGAATTGCAGACAGACTGAAGGCCTCTTCCGGATTGCCGACATTCATCAGGATCTGAGTGCGGGTGCGGGGCAAGTTCTCCAAGGTGGTTTCCTGCACTTCAAACGGCACTAGTCCCTGATAGACTTTGCCCACTTCCCCTTCAGCGCAGGAAACGGTCACTGTCTGTCCTGTTTGAATCCGACCCGAGGCGTCATTGCAGCCGACAATCGCAGGAATCCCTAACTCGCGGGCAATAATCGCGGCGTGACAGGTGCGTCCGCCTTGGTTGGCGACAATCGCGCTCGCCTTCTTCATAATCGGCTCCCAATCGGGGTCGGTTTTGTTAGTCACCAAAACCTCACCTGGTTGAAACTGATCAATCTTATGGACATCTAGAATGACGCGAGCTTGACCTTGACCAATCATCTCGCCTACCGCTCGTCCGGTAGTCAACACATTGCTAGCGCCGTTGAGCTTATATTGGCGTAATGTGGTTCTCGACTTCTGGGATTGCACTGTTTCAGGGCGAGCCTGAACAATATACAATTCATTCGTCAGACCGTCCTTAGCCCACTCAATATCCATCGGGGTATAGGTCCCACGCGCCTCAGAGTAGTGGTCTTCAATCACGCAAGCCCAGCGAGCCAGCGTCAGAATCTCGTCATCGCTGAGCGCATATTTTCCTCGTTCTGGCGCTGACACTGGCACATTCTTGGTTAACTTGCCGCCCCCAATGTCGTAGACCATTTTGATTTCTTTACTACCCAAGCGTTTTTCCAGAATGGGTCGATATCCCTGCTTAAGTGTGGGTTTGAACACAAAATATTCATCAGGATTAACCGCCCCCTGCACTACGTTTTCACCCAATCCATAGGCGGCGTTAATTAAAGCGGCGTTCCTAAAGCCAGTTTCAGTGTCAATTGAGAACATAACTCCGGAGGCGGCCAAGTCAGAGCGCACCATCTTTTGCACGCCAACAGAGAGGGCTACATCAAAGTGATCGAAGCCTTTGATTGTGCGATAGGAAATCGCTCGGTTAGTAAACAAAGAGGCAAAGCACTTGTGGCATGCTTCTAGCACACCTTTGACTCCGTGGACATTGAGGTAGGTTTCTTGCTGTCCGGCAAAGCTGGCGTCGGGCAGGTCCTCCGCCGTAGCGCTAGAACGCACCGCCACATCCACATTGCCGCTATAGCGTCGGCAGTGGTCATAGTCCTCACCTTCGAGGCGATCGCAGAATTCAGTGGAGCCATTATAGCGCTCACACAATTTCAAGTAAGCATTGACGATAGCAGTCTCTAGTTCGGGCGGAAAGGGGGTATGAAGAATCATCGCTCGGGCTTGCTTACCCCGTTTCCGTAAGTTGTTGATATCCTCTACATTCAGATCTGAGAACAACTGCCGTAGGCGGTTATCCAATCCGGCTTGCTGAATAAAGTAGCGATAAGCATAGGCAGTGGTCGCAAATCCCGTAGGTACATTCACTCCCTTAGGGGACAGTTGCTGAATCATTTCACCGAGGGATGCATTCTTGCCGCCAACTAACGGAATATCATCAATCCCAACGTCTTCGAACCAAAACACTAAGGCATGATCTTTGGACTGTTGGCGTTGCTCTTCAGCATTGATTACTTCCACCATGACCTTTATTCCTTTAACACTTAGATTCCGTGTAAAATTAGGCAAACTAGGCGATTTGCCTCATCAGGCCTATCCACTATGGTTGTATGAAAACACTTTGAGGAACTTGTGAGGGAAAGTTAGGTGAATATCTTTTGCTTAAACTGGCGCTGACCAGTACTTTCCCCCTATCTAACTGTGTAAAGATCAAAAGGGCGCCAGAGACAAAATGGAGCTAATCAGTGCAGTAAATCAGCAGAAAGAAATTCGGAACGAGTTTACGTCGTTTCAGCCGATCAGAACCTCTTAAAAGAGCTTGATCAGAACGAGAAATCAAGGGTTTTAGCCTCTAAAATTTTTGAATTTCTTTCTGCTGGCAGTAAATGGTTTACACATCGAATTTGCTCCACCTGTGTTATGGTTCTAGCGGCGCGTTGAAATGTCACCGGCTATTCATCAAAGTCTAATTCACTCTGTTGCAATTGAACATGGGTTGCTCCAATTTCAACGGCACAGGTGGTAATACTTCTTAGCGGTTCAAGGTTAGGAATTCTGAAACTGGGCAGGTCTTTTGAAATAGAATTGTTTGGCTATAGAATGCCTCACCTGCGCCTGATGAACCACTTTTCCAGCTCTATTGCCCAGAAAATAATCGTGCTCAACATTAAACTAATCATTAGATCTGTTATAGATAGGGCAGTGGTTTTAAACAACATCTGTAAGGCGGGGATGTAGATAATTGCCAGTTGTAAACCGAAGGTTAATACAACGACGCCCAGTAAGGGTTTGTTAGACAACCAACCAATGCGAAACAGAGAATCTCGCTCAGAACGCATGGTTTGAGCCAGCCCCATTCGTGAAAAGGCGAGGATAGAAAACACCATCGTTTGCCAGTTGCTTTGATCCGCAACCCAGTAGCGATGGCCGACCACAAGTAAGACTAAGCCGAGTAATAACCCAATCCAAATAATGTCTCGGCTTACCCCACGGCTCAAGATACTCTCATTGGGTTTGTAGGGCGGGCGATGCATGACGTTGTGCTCAGCTGGTTCTACGCTTAAGGCCAAAGCTAGTAGGCCATCGGCGGTGAGGTTGATCCAGAGGATTTGCAGCGGTAGCAGCAGCAGCGGCATGCCCCAAAATAGGGCTAACACGATCGCCCACAGTTCTCCACTGTTGCCCGTTAGGACGTACTTAATAAACTTGCGGATATTGTCATAAATCACTCGCCCTTCTTTAGTCGCGGTAACGATGGTGGCGAAGTTGTCATCCAGCAGTACCATATCTGCTGCCTCTTTTGCTACATCCGTGCCGGTAATGCCCATGGCAACGCCAATGTCGGCTTGTTTAAGAGCTGGCGCATCGTTGACGCCATCGCCTGTCATGGCGACGATGTGACCTCGATTTTGCAATGCATGTACAATTTTCAACTTGTGCTGGGGTGAAACCCTCGCGTAGACAGACACAGATTCAACCAATTTTGCCAGTTCTCCAGGGTGGAGTCGATCTACGTCTTGACCTGTTAGCGTACGCCCATTGGCCTCAATCCCAAGTTCATGAGCAATATGTTGGGCGGTCAGGCGATGATCGCCTGTGATCATCACAGGACGAATGCCAGCTGTTTTACAAGTCAGTACAGCCCCTTTGACCTCAGGTCTAGCCGGATCCAGCATGCCAATCCCACCGACAAAGACTAAATCTTGTTCCAAAGTATTCTCTAAGTGATCTTGTGGCAGATCTTCTAAAGGTCTAAAGGCAACATGCAGGATGCGCATCCCCTCTTGAGCTAGTTGGTTGTTGGCAGCATAAATTCGTTCGCGCCAGGTATCCGTCAGGGGTTCGGTGTGTCCATTTATCCAGATTTTGCTGGAAATATTCAGCAAACTATCGACAGCCCCCTTCGTGAAAGCAACGTAGGATGCTTTCCCAGCCTCTGACCACCCATTCCAAGCACCCTCAAGGCTCGTTTGCATGGGTACTGTTTCATCTGGAAAGGCATGAACCGTGGTCATTCGTTTGCGCTCTGAATCGAAGGGCGCCTCTGCAATTCGAGGAAAGTCATGCTCCAGGTCGGTTTTCCAAAGTCCCAAACAGGCAGCGGCAATGACCAGGGCGCCCTCAGTTGGATCGCCAATGGCATGAAATTGTTGTGGGTTATCTAGGTCAAGTTCCAACAAAGCGTCGTTGCACAAAGCCGCACCTGTTAGCAGTAGCACCAGGGCAGGGTGCTCCTCCAGCAATGAAGATTGCGTTTCTCCAGGGCTCGGCACGGGTTTTGAACCCCGCAGGTGGGCCGTCAAATCGATGTGATAGCCTGCCACTCCGAGAAAACTGACGGTCATACGATTCTCAGTCAGCGTTCCGGTTTTGTCTGAGCAAATCACGGTGACTGAGCCCAAGGTTTCAACAGCCGGTAATTTGCGGATCAATACTCGCCGTTTTAGCATCCGTTTTGCGCCCAGGGCTAGGGCAATGGTCACGACTGTTGGTAATCCCTCAGGCACGGCTGCCACGCCCAAACTCACAGCGGTTAGGAACATTAATCTCAAGCCTTCGCCCCGTAGCAATCCCAGGTAGTCATTTTTTGTAAAGGATGACTGAAATACTATGTATGCAAGAGATTCAAGCACTAAGGCTTACTTAAAATACCTGAAGTATCCTGACCATTCTCGGTCATCTACGGTCGTACAGCCAAGGTATTGTCGC
>JASJDH010000043.1 GCA_030065175.1 Leptolyngbyaceae cyanobacterium MO_188.B28 | reverse complement strand
ATCGGGGAGAATGTTACGCCCAGAAGACCGCGACATTTCTTCTCATGGGGCCTGTGTGCACTCGGGCATGTGCGTTTTGCCAAGTGGATAAGGGGCATGCGCCTGTCCCGTTAGATCCAGAGGAACCTCGAAAGGTGGCGGAGTCTGTGCGACTTCTGGGTTTGCGATACGTGGTGCTAACTTCGGTGGCGCGAGATGATTTGCCTGATAAGGGCGCCAATGGGTTTGTCAAAACGATGGGCGCTATTCGGGCACTGAATCCAGAGACTCAGATCGAGGTTCTAACGCCGGATTTTTGGGGGGGAGAAAATTCGACCGAGAGCCAACGGCGAAGGATACAGGCTGTGGTGCAAGCAAAGCCCGCGTGTTACAACCACAATATAGAAACTGTGCGGCGTTTGCAGGGGCCGGTGCGGAGGGGGGCAAAGTATGACCGGTCTCTAACGGTATTGAGGTCTGTTAAAGAGTTGGACTCTGCCGTTCCAACCAAGTCTGGCTTGATGTTGGGGCTAGGGGAAACGGAAGCAGAAATTGTGGAAACTTTGGGGGATTTAAGAGCGGTGGGGTGCGATCGCGTCACCCTCGGTCAATACCTGCGCCCCTCCCTTGCCCATCTCCCCGTAGAGCGGTACTGGCCGCCGGAGGACTTTGATCGATTAGGGGCGATCGCCAGAGAAATGGGATTTTCCCATGTTCGATCAGGCCCGCTAGTCCGCAGTTCTTATCATGCGGGGGAGGCGCCTGGATAAGGAAGGCTAGCCTAAAACCACCCGGTTGTAGATGAAGAGAGAGACGGTAATGATCAGGAGCGCTGTGGCCGCAATTAGAAAAAAGTCCATAGCCAAATCTCCAGCCTAAAAACAGAATTCATTCTGCCCGAAGACTGTGGCGATTCGAACGGAGATCTGCGATTTAGTAACAAATTGTTGGTAAGGGTAACCTATTTTTATTTACGGTTTAACCAGATTCCTTTGAGTCCCGCTGTTTTTGCGCCTTCATAATCTTGCTCGTAACTATCTCCTACGTGCCAGGCCTCTGATGCGAGGCAGTTGTGTTTCTGAAGGGCGATGGCGAATACTTGCGGATTGGGCTTGGCGGCGCCGACTTCAGTCGATATGGTTACCGACTTGAAAAAGTTTGCTAGATTGAGCAATTCCAAAACTGGGTAGATGCGAGAGTCAAAGTTCGAAAGAACACCCAATTCAATCCGCTGGGAACGCCAGTATTCTAGACATCCCTGCACATCAGGATAGATAAACCAGGGCTTAGCTGTGGCGAAGTGGAAATAGAGGTCCCCAAAAAAATTGTCAAAGTCTGAAAACTGATCATATACTTTGGCCATTTTGAAGGTGGAAATCGCGATCGCTTTCCACCAAGCATATTCCTGGGCTGGAACAGAGGTCGGATCAATCCCTGGAAACGCCATCGGCGGAGCCGCCTTAAAATTCTTGAAAAAGGCTTGATTCAATTTCTCAGGGTTTGCGTCCACTCCAAACGATTTCGCTATTTCACTGTAAATCTGACCGACGCTGCCCTTTACCCCGAAGAGGGTGCCGACGGCGTCGAGGAAGATGACTTTGGGGTGAGGCATGGTGGTTTTTTGGGGGAGTAGGAGCAGGGGGAGCAGGGGAAGCAAGGGAAGAAGGGGGATGGGGGAGATGGGGAAGATGGAGGGAAAAAGGGGAAGGGAGAAGTATGTAGTAACAAGTAACGAGTGATCAAAGACAAGTGACCAAAATCTAACCCTGCCTACCGCCTACTCCCTACTGTCTCCCTCTAAAATCCAAAATCAAATCCAAAATCAAAAATCTTCTGACCAATAACCAATGACCAAAATCCCCCTGGTCTCTATTCAGATCGCCAGACTAAACCGAGAGAAAGTCCCTTAGGGGTTGGCCGATCCAGTTCATTCCCACCTTAATTTGATGGTCGAGGGTAGGGAGGCGGTAGAGATAGGCTAGGCGGCGGGCGACGTGGGCGGCTATACCGTCGAGTTGGATGCCGAGGCCGGTTAGGGTGGCGTTGTCGGAGCCTAGGGTCATCATTTCTCCCAGGTGTTGATAGCGGAAGGGCAGCAAGGGGCGATCGGTCAAGGAGGCCCAGATATTCCAGCCGCAGTAATCGGCTTGCTGTAGGGCGACTTGAGCGGTGGCGGGAAGCGTTTGTCCGTCGGCGTCATGGCAATCGGCGAGGTCGCCTAGGGCAAAAATTTCGGGATGATCCACAACTTGCAGGTTGGGTTCCACAACAATTTTTTGCTGTTGATTCTGTTTCAAATTGAGGGAATGGATGATGCCTGCAACTTGGGTGCCGACCGTCCAGAGTACGATGTCTACTGGAATGGCGTCGACACGATCGCGGTATTTGAGGGAAAGACTATCGGTTGTCAGGCTTTCGACAGTGGTTTCTAGGTCTAGCCATACGCCTCGATCTGAGAGTGCTTTTTGAGCCGCTTCTTGGTTAAAGGCTGGGGAGGTTTTGAGGATTTCAGCGCCGCGTTCGACTAGACGGAGTCGTCCCCGATCCCCTAGGCGATCCGCTAGTTTACACGCCAATTCGACGCCGCTATACCCACCGCCGACCACTGCCACCCGGATCTTGTCGGCATCAGACGTTTCCAGTTCTCGTAGGCGTTCTTCTAAGCGATAGGCGTCTTCAATGGTGCGGAATGGAATCGCGTGTTCGGCAACCCCAGGGATATCGCCCAAAGGGGTCTCACCGCCCAAGGCCAGCACTAAGCGGTCGTAGGGCAATAATGTCCCATCCTGCAGGGTTACCTGACGATTGTCGATAGCAATGCTAGCGACGCCTCCTTGATGAAAGCGGACCCCTGTATTGGCCAACAGTTCTTCAAATGGAGGGGCGATTTCCCAGGTTTGAAGTTCTCCCGTCAGTAATTCATATAGCAGAGGGGAGAACAAAAAGCGATCGCGCTGATCGACTAATGTAATCTGAGGCTGCTCAGGTTTGCTCCAAGGCAGACGACTGAGGGCTAACGCTGTGTAAAGACCGCCAAAGCCGCCGCCCAGAATAACAATACGATTAGCAGATTGGGTCATAGGGGGAAGGGATACTGTTCGCGAGTCTAGAATCTGCTTCCAGGATAACAAGCATTTCTGGTTAATCTCGCCCCTCTCGTTTAAACCGTCGATCTTGCCAGGCGCTGCCGATTCCTTGCAAGATGCCGCGGCCGATAAGACCAATGCCGCGCCCCACAAATTCGGTGAGGATATATACCAGGCCGCTGCCAATTAAGGAAATGGCGACTCGGAGTCGAGGGGCGATCGCATCGCGGGTTTCCAGGGCTAAGGTTACTGCGTACTGGATGCCGCCGAGTTGTTCCATTTCCTGTCGCCGAGGCGCGTAAATGGGAACTGCCTGGATACCCTGTTCAGTGAATACAAAGAGTCGGTATTGGCTTTCAAAAATAGCGGTAGGTTCAGTTACAAAGCTATTCCATCGATAGCGCCAGGAGAGGTCGTTGCGAAACCGCTCGATTTCGCGAGTGGACATGAGGCGACGATGGTAAAAGTTCTTTTTAATCGATTCAACATCGGCGAATTGATTCAGGAGAGGTTGAATCACCCCATTGGCCACTTGGATCAACAGATTCTCCAATAACTTTTGGGCTTGAGCGATCGCCTCTGGAGTTCTGGCCAAATAGGGGGTCCCGTCCACCATCAAGGATTCTTCGAAAAGCAGATAGGCGAATAAATCGGGCGCTAAAGGAATGGTATTGAGGATTTCGAGTTGAACAATTTCTGCATCCTCCAGCAACTGCTTCACCAATGCCTGTTCCAAGTCATCTACTTGCAGGGTATAGTACTTGCCGAAAAAGTCGATGGTGATCGCCTGCCAGAGGTCTCGCAATAATTCAGGGCATTTCTCTGGGAGTTGTCCGGGTTGAATTCGGGCATTGCGGAGGTCATCCAAAACATCCTCCAGTTTCCGTAGGGTGAGATATAGTAGCTCCCGTTTCTTCTCAGGTCGTAAAATATCGATTTCTAAAGGGGTTAAGGGGTTACTGTCAAGACTGGTTTGGAGTTTGGCAAAGATGCTTTCAAATAAGTGGGTCTGAAGCGCCCCGAACGATGTTGGAAGAGCGCTTGAGGATTTTGCCAGACTCCGGGCGGGCGCTCCAGTCTTCCTCAGGGGATCAGACCGTTGAAGAATAAGTTCGGATCGACGAGCGGTCCCTGCATCAGTTTTTCCAGCGCCAGCGATGGGTTTGCCGATTTTGCCATTGGCGACCGCCCCATCCAGAAATTGGGGCGTGGCCAGCAGACGATTTAACAGCCCCCGAGCCGCTTTGAGTTCTCGATGTCGCCCCTCCAGGACCATTCGATACAGAGGAGAAATATCAGAGGATTGCAGTTCTGCTAAGACTTCAGCCAGGGTGTCTTCAATCTGCTGCACCCCTGATAAGCGGAGATTAATCCGAAGCGCGCTAAAAAAATCGGGCTGGACAGTAGCCTTGGCGGTTTCAGCAGAGTCCGCCCCGGAAATGGGTTGTCTCCCTCGCCCTAGGGCGACTTGCCGAATCAGGTGCGCCAGAGTGCGTACCGGCATGCCTCGTAAGCCATAGCCAGTTGCGCCTGCTTGCTGGGCGGCGACTTGCAAGACGGGTTCGCTATGGGCGCTGAGCACCAATATGGGCAGGTGGGGAAATTGTGTTCTAATTTGTTGACAAAGCCTAAGGCCCGGAATTTGGGTAGAGTCGCCTTCTCCCAGCCCCAAATCCAGAATCACTAAATCTAACCCGGTGGTCGAGGCGTCTTCGGTTTCAACGGAGTCTCCAGACGTTTTACCGACATCATCATTACTGGGCTCTTCCAATCGACGTTGAAGTATTTGCAATGCATCGCTCCCTGTTTCCGCTTCTGCCGCCACCTGCAGATCGGCGAATGGCTCCAACCAAATGCGTAAACCCAATCGGAAAACAGGGTCGTCGTCGACAAGCATCAGTTGGAGGGGGCGCTGATTCATCTGATCTCAATTAATCTGATTCGGCGAGAGAAGTCACCGCTGCAGCTGCGGTCGCTTCCGCTTCCCAAATCGACCAGATATATTCTCGCTCAGCTTTCCAAATTGAGATCGAATTTCTTGCATCAGGATATAAAGCGCGACCGGGGGCAATCTGAGACGCGACATCAATGGCGGCAGTCAGACTTCCTTCCGCCGCTAGTTTTTCAGCCTCGCGCAAAATCGGACTATCTTCGGCGATTTGCATGCGAGTGGTCCAATTGTTAATCGACGCCTGAGCTGTGGTGTAAAGAAAGCGGTCTGACTGAACTCTATTGGCGGCTGTAATTGCTTCTTGAAATTTGCCTTGACGGGCTAGGCGATTTGCTTCGTCTAGGAAGGGTTGATCCTCAATGACTTGAATATCGTTCCGCCAGTTCCAAATTCGAGTCTGTCCCTCGATGCGCAGGGCTCGGCCCAGTTTCACCTTACTGGCTTCCGCGATCGCCGCCTGTAGGTTGGGGATCGTCTTGCCTGCCGCCAACTGATCCGCTCGAAGCAGGTGGGGCTGATCCTCCAGCCGCTCAATTTCTTTCCGCCAGTGGGCGACCAATGTCTGGGCTTGGGTTCGTTGAGGCCGGTCTGGGGTAATCATCAGAGCTTGCTGAATCGCCGCTTGATAGGTAGATTTCCGCCCCAGTCCCGCAACGACAGTCGCCATCTGAAGTTGGATCAAATCTTTCAGCTGCTCCCGCCAGTTTTGCTGGTTATTTTGAGCCGATTGATAAAATGGACTTCTGTCGGGAATTTGCTGGGTGGCGGTAATGGCTTCTAACAGGTAAAAAATTTGTTCCAGGGAGGGCCGCCAATCAGTCACACTTGAGGCCAGCCGTTGGGCATGGCTAAATTGAATCAGATCTTGCGCTTCCGGGGCCAGTGTTGGATCGGCTGGCACCTGTTGCACGGCGGAAATGGCCCCGTCTAAATCCCCTAATTCCCAACGCCTAAAACTATGGAATAACAAGGCGTGGCTCCAACCATCAATCAGCCCCATGGCTTCACCCCAAGCGCGGCTTTGAAGATCGATTTGTCGGGCCAGCGCGATCGCCGCCCCTAAACCCTCTGGCTGCTTGGAGGAGGCCAACTCTCGAGCTTGCTCCAACTGGTTCCAGGCCTGCTGCTCTGTGCGAATATGTTGTTGCAGCCGACGAAATTGATGCTGAAGCCAGTAGTCGGTGTACAGCTGTTTGAGCCCCTGTAAGGTTTCCCGGGCTTGTCGCCAATTACGGTCCTCAATCAACTGCTGGACTTCAGTTTGGATGGCCTGCCCCCGTTCCCATTCTGCTTGCCAGCCTTTAATCGACGCTTGGGCGTTAGCATAAATCGGGGTATTGTCAGGAATCCGTTCGGCCAATTGCACCGCCATTGACAATCGCCCCCTATGAACCTGTTGTCGGGCGACATCCAGTAGCGCTTTGGACCAACTTGACAGCAAAGGTTGGGTTTCCGCATAGAGGGGATGGGTTTCTGGCCAATCGACTGTCAGTTGAATGGCGGCTGTCAGGTGATCAGGGGCCTTGGACTCTGCTAGTGTTTTGGCGCAGTAGAGAAGATCGCTATCAGCGCTAAAGGACGAAATTTCCTCACAGTTGGGGAAAGGGGGAATGCGGGTTAACCAGGCAATGGCCCAAAACCCCACACAGCTCGATCCCGCCAGCAAAATCAGACACAGAAAATGCCAGACCCAAGGGAGAGCTCGGAATTTGCGGCCGATTTTCGAATTTTCAGGTAGATTGGCTTGGGAATCCGCCGATGAAGAAGAGGTCATGGAGCCAAAAAGGAAAATATGCAGTAGATGAGAGTAAAAACGCCTTATTGTAGAGCCAGACGCCAAATAAGAGGGGAAAACTTATAAATTTGTCAGGCGGAGTAAATAGTGAAGTTGCTGATATTTTAGAGGCATTTGACCATTAGTAGGATGTTCAAGCTTAAGTGGCTATCCCTCATTCATAAGACTTCTAGCTTCTGCTGCTGTTGAGGCAGGGGGGGATTGCTGAAGTTCGGATATTGGGCGTCAACCTGTCGGGCTTTTTTTACGATCCGGTTAAAGAAGATATTAGCGAGAGTGAGTTGCCTAAAAATGTTTTGAGGATCCGAGAGATGGGTTTTCGGTAGGGATTGCCCCATCGTTTGAAAGACTAAACCGATAGGCGGGTTGATCTCATCCTGTAACTTAAGGCAACGGGTGAAGAATTGGCCATAGGCAGAAATTAGCGATCCGACACCTCCCCGAGCTTGTCCCGAACCAATGTAATATAGCCCCTTGTAGTCGTCGAGAAATGCGCCGCTGTAACACTTAACGACAGGACCTTTCACCCGCTGTAGCTCTGGCGGTAGAAAGGGATAAGCAACGTAATACCCGGTTGCACACACGATTAGGTCACACGCCTCAACACTGCCATCAACGAATTCAATGGTTCCCCCATTGAGTTGGCGAATAGCAGGCTTAATTACAATCCGGCCATGCTTGATGTAGTACGGAACCTCATTGTTTAGGGTAGGGTGCTTTTTGAAAATCTGATGATCGGGTTTGGGTAGACCATATTGGGCGTGTGAGCCGAACGTTAGGCGAATGATTGTGTACGCCATTAACCGTTGAAACCATTCTGGCATCCACCATTGGACCAGGTCTGAAACAGGAACGCCAGCAAATGATTTAGGGATAAACCAGACTGATTCGCGCAAACTCAGAATGCATTTGGCTCCCACTCGCGCCGCTTCTGCCGCGATATCACAGGCAGAATTGCCGCCGCCGATAACCAGGACGCGTTTGCCGCGTAATTGGTCGGGCCGTTTGTAATCCTTGGCGTGAATGATTTCGCCATTAAAGGTCCCCTCAAATGTGGGAAATCGTTTGCACCAGTGATGGCCATTGCACAGCAGAACGCCCTTATAAATGCGTTGTTCGCCGTCGGCGAAGGTTACTTCCCAATGGTTGTCAGCAATGGGTCGAAGGTAAGTGACTGTTCGTTTCAATTCTATCCGCCGCCGCAAATTGAAATGATCGGCGAAGGCGTTGAGATAATCCCGCATATTTTGAGCGCTGGGAAAGTCGGGATAGGTGTCTGGCATTGGGAAATGAGTGAACTGAGTCACCTTACGGGACGAAATGATATGGGCGGTTTCATAAACGCCGTGATACCAGTTGCCGCCGATATCATCACTTGCATCGACCTGATCGTAGGAAATATCCGCCGCCTGGAGCGCCTGAGCCATCCCCAAGCCAACAAAGCCAGCCCCAATAATTAAATGCTTATCAATAGTATCGATGTCAGTGGCGTTAATTGATGATTTTGCGCCTTCGATACAACTCACTTTTCCCCCCTTCTCACCCTTTTGGACTGAGCGCTCATAATTCTGTCTGAGACCCAGGGGAAATAGCGTTTGAGCAGATGAATAGATCTTGCTGGCAAATCGGGAAAGACATGCAGTTGATTCCGCTGAATCCCCTGAATTGTTGCACTCATAATTGCGGCTGGATCCGTTATCCAATTTTCTGGAACGCCTTGAAAATCTTCGGATAATGAGCCGTAACGTTCTGACTGCAGGATCGGCGTGCGGCTGAAGAATGGATAGACAACGGTTACCTTTACATTGTATTCCTTGACGTCATTGAATAGACCTTCACTAAAGCCCCGCAATCCAAATTTGCTGGCGGCGTAGTGAGTGAGCCCAGCTGTTGTTACCCACCCAGCCAAGGACGAAATGTTTACGATGTGGCCCTGGCGACGCCCGATCATTTCGGCTGCGAACAGAGAGCTTAACCGTATCGGCGCCATTAAGTTGACCTGCATCAACTGCTCCCACTTATCACTGGGGATTTCGTCCATACGACCAAATAAGCCAACGCCAGCGTTATTAATCAGTATGTCGACTGGATTTGCTAATCCCTTAACGCGATTGTACAAAGCGTCGCATCCTTCAGCAGAAGACAGATCGGCGGCGAAGCAAGCTAGCACCTTGCCGGTCTTCACCTGTCGCTGAATGGTTTCCAGCCGAGCTTCGAGCACAGCTTGATCCAGATCGGTGAGAATTAATTGGCTGCCTGCCGCCAATAACTGACGGGTTAATTCATGTCCAAACCCGCCGGCCGCTCCGGTGATCAGAACCACTGCATTGCTTAGCTGGGTCATCCTTCTGTGTCGTAATGATGATCAAATTTTGGGTGAGCTGAGCCCCCACAAGCGTATCATCCACCAGGGCGCTTTGAGGTTAGGCGTTAGCCAGGGGAACCGCTGCAGTCTCGGTAACGCCATAGGAAGGAAGAATCGCATAGATCGCAACGACACCGGACGATTCCCATCTTGATCCGCCAGTCTATACCGCTCCGCCAGTTCAGCTACAATTTGCACCCGCCCAGTGCGGTGAAGTACGGCGGGATCTGACGCCAAGGCCGCGATCGCGCGCCCCGTTAGCAACGGCGTTTCCCAGTTATAACCCTGCCAAAAGGAAGTGGAAGCGGTCGTATCCTCACTCTGCTGCAGTTCAGCGGCAAGCTGCTTAAAGGCCTCCGTTCCCACAATTCCAGGCCAGACAGACACTGAAGCGACATTGTAGGGTTTCAGCTCCACCGACATATCGGCGGCTAAGCGATCGCAGGCCGCCTTCCCTACCCCATAGGGCACGCCAAAAATATAGGCCAAACTGCCCCAGGAAGAGATGGTGCAAATCAATCCCTGGCGTCGTTGGGACATCAACCTCGCTGCATACACGCTAGCGACATAGTGGCTGCGCAGACCTACGTTGTTGCAGGCGTCCCAAAACTCAGGGGCAGCTTTCCAGAATGGCTTCCCTGCCGCATTCGTCAATGCCTGAACCCCTGTATAGGCATTATTCACCAATAGATCGAGCTGTCCGTTCTGCTCCGCCGCAATCCGCTCAAACAGCGATCGCACCTGCTCATCATCCCCATGGTCCACCTGAACTGGAACACAGATTCCCCCTGCCGCCTCAACCGCTGTTTGAGTTTCCTGCAGACTACCCGAAACGCCGTCACTCGAAGCTAGCGTGCGACCCGTGACGTACACCGTCGCTCCCGCCTCCCCCAACCCGATAGCCGTTCCCTTCCCCACTCCCCGCGTCGCCCCCGTGACCAGCGCCACCTTTCCTTCCAGCGATTTAATCATTGCGTTCGAATTTTAGATTTTGGATTTTGGTCATTGGTCATTGGTCATTGGTTACTTGTTACTTGTTACTGACTCCTTGCCGACTCATCATTTGGCATCTATAAAGCACTACCCATCCACCCATCCACCCTTCTACTCTCCTCCCCCCCACAGCGCCCACGCCAAAAAACGCTCCGTATAGTAAAGAGCAAGCTGATTGCTGACTCCATGGAAAATAACGTCGAAGGCATGTTCGGCCCAGGGGATATCGAGGAAAATTGCTTGATTACCCATTGCGGTTAGTTTCTGGTGAAACTGGCGTCCGAAACTGGGCCTGATGACGTGGTCTCGTCTGCCATAAACCAGTAAAGTCGGGGGAAGATTTGGTTTTACGTAGTGGATTGGGGACGCTTCTCGATAGAGCGCCGCCTGTTCGTTGGGGGGTCCCCCTAGAAAGTCGCGGAGGATGGCGAGGGTTCCGATCGGGTTGGGGACAGGCGGGTTGTGGTACCCTTCTACTAGGTTACTGGGGCCGTAATAGTTCACCACTGCCCGGACTGGAAAGGGGTTGGATTGATAGGCTGCGATCTCTGCTAGTTGCGCCCCTGCCGATCGCCCGATCAGAGCCACTCGCTCAGGATCGATATCAAAATCGTCTGTATGGGTTTGGATGTAAGACAGGGCTGCTTTGACATCTTCGAGCTGGGTAGGGAAACGATACTGGGGGGCATGGCGATAGTCAAGCGCCACAACTGAGTATCCCTGGGCGGCTAGATAGCGGCTAAAGGATTCGTGGTCGTCTGGGGAGCCAGATCGCCAGCCGCCTCCATAGATAACGACGATCGCGGGATACTTTCCTGGGTTGATCGGTCGGTAACTATTGAGTTTGAGCGACTCCCCATCCGGATTAGCGAACACAATCCCTCGTTTGATTTGGACCTCTCTAATCGGAATTCCCCTAAACACATCGACTAAGTTCAAGGGATGAGGACGCAGTTGACTTTGCACTGTCTGAGGAATCTGGGTTAGATAGCCAGCGCCGAGAACAGTTTGCATTTTGGCGGCGAATTGAGCATTGGCGGCGGGAAACTGAATCAGCGGCAGCAGGCTGAATAGTAGGCTAAGCAGGCTGCAAACCACGGCGCTACTATATAGCCAACCTGCAGATAGGTTAGGGACAAGAAGGAGGAGTGCGATTGCATTAATCCCCACCAACCATGGGCTGATTTCGGGCGCCCCGACCCCTAATCGCAGCAGAATTCGAGTCGGCGCTGGAATGACAATCCATAGGCTTATAAAGAATCCTAAAACGCTTAGGCAGAGGGGGAGGAACTGTGAGAGCAGGGAGAATGGCATCCCAAAAATCATGGTAGAAGTTATGTGGAGGCTGAAGATTAGTAGGCGAAAAGTGGAGTGGAGTGAGTCTCCTCTTTAGGGAATTGCGTCAAAATAAAGTCCCAGAAAAAGGCCGTGGATGGGTGGATGGGTGGATGGGATGTAATTTAACTGCAGCTCCCTTATGGTTGAAATTATTGAAGCGCTTCAAGGTTTAGGGGGACGACTTCACCCATCCAGATTGCGTGGTCGGTGTGGTCCTTCAAATCGTCCCCAGTTTGAGGATGGATAAAAATGACCAATCCTTGACGGTTGAGGGCTAACCAGGGAATCACTTCGCCAAACATAGAGGGAGCAAAGGCTAACTGGCAGCTCCAATGAGGGTGGGGACCCACGGGTTTGGCGTGGATTCGGCCAACGGTTAAGTCGAACTGCCGCCCCGCCTCCTGGCAAAGTTGCGTCGCTTGACTCTGCGTTGCCTGATCAAAGTAAACGTGAGCATGGAAGTTTTGAATGTGGGGCATTTGAACTCTCCCGTTTAGTTAAGTAGGCGGGCAAAGTTAATGACAGAGAAAAGCCGCCGAAATCCTCTAAAAGCCTGTATCCAGTCTGTAAACTTCATTGCACAAGTACTTATTCTGGGCATGTTCAAACTCATTGTTGAATAGTTTCCACAACTTATTCGCTGACTGTACAACTTATTCGCTGACTGTGTGTCTCTAGATAAGGAAAATTGCAAGATTTTGCGTTCAGCTCATTGGGTGGGATTTGTTTACGTGTCAGGAATCGCTTCAGTTCACAGTGAAGTGTGATTCAACAACACGAAAGAGAGAACGCTATGAAATCATACGCCATTGCTCTCATTACGCTACTGGCGGTATCTTGCGCAGCGCCGAATCAACCAAAGCGTTCGGAGACTCAAGTTGTGGATTCCGAATTCTCTCCCCCTCCCGGATCAAATCAGATGTTGCGTGCGCCCATTACTATCGCTGACGGACTTGAAGTGATCATCTCCGATGTTGTGATTCCGCCAAATGCAACTGTGCCGCGCCACTATCACCCAGGGGAAGAGTTTCTCTATGTTCTAGAAGGGGCCGCTGTGCATGTTGAGGAAGGCAAACCTGACCGGATACTCAAAGCCGGTGATGCTTACGTTATTCCACCTCGAGCCGAACATGCGCCGCGCGGGGGGGCAGAAGGGGCGCGGGCAGTTGTTTTTCGGGTTCATGTAGAGGGCGCTGAAGAGCGTATCCTGGTTGAGTGATCGGTTTGAGGCTATCCCCCTTCCATTCGATAACTCTCCGCTTGCAGCCGAAACATTCGCGCATATCGCCCCTCTTGGGCCATTAGCTCCATATGACTGCCGACTTCTACAATCCGGCCTTGGTCTAGCACAACAATTCGGTCCGCCATACGAACGGTGGAAAAGCGGTGGCTGACTAGAAAAGTCATTTTGCCTTGGGTGAGTTGGCGAAAGCGTTGGAATAGGTCGTGTTCTGCGATCGCATCCACCGCCGCGGTGGGTTCATCCAGGATCAGAATTTGGGCTTGACTGATAAACGCGCGGGCTAGGCCAATCTTTTGCCATTGGCCGCCGGAGAGTTCTGCCCCTTCCTTAAAGATCTTGCCCAAGACGGTTTGGTAGCCTTCCGCTAGCCCTTCGATGATCTCCGTCGCTCCGGCGTCTGAGGCGGCGCGTTCAATCAATGAGAAGTCTTCCCGCTGGGGCAGGTTGCCAAAGCCGATATTATCCTCCACATTCAAGGCGTAGCGGACAAAATCCTGGAATAGAACGCCGATATTTAGCCTTAGATCCTTCAAATCAAACGATGTTAACGGAATGCCATCAAATAAGATACGGCCAGTATCGATATTGTAGAAGCGCGTCAGTAGCTTTAATAAAGTCGTCTTGCCGGAGCCATTCACTCCCACCAAGGCGACGCATTCGTTGGGCTTAACCGTTAAGGAAATGTCCTGTAAGGTGGGGATTTTAGCGCCGGGATAAGTGAAGCTGACCTGGTCTATCACCAATCCTTCCTTCAGGGGAGTGGGGAAGGGGAGTGGGTTGGCGGGACTTGCGACTTTTGGGGTCAAGCTCAAAAATTCGAAGAATTGGGAGACATAGAGGTTGAATTCATAGACCGTAGCAATGCTGATGAGAATTGTCTGAATGGAGTTTTGGGCCTGTTGGAAGGCCCCTACGTAGAGGGTTAAATCCCCGATTGTGATGTCCTCCTGAAGCGTTTGCCAGAGTACGACGCCATAGGCGCCATAGAATCCGAAGGCGGAGATTACCCCAATGCCGAACTGAGCCTGGGCTTGTTGGGCTGCGAGACGCCTGGATTCCTGGTTGAAACGGCGGCGAATCCGGCGGTACTGGCCCACTAAATACTGGCCTAAGTTAAAGAGGCGGACTTCTTTGACATAGTCTTGTTCCGTCAAGATTTTGCCGAAATAGTCGGATAAGCGTTTTTCAGGCGTCTGGAACCGTCTCATCCAGAAGCGGCGGTTGGAGTAGCGCACCCCGAGCCAGAAGGTGGGCAGTGATGAGAGGAGTAACAACCCCATGACTAAGGGGTTAAATCGCAATAACAACGCTAACAGGCCCAAAAATCTCACCACTTGCCCCCCAAGCCGGGTCAGATTATTGAGCACCCTAAGGGGATATTGACTGCCGCTTTGTTGGGCTCGGTTCAGCGCATCGTAAAATTCTGAGGACTCAAAATGGGTCAGATCAAGCCGCATCGCCTGCTCTAGCAAAATTCCATTGGCGTGTAAGGAGAAGCGATCGCCCAACACTTGAGACACGAAAGCGCTGCTTTGTCGGAATACTTCTTGTAGCAACATTAGGGCGAATCCCACCCCCACCAAACCTGCTAGCGCAGGGGGAAAGCCCACAGCGGGGGTATCAGCAGGGATACCGCCAGACATCATGCTGATGCGGATGACCACCTGATCCACAATTAGCTTGCTGACATAGAGTTGCCCCACCGGTATTAAGGATTCAATCAGGGTTAGCGTTAGACTGAGCGCCAGCCATCCCGGCGCCGCTTGCCAAACTAACCGGGCTAACCGGGGCGTATGGCCTAGCATTGACCATACTTGCGTAGAGTTACTGAAGGATTTACTCAAGCGACTACAGGATTTCAGGAATTTTATGGAGGATGCTTGACAGGGTCGGAGGGAAACTGTATATCTAGATACAGAAATTAAATCGTTCATCTCCTAGCAAACTGATTCAAGAGTCAGCTATTTTGCTGGAAGACGGAATTAGGGACTTGTCCTGAAGGAACGCGCCTCCTTGTATCTCTGAAAACTCACAACATTCATTATTAGAAGGAGAGCGAAGGTCATGAGTTTAATCTACCGCGGCGTTAAGTACGAACCCATCCAAAATTCTGTTGAACTGTCTGAAGGTGAAGTGATTGGTCGCTACCGCGGCGCTGACTTCAAGCGTCGCACTCCCAAGCACTTGCCAACGAAGCATCAGGCTCACGGGCTTAAGTACCGGGGAGTCGAGATTAGATAGCTTTTCTAGGTTGTTTTCGCTTAACGATTTATTTTTATAGCACCTTAAAGCTTTCACTTGATACTAGCGCCTTAATCAAGGCGCTTTTTCTATGCGCTATTCTTGAAACGAGCCATGGGGTGAGAGTAGAGATTAGTGCAATTACTATGGTTTTTGCTAGGGTTATTTGTCGGTCTGGTATTGCTGGTCTGGCGGCAAAGGATGGCCGAGGCCAGAATGAAGATGTTGCTAAGAAAGTTACGGGCTGACTCTTGGGCCGAAGGACTTTCCTTTACGTCTCAACTCTCGAGTGCGATTGCTGGCCAAGAGCGCCAGATTAAAGAGCTGAAAGAACAGTTAGGACAATACCGCCAGATTCTTCAGTCCGCTCCCTTAGCCTATATCCATGTGGATGATGAAAATCAGTTGATTGGGTGCAACACCCAAGCCAGTTTACTACTGGATATCGAGCAACCTGTTCTGGTTCAAGATACGAGACCTCGTTTGCTATTAGAGTTGGTGCGCTCCTATGAGCTGGATCAACTGATTGACCAAACTCGACATACTCAAAAACTTTGCCAGCAGGAATGGGTGTTGCACTCGGTTTCGCCGGATCCCGCTGATATTTCAGAACGGCCTTCATATCCCCTACGAGGGTATGGATTTCCCCTTAATCGGGGAGAGGTGGGCGTTTTTCTAGAGAATCGACAGGAAGTCTTTATTCTGACTCAACAACGCGATCGCTGGACTTCCGATGTCGCCCATGAACTTAAGACTCCCCTAACCTCCATTCGATTGGTGGCTGAAACCCTTAAATCTCGGGTGGATCCTGCCCTACAGGGGTGGATGGATCGGCTACTCAACGAAGCCATTCGTCTGGGCGATTTAGTTGAAGATGTTCTGAATATCAGCCGTTTGGAGGGGCAAAAGCTTCAGGGACTCAATACGAAAGTTGTAGACTTACCTCATTTGATTAATGTTGTTTGGCAAAGTTTGGAGCCCCTTGCCCGGGTGAAGCACTTACAATTGACCTATGAAGGCCCCGATCATCTTTTAATCGAACTGGATGAATCTTTAATGCATCGAGCTCTGATTAATTTGATGGATAATGCGGTTAAATTTAGTCCCCCTCGCCAGGTGATTGAGGTTCGGGTTAATGAAGAGAAAAGTGATGACTCATCAGAAAAATCGATTTCCCCTCATATTCTGATTGAAATTATGGATGCGGGGCCTGGTTTTTTAGAAAAAGACCTTCCCTATATTTTTGAACGCTTCTATCGGGCGGATCCGGCTCGTTCTCGCGCCAGCCGCGATGGCGTAGGGGGCGCTAAATTGCCTTCCGCATCTTCTTCAGGAGGGGCAAGTAGCGGAACCGGGCTAGGGTTAGCGATTGTTAGACAAATTGTGGAAGCCCATCAAGGTACTGTGATAGCGAATAATCATCCTGATACGGGAGGGGGTTGGCTGAAGATTTATTTGCCCGGAAAATTACTAAAGTCCTTGACGAACTCCTAGCTTTTGGAAGTCGTCCCCCCTTGTAATAATCTGCAATAACCTGCTTCAATGGGGGCATTAGTGTGGGCTTAATAGATGCTCTGTGTAGTTCTTTGATAGAGCACTGTTAGAGGTGATGGAGGAACGGCTGCAGAAAATTCTGTCTCAGTGGGGAATTGCTTCTCGGCGCCAAGCTGAAAAGCTTATTTCCGATGGACGGGTTCGGTTGAACGGCGCCGTCGCTCAACTTGGTCAAAAGGCTGATCCAGCTGTTGACGTTATCCAAGTCGATGGCCGCATCATTCGACCGTCTGATCGACCTTCTGCAATCTATTTACTCTTAAACAAACCCCTTGGAATTGTCTCAACTTGCAGAGACCCCCGGGGTAAGTCTACTGTTCTAGATTTATTGCCGTCTTGCCTTAGGCATGCTCAAGGAATTCATCCAGTGGGACGCCTTGACGCTGATTCAACCGGTGCTTTGTTGCTCACGAATGACGGTCAGCTCACCTTCCACCTCACCCATCCTCGCCATCAAACGCCTAAAACCTATCGAGTATGGGTTCAAGGACGTCCGAATGAAGCTACCTTACAGCAATGGCGACAAGGTGTAGTCTTGGCGGGACAGCGGACACTGCCAGCCCAAGTAGATATAGTAGAATACCCATCACGTGCAGAAAATCCATCACGGAGTCAGACTTTATTAGAAATTACACTTTGGGAAGGACGAAATCGTCAGATTCGTCGAGTGGCTGAACAGCTAGGACATCTGGTTCTAAAGCTTCACCGCATTGCTATTGGTCCAGTGGAATTACAGAAACTGCCGATGGGTCAGTATCGTTTTCTTAGCCCAGGTGAGCTTCATTCACTCACAACGGTCTCCCATTTTTCTAAATCTTCCTAGTTTCTTAATATGTTTAGTTTGCCTGGTTTGACAATTTACGATTACTGCTATCGGCGACCCCTATCAGACGTATGAAGATCAAGGCCAAGAAACGCATCAATAGAAAAGCCCAAACCTTGGAACAACTCCAGCGTGAGCAATTGGCCTCCATTGGCGGTGTTCTGCGTCAAACCCGTGAAGAGCAATCATTGTCGCTAGAAGAACTATCAAGCAAGACCTTGATCCGACCGAGTCTGATGGCGGCGATTGAGTCCGCTAACCTAGAGCAGTTGCCTGAACCCGTTTATGTCAGGGGTTTAATTAAGCGCTATGCCAATATCTTGGGTCTGGATGGGGAAACCTTAGCTATTCAATTTTTTACCCACTTAAATTTACGTTCCCACTCGTCTTGGAAAGATTCCCCGGCGGCCCAATTGCGGCCCCTCCATCTCTACGCCCTCTACATTTTTCTGGTGATGTTTGCGGTTGGCGGACTTTCCTTTGTACTTCAGCGCACGACTCCAGAATTCGCCAGTATTCCAGCTATTGATGATTCCTTGTTAAATGGTGATTCTGTAGGGCCTGTCGGCCCGCCGCCCGCTTCCATCTCTGATAACTATCTATTTCCTGACTCTTCTACCTTCGGCCAAAAAGATAATAGACCTATTCGAGTTGAAGTCATTCTCACGGGGCAATCTTGGATGAGGGTGATAGCTGATGGCCAGACGGAATTTGAGGGTATTCTCCAGCAGGGCGATACTCGAGTCTGGACAGCGGATGAAAAATTAACGATGCGGGCGGGGAACGCCGGGGGCGTTTTAGTCGCCTACAATGACGAGAAAGCTGAAAAGCTGGGGGAGCCGGGAAATGTTGCTGAGATTACCTTCTTGCCGACTAACGAGATTAGTATGAATTTTTAGGGATTCAGGCAGACAGTAGAGAGTAGGCAGTAGGTAGGGGGACAGATAGAAAATTCTGTTTTCGTAAGTTTCAATTACCTACTTTTTCTATTTCCCCCGTCTACTTTCTACTGCCTACTGCCTAGTACTCCCTAATGCTCAAACCCTCAAGCTAGACTTGACATCAATTTATTGCCAATGGGAGGGGGCGCGATTGTATAGCATCGTGAGAGTTCGCAGTCGATCGCAGAGGTTCTGATCTAAATCCTCCGATTGATAGCGCCAGGTCCAGTTGCCGTCCGGTTTGCCAGGGCAATTCATGCGGGCGTCGCTCCCCAGGCCCAGTGCATCTTGCAGCGGGATGATCGCCTGATTCGCCACTGAACTAAGGGCGAGACGTATCATGTCCCAGTGGATGCCGTCAGGACTAACACAACCGAGATAAGTTAACACGCGATCGCGCTCATAGTCCGACGTCTTCTCAAACCAGCCCACTGTGGTGTCATTATCATGGGTGCCCGTATAGACCAAACAGTTGGGCAGAAAATTAAACGGCAAGTAGGGGTTATGGCGGTCAGAACCGAATGCAAATTGCAAAATTTTCATCCCGGGGAAGCCAAATTTGTCCCTCAATTCCTCGACTTCCGGCGTAATGACGCCCAAATCCTCCGCTAGAATCGGTAAACTGCCCAGTTCTTCCTTAACCGTTTGGAAAAACTCCTCCCCCGGCGCTTCTACCCACTCGCCATTCATTGCAGTGGTTTCTCCCGCTTCAACCGACCAATAGGCTTGAAACCCCCGGAAGTGATCGATCCGGATTAAATCCACATAATCTAACAGGGCCTTCAATCGCTGTAGCCACCAGCGGAATCCACTTTTCTTCAGTTCATCCCAGTTATAGATGGGATTCCCCCATAACTGCCCAGTTTCACTGAAATAGTCAGGCGGAACGCCTGCCATTAAAGACGGTTCAAGCGTCTCCTCATCCACCATAAAGTTGGTGGGAAAGCCCCATACATCAACGCTATCGTGGGCGACGTAGATCGGCATATCGCCGACAATCTGAATTCCCCGTTCATTGGCGTATTGCTTCAATTCAGACCATTGCTGGAAAAATTCAAACTGGAGGAATTTCTCAAAGAAGATGGTGGACGCTAACTTTGCGCGCCATTGCTCCATTGCCTCGGGGTCCCGATGGGCGATCTTGGGGGCCCACTCGACCCAGCTTTTACCTCCATTGGCCTGCTTGAGAGCCATAAAGAAGGCGTATTCATCCAGCCAAAAGTCGCGTTTTTCACAAAAATCAGCAAATGCTTGTTGTTCTTCAGGGGTCGCCATTTCCCTGAAATTTTCAGCCGCCTGCCGGAGTAGTTGAGTCTTAACCGGCATGACTTTTTCATAATCTACATGGTCAGATGGAAATTCCGGCAGCCCGTCCAAATCTTCTTGGTTGAGCAGTCCCCGCTCTTGCAATGGTTCCAGGCTGATTAGCAGATGATTTCCCGCCATTGATGAGTACGACATATAAGGAGAATTACCATGTCCCGTCGGACCTAGCGGTAATACTTGCCAAATTTGTTGTCCGGTGTCAGCTAAGAAATCTACGAAACGATGGGCTTCCGGACCGATATCGCCTATGCCAAATCGACCGGGAAAAGATGTTGGATGTAATAGAATTCCGCTAGCTCTTTGAAAAGGCATCGGCTTCCTCAGTCGAAGGGAACTTTACTTATTAGATAGTCCAAAAGACTCTAGCACGCCAGTCTATCGCGTAATCCCCTTCTAGGGGAAGTTTTTTTATGGGTTCATGAAATCTCACTATTGCCGATTTAATCCTGGTCCCAGGTTGGAATGCTGACGCAAAAGTTGGGAAGTTGTTTAATTGGTTCAATTATGCCCAGAGGGATTTTGGTTATCTAACTTCCTCTTCTACCCGTTTAGCGTTGTTTTGTGTTAAGGATAAAGGCGATTGATTCAACTCTAATTCAAAGAATTTGACCCTTGGCTTACCGCAATCCTGTTCCGACGGTTGACTTAGTTATTGAATTAATAGATCGTCCCCACCGCCCGATTGTGTTGATTGAACGGCGGAACGATCCTTTGGGCTGGGCGCTGCCCGGCGGTTTTGTGGACTATGGCGAATCTGTGGAAACGGCGGCTGCTAGGGAAGCGGCGGAAGAAACCGGTCTCAGCGTAACCCTGATCGAACAATTTCATGTTTACTCAGATCCCACTCGAGATCCTCGCCAGCATACTATCAGTGTTGTCTTTTTAGCCGCCGCTACTGGCGAGCCGAACGCTGGGGACGACGCCAAAGGCGTTGATATCTTTGAACCCTGGCGCATTCCCCAAAATCTTTGCTTTGACCATGATCGCATCCTGCGCGATTATTGGCATTATCGACACTATGGATTAAGACCGCGGATTACTTAAGCGCTGTGTAAGAAACTTCAGCAGGGTATGAAGAGTCTGAAAGGCTTACACAGCGCTTAAGTGTGAATTTATTTTTGAACGTCCCCCTAGCCCCTATGTCTCGTAAAATTATTCAAACTAACCAAGCGCCCGCCCCTGTCGGTCCCTATAATCAGGCGATCGCAGCTGCCGGTGAAATGATCTTCGTCGCCGGTCAAATCCCGCTTGATCCCAGCACTGGGGCGATCGTGGGGGACAGAGATGTGGCTCGACAAACGGAGCAAGCGATCGCTAATCTCACCGCTATTCTTGAGGCCGCAGGCGCTACCCTGGCGGACGTCGTGAAAACCTCCGTATTTCTTAAAGACATGAACGACTTCGCCGCCATGAATGCAGTTTACGCTAAGCACTTTGGCGACGAAACCGCCCCAGCCCGGGCTTGTGTAGAGGTGGCTCGCCTACCTAAAGATGTTTTGGTTGAAATTGAATGTATTGCGGTGGTTTGAGGAAATCTAAAATTCATTCCGCTGTTGACGCCTTCAATAACCTTTGTTAGCTTGGAGAAGTCGAAGAGGAAGATTTTCCTCATCCATAAAGAATTCAGTATTTGAACGATGCAGAAAAGCGCTCGCCGATTTTATTTTTGGTTTACCCAGGTTCACCGGAGGTGAATCCACTTTGGCGTGGAACTACCCGGTGAACCGCAGAGCGAACTCTGCGGTTTTTTGTTTGATTAGTTTTTTTGTTTGATTAAATTCAATTCTGTTTTTGTTAGAAACACCTCCCCAGTCATGATTACTTCTACAAGCTGGCAGTTTAGCTTTTACTTTTTCACCAGGAGATGCTCCGGGTAAAGAGGCTGCGCCTGCTTTTCGACAACCCCGGAGCGACCAAGCCTCCGGGGTTTTTGATTGATTTGATTTTGATTGTCTAATTTGCACACCCATCAACACATTATCCAGGAGTCCTAAAATGCAAAACGCAAAACTCACCACTAAAGCCCATCCCGCCCATCAGACCACTGTGCAGTTGAGGGATTACATTACGGTTGGCGGCAGAGACCTGTTAATCGTCGGCGGTCCCTGTGCGGTGGAAAGTTTGGAGCAAATGGAAACGGTCGCCAGCCGCCTCGCCGAAGCCCCGATACAAGCCATACGCGGCGGCGTTTACAAACCCCGCACCTCCCCTTACTCTTTCCAAGGATTGGGAGATGCGGGGTTAACTATTCTTGACCAGATTCGTCAGCGCCATCAGGTTCCGGTGGTGACGGAGGTGATGAGCATCAGCCAAATTGAGGAAATAGCCGCCCATGTCGATATGCTCCAGGTGGGCAGCCGTAATATGCAGAACTTTGACCTGCTCAAAGCCTTAGGTAAGGTGGATAAACCAGTATTGCTAAAGCGGGGGCTGGCGGCCACCATCGAGGAGTTCGTGATGGCGGCTGAGTACATCCTCAGCCATGGAAATTCTCAGGTGGTGTTATGTGAGCGGGGAATTCGCAGCTTCGATAATTACACCCGCAATGTGCTGGATCTTGGCGCTGTGGTGGCGCTGAAGCAATTGACCCATCTGCCGGTTATTGTCGATCCCAGCCATGCTGCGGGCAAGCGAGAGTTGGTAGCGGGGTTGGCGCAAGCTGCGATCGCCGCCGGAGCCGACGGCCTCATTATCGAATGCCATCCTGAGCCTGAAAAGTCTGTCTCTGACGCCCGTCAAGCCCTTTCTTTGGTGGACATGGCGGAGTTGGCTCATAGTCTCCGACCCATTGCTGACGCCGTCGGTCGGCATATTCCAACTAGGACGCTAGAAGCTCCCCAGCTAGCTGTGGCGTAGAATTTGGCGTTATGAGGATTAAATTACACACCAGTTATCGCTTTTAGCTTATAGTCCGACCTGAATTCTGTCTCCTGACTTCTGCATTCCTCCTACAGAGAAGTTTCCGGCTTTAATATTCATAGCCGATTGAAAGCGTAAAGATGTCTAAGTCAACAATTACCGTCACAGTTAAGCTGTTTGCCGCCTATCAGGAGGCCTATGGAGTCCCTGAATTGGCGCTGGCGCTTCCAGAAGGAACCCCTGTCCTGGCGGTACAAGAGCAACTGATCGCAGAGCATCCAGAACTCGAACAATGGCGTGACCTGACTCGCTTTGGCGTCAATCTGCAGTTTGCCGAACCCGATACGCTGCTGAAAGATGGCGATGAGGTGGTCCTCATCCCTCCCGTTAGCGGCGGCTAGGGCCTTAGGGACCGGGTTTCTTTAAGAAACCCGGTCCCTGTTAATCCCGACCAAAAAAGTCGGGTATGTTTGACGCTGATTTCCAGCCTGTGTTACTATCCGTCAAGCTTAGACAGAAATAGCTGATTGCTCGATTTTTGTTCTTGACTTATCGCGGTTAGAGATATGACCCAGGTAACTGACAAACCCCTCTCAACTCCTCAAGCGAGTCCCTCTACAAACGCCACCTTCACCACCCTGAAATGCAGAGAATGTGGTGAAAATTATGAACTTGGCGCCAAGCACGTTTGTGAAGATGTTTGCTTTGGCCCGCTCGAAGTTGCGTATGACTACGACGAAATCCGTCGGCGGGTCACTCGCGAGAGTATCCAATCAGGACCCAACTCGATTTGGCGCTATCGGGACTTTTTACCGGTTCAGACCGATGATCCGATTGATGTCGGCACTGGGATGACTCCCCTGCTGAAGTCCAACCGGTTGGCTCGTCGCCTAGGGTTGAAAAATCTTTATATCAAGAACGATGCGGTTAACATGCCCACCCTCAGCTTCAAAGATCGGGTGGTGTCTATTGCGTTGACGCGGGCGCGGGAACTGGGATTTTCCACGGTTTCCTGCGCTAGTACGGGAAATCTGGCCAATTCAACCGCTGCGATCGCAGCCCATGCCGGACTGGACTGTTGCGTATTTATTCCCGCCGATCTTGAAGCCGGTAAAGTCCTCGGCACCTTGATTTATGATCCAACCGTAATGGCGGTTCAGGGCAATTATGACCAAGTGAACCGTCTTTGTTCCGAGGTGGCTAATACCCATGGTTGGGGGTTTGTCAATATCAACCTGCGTCCCTACTATTCCGAAGGCTCTAAGACATTAGGCTATGAAGTCGCCGAACAGTTGGGCTGGCAGTTGCCGGACCACATCGTTGCCCCCTTGGCTTCTGGATCCTTGTACACCAAGATTTACAAGGGATTCCAAGAGTTTATTAAAGTTGGCTTGGTGGACGACAAGGCAGTGCGGTTCAGCGGCGCTCAAGCCGAAGGTTGCTCCCCCATCGCCCAAGCCTTTAAGGAAGGTCGCGATTTTATTAGCCCCGTTAAGCCCAATACCATCGCCAAATCCATCGCGATCGGCAACCCAGCGGATGGCATTTATGCGCTAGACGTCGCTCGCAAAACGAACGGTAATATCGAGGCGGTCACCGATGCTGAAGTGATCGAAGGGATGAAGCTGCTGGCGGAAACCGAAGGCATCTTCACTGAAACGGCGGGCGGCACCACGATCGCGGTTCTTAAGAAGCTGGTGGAAGCGGGCAAAATTGATCCGGATGAGACCACCGTCGCCTATATCACCGGCAATGGTTTGAAGACCCAAGAAGCTGTTCAAGGGTATATCGGCGAACCCCTTACGATCGAACCCAAACTTGAAAGCTTTGAACGCGCCCTCGAACGCGCCCAGACTTTAAATCGCTTGGAGTGGCAGCAGGTTTTGGTTTAGGGTTGGATTTTGGATTTTAGATTTTGGATTATTAGGTATTTGGGACTTGGGGCTGTCAGATCCGCGATTTTCCTAGGTCTCAGATCTGTGATGGATTTGCAGCTAAATTCTGTCCGACCTACCCATCCACCCATCCACCCATCCACCCATCCACCC
>JASJDH010000571.1 GCA_030065175.1 Leptolyngbyaceae cyanobacterium MO_188.B28 | reverse complement strand
CGGATATGCCGCCAAAGCCATCGAGTCAAAGCAGCAGAGAAGATGAACTCTTTCAAGGGCGGTGAAAAGCGGGGTAGGAACCAAACGGGGACTTGCTCATACTCAATGCGTTGGTATAAGGGGACATCCAATAACTCTGGACCATTATCATTTGTTGTGACAATCTCTGTATCAATGTTGCAGTCACGAAGCGACTTAACCAGATTGAGCGCCACTTGGGTAGGCCCCCCCAACGCTGGACTAAGTGAGGGGATGACATGTAAGACTTTCACGCTCATCCTCTCCTAAGTTAGGATTACGCATTAAATTCATTTGGGAAAAATCCGATGGCCGATGGCGTCGCTGATGCCAAGCCCAGGCATGGGAAATAATATCAGACAAGTCTGGATATCGGGGACGCCAGCCAAGAATAACGCGGGCTTTGTTACTGTGACCAATTAAGACAGGCGGATCTCCTGGACGGCGATCGCACTCAATCACCCTAATGGGAAGACCTGTGACCTGTCGACTCACTTCAATCACTTCCTGTACCGAGGAGCCATTGCCATTACTCAGGTTAAACACTGCGCTGTCTTTACCTTGCAATAAATGCTTCAAACCCAAAATATGAGCTTCGGCTAGGTCGACCACATGGATATAGTCTCGAATGCAGGTTCCATCTTGAGTGGGATAGTCCGTCCCAAAGATTGAGATGGCTTCTCTTGAGCCAAGCGCCGTTTGTAGCACCAAGGGAATAAGGTGGGTCTCGGGATGATGATCTTCCCCCAATAAACCGCTGGGGTGAGCGCCTGCGGCGTTGAAATAGCGGAAAATAACCGACTTAAGGCCGAAGGCGGCGCCTGTATCAGCCAGAATCCTCTCCACCATCAACTTGCTGGCTCCATAGGGATTGATCGGATTCTGGGGGTGCTCTTCTGTAATGGGCGTCGTGTCGGGAACGCCGTAGGTGGCGCAGGTTGAAGAAAAGA
The DNA here is from genome assembly GCA_030065175.1 of Leptolyngbyaceae cyanobacterium MO_188.B28. GTDB lineage: Bacteria > Cyanobacteriota > Cyanobacteriia > Phormidesmidales > Phormidesmidaceae > JAKSDM01. The sequence continues at coordinate 5,272 of JASJDH010000571.1, read as the reverse complement.
CAATCTTCTTGACTGAGGCCGCCAACATCGCCTCTAACAGGTTGATCGCGCCGCCTACGTTATTTCGATAGTACTTTGTCGGTTGGGCCACCGATTCACCAACATAAGCATAGGCGGCAAAATGAATCACCGCGTCGATAGACTGGGTTGCAAAGATAAAGTCAAGGAGGGCGCGATCGCCAATATCCCCTTTAATAATCTTGGCCTGCAGCAAAGGGGCAATGATATCCCAGTGGCCGTACACCATGTTATCCAGAAGGATAACATCATACCCTTCCTGTTCTAACAGCAAAGCAGTGTGAGAGCCAATATAGCCTGCACCACCCGTCACCAGAATAGTCGGCTTGCTGGGAGTCGCCATTATTCAATCCCCGACAAAGATACTGAATTGTGAGAGGAACTTCGCATTCCACTTTTAAGCGGTGTTTCGTCAGACAGTTTAGCCGACTTTATGACTAAATATAGATAAACATAAGTCGAAGATTTCAGGTAATTTCTTGGAATCAAGACAAGATACCTTCGCCCCCTCAGAAAGGGGTTTTGGGATGGGTTAGCCAAGACACTTCAGATCCCCCCCTAATCTTTACAAAGAGTGAAACTGGATAAAGAGTTAATAGCAGTCTCATTGTTGGAAATGACCTTTACAGTTTAGGCTGGCAAACGGTTCTATTACGCAGGATGATATCGGAAAAATCTTAGTCGATTGTAAGCGCCTTGAAAAAATAATTTCAATGTGTGAAAGGTTTCATGTTCAGAAGCGTCAATTGATGAGACAACTAAAATCAAATAACATTCAAGTATATCTGCTTCTTTACGAAGAGTTCTTAAAAGATAAAAAGCAATGCTTCAGGAAAATATTTAGATATTTAGAGTCAGAAATTCAGGAAAGTAAAATAGAAGATTCACTTCAAAGAGGCTCATATTTTAAGAAGGTTCACTCGGATCAGATTGCAAGTTTTGTTGAGAAGCACGAGGAAGTACTCAGTAGATTTTCAGATCGATTTATCTCCTGGTTCTAAAAAACAAACTTGTATCAACCCCTTATCGCTCCACCTCAGGAAAATTTGCAGACATCATCAATTCAGCTAAGACTTTCCGAAATTGCTCAAACCCAAACTTTTCAATAACTTTTTGGCGCAGCGCCTCCGGTTGGTAAAGAATCGGATGGGGATAAACACCCTGAAGCATTTGGATTAATATTTGGGTGATCTTATGGATGTCATCAGGGTTGACTAAAACACCTAACTCACCGTTGCAAAGGGCGTCAAGGGCTCCATCCTGATTGCCGCCTAGGGTCGGTTTTCCACAGGCTAACGCTTCCAGGTAGACAATTCCAAATCCTTCCCCTTTACTGGGCATGGCAAAGACATCACAAAGGTTATAGTGATCACATAGTTCGTTATCAGGAACAAACCCGGTTAGTGTAACGCAGTCCTTCAAATTCAGACGATCAATCAACTGTTCTAGCCGGGGTCGATCATCCCCCTTGCCTACAATGACATAGTGAAGATTAGGAATACCTCGACGGACCTCAGGCAACGCCTGTACAATTTTGTCATACCCCTTGTAGCCATCTGCTTTAGCGAGTCTCGAAACTGTCAGAATGATGGGTTGATCCACAGTTAACCCATATCGGCTAAGCAGCGATTGAGGCTTTGCAGCAATCTTAAACCGCTGCGCATCAAATGTATTCGGTAATAATAAAACTCTTTCTGGATCAAGATTTTGTTCTTTAAGGAGGCGATCGCGGGTGTAGCTACTCACAGCAAGAATGCGATCGGCGTGATGCAAAGCAGCCTGCAGAGTTGGTCGCTGAATATCCCAAGCCTCTACACCATGGGCGACAGCCCAATAGGGAATTCCTCTAAGGCGTTTGAGCCAATACGCGGCAACTGTGAAATTAAGATGAGAAGAAATCACTAAGTTAGAGGACCTCCACAACCCATGCTTCAATAGTTGCCCTACGAACACAACTGTCCGTAAAGGTAACGGCCAGACACCAGAGAAGTAAAACTGAGTATGGGTTAAACCGGAAAAATCAGATGATGTCTTAGTATCGTGCTTGAGGAATACATCGTAACGGCTGTTTGGACACAAACTCTGGAGTGCTTCTAGTAAAAAGGCTGAATAGACTTGAATTCCACCTTTGAAACCAAAAATATTTGGAAACCATAAAGTAAACGAAAGTGGCTTTGAAGAGATATACATAATCTGGGGTAGCTATGACCGTTCACTCAAAAGTACCTGCACTTGAGTCACCAATCTCTGCCGATAACAATTCCACGCTAGTTGTTCAGCTTTTTTTCGAGCTGCCCGTCCCATCTCAGCTAATTCTTGAGGATGACGATAGCACCACTCAACTTTTTCCTTTAACGCGTCTACGTCTCGAATTGGAATAATAAAGCCCTCCACCCCATCAGTAATGATGTCAGGGCCTGCAGTATTGGGTGTAGTGATAACAGCAACACCACAGGCCATTGCTTCTAAGAGGACAAGACCAAAACCTTCAACTAGGGAAGGAAAAACAAAAACAGTTGCGGCGCTGTAGTATTCGTTTAATGAAGCATGAGGAGCCGAAGAAACATATCGAAAATCATCCACAAATCGAGCTAGCCAGCCTTCTGGAAATTCACTCATTCCAACCAACAACAGCTCCGCGTTAGGCAGTCGCAAGTGCCGCCAAGCTTGCAACAAGTAATGAACTCCTTTACGCGGACCAACCCGGCCCACGAACAACACTCGAAAGCAGGAGTCAGTTTTAGGATATGGGTAGAAATAGTCAATCGGCGAACCATAGGGAATCACACTAATTTTTTCGGATTTGATGCCCGCCTCAACTAAGGAACGTCGTACTAGCGAAGAGGGAACGAAAATGTGATCAGCCAGCTGAATTTCTTGCTCTTTGCGTTCAATTTTCCAGGTCGGCTCATGCACTGCTTGCAACGCTGGAGCCAGTTTAGGGAAACGTTGAGCCTCTTCCCATTGAATAGTCCGACTAGTGCGATAGAAGACAATGGGCAACTCGTATAGGCAGAGAATTCCCCTTAGTTTAGCTGTCTGGAATGTGGCGGCGGCCCCATCCTCATAGGCATAGACCCCATCCAGTCCCTGAAGATGATGTTCAGCAACGTGACGATCTAAAGAGGCATAGACCCAATCAACTAAGGTCTGTTGCCTCAAACCCAAGAGGCGTGTTAGCCCAGTCTTGACCAAGCCTAACCGAATTACTTCACACCATGGATGGGTCCGCATACAGCCATCTACAGGAATCATCCAGTCGCGTCGTTTCAATTCAGCGTTCACACGGTCGTTAACATTGGCGGGTAATGAGTTAAGGAATTGGGCCAGAGCACCTTGAGGTTTATAGGCAACCGTGGTGACTACCTCTTGAAGAATGTTGACTTCAGCAAAGGAGAAAGCTGCTTGACGGGCAAAGGGGCTACCGGTTGGATGAACTAAAGAAAGACGGAAACTGGGCATGGCGCTATCACGAATTTAAGACCTTAAGTAAGATAAACGTCGTTTACCAACTCAATAAAGGAACCATCAAATTAAATTAAGCCTGGTGTGACCCGGGAAAAGTAGACGCTTGATTATTCACCTGCAGTTGATAGAATACTTGCCAATTCTGGAGCTGTTCTAGCCTAGGCAACAGAAAAATGAAACCAAAGATAAACCAGTGGTACAGACCAGCCGTATGGTTATAAACCAATTGGTTGGTAAAAGTGACTGATTGAAGCCAAAATGAAAGCAGAGCCAACTGCTGAAGAAAAGGCCGCTTTAGCTTTCGATATGTCTTCCAAAGTGCAAATACCAAGGCAAGCTTGAGACCATACCAAATGAAAAAGCCAATGGGGCCTAAATCTAGAGCAATTCTACCCATTTCTGACTCATATCCAACTGGAATGATCTCTCCTCGGGGTAAATGAAATAGCTGGCGAATTGCGCTATTAGCCTGGAAAGTCGCGCCTGTACCATAGCCATCAAGCAATTTATACTGAAAAAAGTGAGAAACCTGAGTAAAGCTGTTGGCAATTCGCGGAAGAACATCTTGGCTATTGCCGCCGCGTGACCATAGTGCCTCAATAGCTGCACCAAATCGAAAAATTGCCAACCCCATCACCAATAGCATTGGAATTAAGACCTTTTGAATAGAGCGAGAAAGGTTAGAAACATTTGTGACCCCCAATACGCCAAAGTAGCCAATCAATATCAGCGCAAAGGCGATTAAGAGGCCTCGAGAGCCTGTCATAATCGATGTAACAACAATCAAGCACAATTCAACCAGCGTCAAACCGAACCATAGAGAGGATTGCTTCCGGGTTAATTGCGACAACAGCAAAGTAAAGCACACTAACAAATATGTTGTGTACCCAGCAATATAGGAGAAGGTTCCCGTTACTCTAACCGCTTCTCCAAACTGAGCAATACCAGTTGAATGATCTTGGACATAGACATTGAGAGGGCTGCTTGAAGGGCTCAAATACTGAGCAATCGCTAACAGGCCAATGGGAATTAGTGTTAGAAGGTAGGCTCGGAGAAATCTGTAGAGAGATTCTTCTGAATCAAACAGGAAAGGAACAATCCAAATTAAAGGAATATATAGCAGATAGTTTTTTAGACCAAATAGACCAATAATAGGTGATCCTAAACTCGGGTTAAAGGCTTGAAAAACACACCAAATTGCGGCAAAGCAGATGAGTATTGTAATGAACTGATACCGCGACAAAGGCTGTTTTTTATATTTTCTCTTATAAATATAAAAGTAATTGATATAAGCTCCAACAAGAATAAAATCTTTCAAGAAATAAATCAGCTCACTGGCTTGGGGAAACATCCATTTCCGCAATGCTCCTTCCAATAAAGCTATGATCAACGCTGTCTTAACAGAGCGACGCCAGTTAAGAGAGGAAAGATAAAGAATCAATGCGCCGCCGAGTAAGCCAATAGTTAGCAGTTGCAATGAATGGCCTCCTCAAATACTTGTAGGTACAACTTCGCCACTTCTGTCTGCTGATGGCGAAGTAAATGTGATGCAGCGGATGCTCTGTATTTTGCAAGATTTTGGGGAAATTCTAGCAATTTTTTTAGAATCTGCGCCAACTCGCCAGCATTCCCATTGGGAAATGTAACCCCACACGGACCGATCGCCTCTGTGAGCCCACCTGCTTCAGAACCAACTACCACACACCCGCAAGCAATCCCCTCTAGTGCAACAACCCCAAATGGTTCAGCCCAAAGGGAAGGAACCACCATGATTTGATGCTGATTG
>JASJDH010000570.1 GCA_030065175.1 Leptolyngbyaceae cyanobacterium MO_188.B28 | reverse complement strand
TTAAAGAAAAGGCATCTCAGAAAATTCAAAAAACAAGTAGATCGATTTTATAAAAACCATATTCACGATAAAAGCTATTATTCCGAACTGGCTATCAAGTATCAAAAGCGCTTTGAACGCTACCAAGAGAGTTTATTTATCTTTCTTGAGTATGATTCTATACCGTGGCACAACAATACAGCAGAAAGAGCTCTTAGACACATTGCAATTCAGAAGAAAATTTCAGGCTCTTTCTTCGAATCTGGCGCCACATCATATCTGACCCTACTTGGGATTATGCAAACTTGCAGGTTTCAAGAAAAATCATTTCTAAAATTTCTGTTTTCAGGGGAAAAAGATGTTGATGCTTTCAAGTCACCCAAAATAAGAAAAAGAACTCGAGCTGCTAAAAGACAATAGTAATATCGTCAGCTCAGCTAAACCGATCAATCTGCCCCAGCAAAGTTGACTTCCCCTGAATATTCTGTGACCTATGACATAGGTAATTTTCAAAAAAAAGGAGGTTACTCTAATGAAATTAGACCGTATTACCAGCAATCCTAATCGAATGAATGGACAACCTTGCATTCGAGATCTTCGTCTTACCGTTCGCAGAGTGATTGAACTACTTGCGATGTATCCTGACAGAGTCGAACTGCGGCAAGAATTTCCTGAATTAGAAGACGAAGACATCCAGCAAGCCCTTATTTTCGCAACCACCTGTCTAGACGATCGCATCATTCAGTTATCATAATCCGTATTCATATTGAAAGATTACGCGCTCAAGCCTTAACAGACCTGTTGATGACAGTTCTTGATGAATGCAGACAAGAATTAGAAGAAGGAGCAGCTGTGACAGTTGAGCCAAATCGCATTCGTGTTCGTCGTCTCCCCCTAGTAAGCAATACATAACTAAGAAGGCTGGGTAGGCAAATTAGAGTCAAATTCGCCTACCCATCTTCCTCATCCTCCTAACGCCTTCTAGCTGCTGGATTAGTCAGATCAGCGGATTGCGATTGCGATCGCCGCCACAATTCAAACAGGCAGCGCTCAGCCTCTGCTTCGAGTTCGACGGCGAAAATCCCCTCATCGCCATCAGCGGCAGTGGTGATCCAGGTTCCCCGGAGAGTGACCTCAACCCACTCGCTGTCGCAAGGAGTCAGTTGGAGAATTTCGGAGCTGAGCTTTTGGGCGATGGCGTCTAATTCAGCAACCCCTGACAAATCAGCGGGAAGCAGCAGGGACGCATAGCTTGATTCCACCACCAGGCGGCGCCCTAATCTTAAATTGAGAACAACCCGTTGAATCACAAGCCCTTCAACAGATTCGGTTAGTTTTTCCAGGAATACCCCGGTGTCAGTGTAGGTCGCTTTCAACATGACTCTGGTTTCTTAGAAAATGCCAAAGGATCTAGAGAGTTCAGAATCTGGAGAGTTCAGACTGAGGGGGTGGACTGCGAGGAAAGCCCGCGAAGCCAGAGAAGAAAACGCACAATAGCCCCCGCCTCTCCAGTTGTCGGAGAAGCGGGGGCTCAGGTTGCTTTGATGAGTGAGCTTAACCTGCTGCCTGTACAGAAGCTTGAGGCCTGTACTTCCCGCTTCGCCTAAAGTGTCGATATTCCAAATCGGACAGATCAATTCTGCGGACACCCTTACCCACCATGGGTTTGAGGGTATTGCCAACTTGGATAAAGCCTTGTGGCCGTAAGGAGCCTGCGATCGCGCCCGCAAAGCATCCTGCGCCCAAATTGGCGACGATTGATTGAATGCTAGTAGGCTGATGCAACATAACCGCAGCGCTCCTTAGGAAGTACAAAAGTACAAGTCAATGAATGATTAGATCATTCAGCTTATAATTTGACTATCTCAATACTACACATGTATTACAGAGATGTCTACACTATTAGTGTAGATAATTTGTAGTTAAGTTTGAAACGCGCTTTGGAGGTGTGCTTTTCTATGCAAACACTGCCCCGGATTTCAACGACTGAAATGGAAGTGACCAGCATCCGCCTAGAACGGGAGCTGAAGGATCGACTCAAAGCCTTGGCGGGTAATCGGGGGTATCAAGCGTTGATTCGGGAGGTGCTGTGGAATTACATCCAACAGAAGTCTGAGGAAAGCTCCCAAAAAGTATCGCGTCAAGATATCCGAGCAACTATAGCGGCGACAGCTGAGCGCGAAGAGACCTGCGCCCTGACTGGCGTAGTGATCAGCCCCCAAGAGCCCATGTTGTTAGGGCTGACCCTCAGCGGCGAGATGGCGCCGCTCAGTATTGACAGCTTGTCTGAGTAATTTTTCCATTTTTCAAGGATTGATGACTTTTCAGGAATCGCCACAATCCTTTGGGGGTTGGGTAGACAGTAGACAGTAGGCAGGGAGAAAACCCTATCTACCGCCTACTGCCTACTGCCTACCCCATCAAACTGCCAACAAAAAGTCCATTACCCTCTAGCTGTCACATTTCCTAACAGTCGGTTGCGTTAAGGAATTCAAACCCTAAAATTTGGGATGTGGCTCAAGGGTTTTCTGATATGGCTTTGAGAGTGAATATTTGGCAAAGAAGTAGGCTGGTCCTCCTCTTCGTTCTTACAATTGCACTGCTGGGGCTTGGTTTTTCGCCTCCAGCGAAGGCTCAAGCCCAGGGTGACCTCAGCCTGTTGGGTCCAGCCCTACCGACCAATTTTTTAGGCGAGGATCAGTCGCCTAATCCAACCGAAATTAATTTGGGGCGCGAACTCTACTACGACAAGCGACTGAGCAAAAACCAAGACATCTCTTGCAACAGTTGCCATCAGCTCAATCATTACGGCGTCGATAATCGGCCTGTTTCTCCGGGGCATAAAGGCCAATTGGGCGCGCGCAATTCCCCCAGTGTCTACAATGCGGCTGCTCATATCGCTCAATTTTGGGATGGTCGCGCCGCTGATGTTGAAGAACAAGCCTTAGGCCCTATTCTTAATCCCGTAGAAATGGCTATGCCGTCCCAAGAGGCGGTACTGGCGGTTCTCAACTCAATCCCCGAATATGTTGACGCCTTTAAGCAAGCCTTTCCAACAGAATCTAATCCGGTAACTTACGCCAATGTGGGAAAAGCCATTGGCGCGTTTGAGCGCGGGCTGGTCACCCCCTCACCTTTTGACGCTTACTTTGCCGGAGATGAATCGGCCCTCACCAGTCAACAACAGCGGGGCTTGTCACTCTTTGTCGAAAATGGCTGTGTGGCTTGCCATAACGGAACTTACTTTGGCGGCAATAGCTACCAAAAAGTGGGGTTGGTGGAACCTTGGCCCAATCAAAAAGACCCAGGCCGCTACAATGTGACTGAGCAAGCCTTCGACCGGATGACATTCAAGGTGCCTTCCCTCAGAAACGTGGCGGAAACCGCTCCTTATTTCCACGATGGTTCAGCTAAAACCCTCGATGAAGCTGTTAGGCGCATGGCCCATTATCAGTTAGGGAAAGACCTGGAACCTGATCAGGTTGAGGATATCGCCGCCTTTCTAGAGGCGTTGACTGGTGACCTGCCTGCGGATTATATTCAGCCTCCCACATTGCCAGTGAGTACGGCGATGACGCCTGAGCCAGATCCAACTTAGGATGTGAATTCAATATAAATGCAGAAGGCAAGGGCGTCATTCACCAGAGACCCTTTATGCTAAGTAAAATCAACGAAAAGCTGATGCAGGTCAAAGCGCGAGTCCTTTCAGGGCGTAAGCTCAAGGCAATGCTGCGGGAAGCACAACAATTCCTGCACGACGAGTATAATAAGTGCTCACTACTGAGAGAACGACTTGCCAGCGAAAAATCGGATGTGGACAAGATCGAAGGACTTAGCCTGACAGCGTTGTTCTACAGCATCCTTAGGACCAAAGAAGCACATCTCGAAAAGGAGAAGCAGGAGTATCTGGCGGCAAAGCTCAAGTTTGATGAGAGCGTACAAGCCGTCAAAGACGCCCGAGAGGAAGTGCAACGCCTTAGAGCCGAACTAGCGCCATTTACACATGTCGAGGCTGAGTATGTTTATCTGATTAACGAGATTCAACAGGCGTCGTCCGCCTGCTCCACTGCCACTTCAAGGGTCAGATCAGCGTTGGATGAGTGCCGCGCAAGGCTGGCGAAAACGGAAAGGGATATCAAGCGGTTAAGCAGAACTAGGCTAGAGTTAATTGAAGAGGGGTAGGGCAACAGTGCGAAAGTCGCCTATATATTCCTTCAGCGGATTCGCCACTCGAAATACTGAAGAGGAGTGTTATTCAGCTATAGACAGATAGTCCCGATTGGCGAGTTGGACTGACGCAAGCTGGCTGTCAGTTCTCTGCTGCAGTCAGGAGAAAATGGCATTTATTAACCCTATTGCGCTGTTAAACCGCCATCGACCGGAACAAGCGCACCCGTCATAAACGCAGAAGAATTCTGACTGAGGAAAAAGACGACTTCTGCGATTTCGCTCGGCTCAGCCACTCGACCAATCGGATGAGCCTTCGCCTCAGCAGCCCACGCAGCGTCTAAATCGCCATCAAAGTCAGCTTCAGCAACCTGCTGAAAAACTCTCTCCGTCAGCGGCGTTCGAACAGTCGCCGGACACACGGCATTCACTCGAACGCCATATGGACTGAATTCAACAGAGAGCCCCTTGGTCATTTGGGCGACAGCGCCTTTCGTCGCCCCATAAACCAAACACCCCGGTTTACCGACAAATGCCTGGTCAGAAGACATCAGAACGATGGATCCTGATTTAGCCTCCCTCATAAAACCAGCAACAGCCGCAACAGAATAAAGCACGCCCTTTAGATTGACATCAATGTGAAAGTTAACGTCCTCTTCCGATAACTCAAAAATACTGGTTGGTCGGTGCACCCCTGCATTAGCAAAAAGGGCGACTGGCGGGCCAAACTTTTCTACCGCTGCATTCACCGCCTTTTCAACTGCCGACTTAGAACTGACATCGGTTTCAAGGAAAAGAAGAGACCCCCAATGAGATTCTGACGCTAAAGTTTTACCATCCCTAACATTCGTATCCAGGAAGGCGACATCGAACCCTTCCGCAGCGAACTTCCGCACCGTTGCGGCGCCAATTCCTGTCGATCCTCCGGTCACAATTACTAACGCCATTACAGCCCCCTCATCTAAGGGTCAATGATGAAATTTAAATCGGTCATCCGCAGGAATGCCTTTTTCAATATTATCGAGCGCTAGCATGGCTCGCTGTCTCCAACCGTCATTGGGTTGATATGTGTGCAGGAATTCCTCTAAATGTGCGATCGCTTTATCATTGTCCGCCAGCACATATGCTGACATACCTGCATGGTAGCGGGCCATATAGTTTTCCGGCCAATATTTCAGCACCAAATCCATAATTGGCCCCGACGACTCATCATCCCCTTGGTCTGCAACAGGATGGCCGATGTCAAACAAAATCTTGGCCGCATAGGTCTGAGATAACGGGGATAAAGACTGGATGATTTGATCGGCTCGTGACAACTTACCAGCCAGGGCGTAACAACTGGCTCCAAAGCCTGCGCCCGCAAGGGTGTCAGGATAGGGATTTTGGCGTAGGGCGGTCATAACTTCCAGGGAATTACATTGGGGTTTAATCGCCTCAAACCATCGTTGTTCGGGCGTTAGGGTAGGAGTTGGGATTATTTGATACGGGGTTATTTGAGGGGGAGGAGCTGGTTTGAAAAAACGGGCTGCCAGCGACACTCCCAACAAGACGGTCCAAATAGACAGGGCAGCTGTCCTGCGACTAATGGGTCGATTAAAAATTCCGCCAGGGGCGCTGGCAGCATCCGTTGGTTGGGGTGAAAGGTCGGAGATATCGATTGCTCTCAGAGCTTCTAGGGCAGTGGCGGCGTTGCTGAAGCGATCGCGGGGGTTTGGCTCCACCATTGTTTGCAGCCATTCGGTAAAACTGGGGTTAATGGGCGGCAACTGGGATTTGAAGTTGAGCCGATAGGTATCGTCAATTAGATTGCTGATCTGCGCCGATGGGGTTTGGGTGAGCACGCTAATCAAGGTGGCGCCGACACTATACAAATCCGCCGAGGCGCCTAAAGGACGATTAAAGAGTTCTTCGGGGGGCATAAATCCCGGTGTTCCAGCGGCGATGCTGCTGATCGCGATCGCCTGGTGGTTTAACCGGGCCAAGCCAAAATCAATCAGATAAACCTGGAGGGTATCATCCACCAAGATATTTTCTGGTGGCTCAATAGCTGTTTCAGGGAGCTAGCCGAGCAAAGTCTTCAGCAAGCTGCCTAGTAAGGCTTTCCCCC
>JASJDH010000569.1 GCA_030065175.1 Leptolyngbyaceae cyanobacterium MO_188.B28 | reverse complement strand
TTTGCAGGGTATGACCGCAGCCCCACAGCTATGAGCTAAGGTTTGGCGCCATCAACCATCGTGTGTGAATCCTGCGTGGAGCGCAGCGACGATAAAGACGCCTACGGCATTATCGCAACCCTAACATTGTGGTTAAATAACCCTCCTCACAAGTTCTTCAGACTTTTGTTTTACAACTAACTTGTCAATAACAAGAGGGGGGCCTGTTGTCGGTGAGTTCGCTTGCCAGGGAGGTCAATTTGACCGTCAGAGACATTATGACCAAGCCTGTTGTGGTGATTCGTCGTTCCACTATGGTTGAAAACGCCATTTGGCTGATGCGGGCTAAGCGGGTGAGATCGCGGATGGTCGAGGAATCCCATGAGAAGGGTCCCTACGGTATCCTGACTGAGAAAGACAGTGTCTACAAGGTGATTGCCCAGAGCGACAATCCTCACTTTGTTCGGGTCGGCGACATTATATAGCAGCCCTGCATCCAAATACCGGCCAGCGTAACGCTTCAGGAGGCGGCGTAGATCCTTTCGAATGACAGGATTCATCGAGCTCCGGTGATTGAACAAAATGAGCTGTCCGCCAATTTTTTGGCAGATATCCGCCAATATCTGATTTTGCTCTGTAATGTTAAGTCCTTCCATCGGCAGTAAGCCTGATTCTCTAGTCCTCCGACTATATCAAAAACAACGTAAACCAGAGTCCGGCGGCAATAGCGATCGCGACGAGCTAAATAACATCCCATCTACCCATCCACCATCCACCCATCCACAATCTTCTACTGGGATTTTACTTTTACACTAATCCCTAAGCTTAGATCTCGTTGAGTATCTCTTGTAGCTCAGTGAGCCTAAGATTAGAGCAATCACGAATAGAACTGGATTCCAGATACCCAACACCAGTGCTGTGACGCCTGGTCCGGGACAGTATCCGGCAATTCCCCAACCCACGCCGAATATAGCAGACCCTATAACCAGTCGCATATCGATGTTTTTCTGAGTGGGCAGGTGAAATTTTTCAGTCACTAAGGGATGAGAAAGACGCAACACAAAACGGAAGGCAATCACTGTTACAATGACGGCCCCGCCTAATACGAACAGCAGTGTTGGGTCCCAAATTCCAGCAACATCCAGGAATCCAAGAACGCGATCGCGGTCGATCATCTGCGACAATCCAAGGCCTAGGCCAAATAACACACCAGCGATCAAGGCTACTAAATTCTGTTTCATCTTGCTTACCCTCCTCCAATCCAGCGTCTGTGAGAAATGACTTAAAGCAACAGCACATGACGTATAACAAAGACTGTAGCGATGCCAGTCGTCAAGAAAGTAAGCACTGCAACCAGTGAACGAGGCGACAATCGACCTAATCCACATACTCCATGACCACTCGTGCAGCCGCTTCCCATGCGTGTTCCGAAGCCAACCAGGAAGCCGCCGAGGATAATAGCCCAGGGAGTGAATGAAGATATTGGGGTTGGCTGTGGCGCCAATAGATATTCATAGAGTGCGCCCCCGGCTAGCATGCCGACGATGAAAATCCAGCGCCAGCCTTCCCCTGTAGCAAACCTGATAGCGCCGTTGACTATACCGCTGATCCCTGCGATACGTCCATTGAAAGCCAACAAGATAGTTGCGCTGACGCCAATCAGCATGCCGCCGAGCAACGCGGTGATCCAGTTAAACTCCGCCATTATGCTTCCCCCCCTTCCTCACAAGTTTCTCACAAGTTTCCTCTCCCTTCACAACAAAGTTAGTTCAGTATATTTCGCTGTCTATCGGAATCCAGGTGAAGCTTGTCAGCATAAAGATTTGAGAATAAAAATTAGCCCATTCTACTGTTAAATAGTACCATTATATTGCTATTCGGTTATATCTCTTGAAAAAGAAATTGTGGTAAGTATCAGAAATCTTTGAGTTCTAAGCTTTGGCTAGAGCAAATAAGATTTTTCAATTAACCAATTACATTGAAAAATAGGACACCAGCGAGGTGAAAGACCCGTGAAGCAGCTTCAGTTCATATAGTTGTACTCTGATTGGTCGTCTGTGTCTCTTAAACGCCACATTGTAGGAGTAAACACAGAGTCGGCTAAAAATCAGGATTGCATACCTTTTATTCCGTTTCGATTGGAGAGATGCATGATGTTTCGTCAATTGTTTGATCAAGAAACTAACACCTACACTTATCTCATTGCCGATCCAGAGCTTAAGGAAGCGCTTCTGGTAGATCCAGTCTTGGAACAGGTGGAGCGGGATCTCAAACTATTGAAAGAACTGGGTCTTACTCTGCGTTACTGTTTGGAAACCCATATCCATGCCGATCATATTACCGGAACAGATAAACTAAGGGCCGCCACCGATTGTCTGGCCGTGGTTCCGGAACATGCTCAAGCGAGTTGCGCCGACCGTCACATCAAAGATGGAGAAACGGTGTATCTGGGGGCTATCACCATTGAGGCGATCGCAACGCCGGGTCATACCGACAGCCACATGAGTTATCGGGTAAACCGGGATCGGGTGTTAACGGGGGATGCTCTCTTTGTTCGAGGCTGTGGCCGCACTGACTTTCAAAGCGGCGACGCCGGAACGCTCTATGATTCTGTCACACAACGGCTGTTTATTCTACCCGATGACACCCTAGTCTATCCTGGGCATGACTATCGAGGCCATACCGTTTCTACCATTGGCGAGGAAAAACGGTGGAATCCTCGATTCGTGGAACGCGATCGCCAGCAATTCATTGAGTTTATGGATAATCTCAACTTGCCGGATCCTAAGAAGATGATGGAAGCCGTTCCCGCGAATGAACTCTGTGGGCGAGCTGTTGTATTGGCTTAGGGCAGACAGCGAGTGTAGCGATCCGCCTACAACATTGCGGCATTCTGATACACCGCCACTTACACAGCCAAGGAGAAAGTCAAATGAAACGAATTATCGCCTTAATGGCCAGCATTGTCCTGATCAGTTCTATCGCAGCGCCAGCGGTCCTAGCCCAGGAAAGTACGCCGCAACCTGCTGGGATGGGCCAAAGTAGCGGTTCCCGAAGATTTGAGCAATATGATCCTGCCAATCTGGAAACCATCAGCGGCGAAGTTCTGAGGGTGATCAAAACCTCTTCAAGGCGAGGTCAAGGCTATGGAATTCATCTGCTAGTCCAAACTGATGAAGAAACAGTTGAGGTTCATCTGGGTCCGGAATGGTATCTCACAGACCAGAATTTCAACGTTGAACCTGAGGACGCAATAGAAGTCGAAGGTGCACGAGTTGCGTATGAAGGGGCTCCCGCTATTATCGCCACTGAAGTGACAAAGGGAGAAGAGGTGCTGACCCTCAGAGATGATAATGGGTTCCCAGCTTGGAGGGGAACTGGAATGGGGAGACAACGTTGATATAGGCTTTGGTTAATTCACTTCGTTAACCGAAGGAATAGCAGTCTCTTTGAGGCGTTCGATTAAGTTCTGAGGGTGCTGAGTATATGACAACCAAACCGCCAGGAGTCGGCACTCCCGGCAAAGGCAGAACGGTTCGCTTGAGTCGTTACCTACCTTTTCTGGATTGGCTGCTTCACTACCATTCTCAAGACTTGGCGGGCGATTTGATGGCTGGGGCGATCGTCGCCATTATGCTAGTGCCTCAGGGGATGGCCTATGCGCTCCTAGCTGGACTTCCTGCCCAAGTGGGGCTCTACGCCAGTATTCTTCCCCTGACTCTTTACGCCTTATTGGGCACTAGCAGGGCGCTGGCGGTAGGTCCAGTGGCGATGGTTTCTCTGTTGGTGGCTACTGGCGTCGGGCAATTAGCCCAGCCCAACACGCCAGAATACCTAGTTTTAGCCCTTGCCTTAGCTTTGCTGGTCGGCGTGATCCAAACGATGATGGGGTTAGTTCGGTTGGGCTTTCTGGTCAACTTCCTCAGTCATGCCGTTATCTCTGGCTTTACCAGTGCGGCGGCTCTCGTGATTGGCGTTAGCCAGCTGAAGCATTTACTGGGGATCAGGATTCCTCTCACGGAGTCTTTTTTTGAATTGCTGAGCGCGATCGCTCAACAACTCCCTGCAACCAACTTAGTCACGCTAGGTATCGGGCTAGGCAGTATCACAATTCTGTTCTATTTCAATAGGCGCCTTGGTCGTCTGCTGAGACGACGAGGAGGCGTCGCCCCTAGCCTGATTGTTCCCATTACCCGCAGCGGCCCTCTGCTGATTGTCCTGGTAAGCACGCTATTAGTCTGGGGACTGGGGTTAGCTGAGATTGCCGATGTCAAAATCGTTGGAGAGATTCCGGCTGGCTTACCCCCTGTGACTTTGCCCGCCTTTAACTGGACACTCTGGCGACAACTCATGCCAACGGCTCTAGTCATCAGCTTTGTGGGTTTTATGGAGAGCATTGCGGTGGCGAAATCCCTGGCCAGTAAACGCCGCCAAAAAATTGACGCTAACCAAGAGTTGATTGGATTGGGAGTCGCCAATCTCGGCGCGGCGTTTACTGGCGGCTATCCAGTGACAGGCGGGTTCAGCCGCTCGGTGGTGAACTTCACAGCTGGCGCTAACACGGGGCTGGCTTCTATCATTACGGCGCTGCTCATCGCCGTGACGATTATCTTTCTAACGCCGCTTTTTTATTTTCTACCCCAAGCGGCTTTAGCCTCAATTATCATCGTGGCGGTTTCTAGTCTGGTGGATGTGGCTACCCTCAAACACATGTGGCGTTATGACAAGTCTGACGCCGCTTCACTCTTGGTCACCTTTGTCGCAGTCTTAGCGACAGGCATTGAAACGGGTATTGTGGTGGGAATTGTGACTGCTCTGGTTCTCTATCTATGGCGCACCAGTCGGCCCCACATTGCTGTGGTGGGACGAGTTGGAGACAGCGAGCACTTCCGCAATGTGTTAAGACATCAGGTTACAACTTATCCCCATGTGATGGCGATTCGAGTGGATGAAAGCCTCTACTTCGCTAATGCCAAGTATCTGGAAGACTACATACTTGGCGCTGTGGCGGACCATCCTGATGTTAGCCGCCTGGTGATTATTTGCAGCGCAATCAACTTCATTGACGCCAGCGCTCTAGAGACTCTGGAAAGCTTAATCGATGAGTTGAAAGATTCAGGGGTCACGCTTTATTTGGCTGAGGTGAAAGGTCCCGTCATGGACCAACTCAGAAAAGTAGGATTTGTAAGAAAACTTGGGGAAGATCGCATTTTCCTGAGTACCCATCAAGCCATGCGTGCGTTGAGCGGTCAGTGATTAGCAGATCCAAAACATTCATCATCCAGTGTGCTACGCAAAACTAAGCATTGGAACACACTGTTACGGCTGATATGTTGACTGTGTTCTTCACCAGAATGATAGTAGGCGATAGTTGTCCTACTTATTCAATGAGTTCGTCGATTTCAGCTTGAATATTAAACGACGATTACGGAAGCCCTTGATGGTAATGCTTCCATTCCATTGGGGTGTTAGGCATTGTCTTTGTGGCGATGGCCTTAAAATCGCAAGACATTTTGGCTAACCCCATTGTCCTGTTATCGTTTCTGGTTCCCCTGGAAATTCTGTATATCGGCAACTTCCTCCTGAGTACGCTGGTGGGTAAGTTTCTGTTTGGTCGGGGAGATGCGATCGCCTTAGTCTATGGACTGTGATGCGGAATCTGTCGATTGCATCGGCGATCGTGATGACCGCCTTTGGAAAAGAGCAGAGCTCAGAGATTGCTCTGATCATTGCAATGGCCTATATTATCCAAGTCCAAGCAGCTGCCTGGTATGTAAAGTTTACCGACAAAATCTTTGGAGCGGTTGAGGAAGCACGGCTCCAGTTAGGCTGAGCAGTCCAATTAGGAGGCATTCACCCTGGTGTTTTCTCCTCTATCTCAAATTCAAAAGTGTCTATTTGCCTGGGGTATGGCGAAAGTGAATATGGCCCAAACCAGACTTAGAGCTTTAGATCTTTCCTAAGGGTTCTAGCACTATCTTACAAAGTTAAAAGTCTGATTATTTGCAGACATGCTCATACAGTAATATGAATATGTAGGCTATCGGGCGCTAGGGCAGACCATGACAACACTTCAAGCACCTGTTTACACTGAAGCAAATTCGCAAATACGGTATCATCAGATCGTGATTGTAGGAGGTGGTGCGGCAGGAACCACCGTTGCGGCTCAGCTGCTCAATAGCAATAAAAAACTCGATATTGCTATCATCGAACCCTCGGAGAATCACTACTATCAGCCGGGGTGGACCTTGGTCGGCGGCGGCGTCTTCAAAATTG
>JASJDH010000568.1 GCA_030065175.1 Leptolyngbyaceae cyanobacterium MO_188.B28 | reverse complement strand
GGAAGATGGGGAGGATGGGGGAGATGGGGAGGATGGGAAGGGATGAAGGTGTAGAGACGTGACTTGTCACGTCTCGAGGTTAGTAGGGATGGGATGAGGGAGGATAGAGGGGAAAGGCATTGCCCACCAACCGATTTGGGGCAGGGATGACAGAGGATGGGGAGATGGGGAGGAAGAAGAATTCAGGAAGATAGGTGGATGGGTTTTATACCTGCGGATCCTTTAAAGGGTGGCGTAGCGGACGGCGGCGGCGAGTTGTTCCGCCGTACAGGGTTTGACGATGTAGCTGGTCACGCCTTGCTTTTTAGCCCAGCTTCGATCCATCTTGCGGTCTTTAGTGGTGCAGGCAATGACGGGGATATGCGCCGTTGTGGGATCTTTTTTGAGTCTGCGGCAAAGTTCTAAGCCGGTGAGTTCGGGCATCACCAGATCCGTAACAATGGCGTCTGGCCTATCTACCTGGATTTTTTGCAGCGCCTCGACGCCATTTTCAGCGGTCGTGACTACGTATCCTGCTTGCTCGAGATAGAAGCTAATCAGCTGCAGCTCAGATTTAACATCATCGATCACCAACACTTTTTTGATCATTGCACTGTAGGGGTAACGGATGGCTTACCAAGATAGGTTTCTAATTTCGCGATCAGCGTTGTTTGGGAAAACGGTTTTTCCAAATAGTCGGTTGCGCCGGCGGATCGCGCTTTGGCTTTATTCAGCGCACTGACATGGCTGCTGACCATAATGATTGGAATATCTTTGAAAATAAAACTACGTCTTAAGATTCGACAAAGGCTATGCCCATCAATCCGCGGCATTGAGATATCCATAAGAACCAAGTCGGGTTTCATGGTGCATATTTTGGAGATAGACGCCATTGGATCGACAATGGCTTTGAGTTCAAAGCGCTCGGAGGAGAGATAGCTCTGAATTGTCTCTAACACCACCTGATTATCATCAATACATACAATTAGATGTCGCTCCTTTTCCGATGCAATAGGCTGATTGATCAGACTACTTCGCGCGGCGACTGCATTGTTGTTGCGGATGAGCGGAGCAAGCGAGGTTAAAGAGGAGGTGGGAGTAGGCGCTGCGGTCTGCAGGAATGAACCGCGGAATGCAACGCCATTGCTACTGGTGAGGGACGCCAGCGGGTTTAATAGGGCGGTGGGCTCAGCCGGAGCCGTCTGTAGGAGTGAATTTCTGACTGCGGTGCCGTTGCTGTTACCGGTGACCGGGGCAAGTCTGGTGAGTAGAGCGGCGGGTGCAGGTTGAGCAGCCTGCACTAATGATTCACGGGCGGCGGCTTCGTTGCTGGTGCTGGTGAGTAGAGCCTGGGTGGTCAACACTGGGGCGGCGGCGGACGCAGTTTGCAGTAATGGCGGGCGGATGTCATCTCTGTCGCCGTCGCTTGTGACTGAAGCGCTTGTCGCTAATGGTTCAGCGATCGCAGTTGGAACAATCGGCAGGAATGGCTTGGTGGGTAGGCAGGGTAGCCGGTCCAGAGGCGTTACAGGCGACCATAGCTTAATCACCCGATGTTCGATGTAGGGGTAAAGTAACTGCGCCAATTTAATCTCGTCTTGGTTGACCATACGAGCCAGTTGGCGAATGCTAGCGCCCTGCATCAGCCGCACCAGCGCTTCTAACATAGGACGCGGCAACATTCCCAGCGGCACTGACTGGTGGATATGGTCGGGCGTTTCGCAGTAGGGTCTTTGGTGGGGGGAGGCGATGCGATCGCTCACAGTCCGCCACCCTTGTAACCGTCCGGAAAGGCGATGCAGCAGAGAGTACATCTCAACGCCATGGCTGGTCGGCCGCCATGCCCCGACAGGTAAGGGGCTCCAGACGACGGTTGCTGCTTTTAGCCCTACCAGAGATGCGATCGCGTCTTCAGACAACCGGGCCAGTGTTTTTTCGGCTTGCTCTAGGGTGAGGGCTTTGTGTTTGACCAGGGCCACCACCACTTTACTGGTCCAGCTGAGCACTTCTGAGCCCGGCTCATCGATCGGGCATTTGTAGGAGCCTAATTGCGTCAGTCGCCAATAGGCGGGTAATGCCGCCTTGCAGTCCAGGTCGACGAGAACGGTTTCTAGGTTGGTCAAATATTGCAAGGAATGGGCGGCGAACAGCAATCGCCCATCAACGATATCCAGACGCCATTCAACGCCGTCTCCGACAATGTGCGCGCGACCTTCTTGGGAAGAATTGACAATTTGATCGAAAAATTCTGTGGGGTCGAAGTGATTGGACATAGTGCTTGTAGGGTTCGATGTGGGTATGCATGGAGAGGCGATACCAATCGATAAACGGTCTCGTTATCGGGTCAATAGACCTCTTCTTCAGAAATAAGAAAATTTTCAAGAAGATGAGTGAACGGGATGCTATTGGAGTAAATCTCAGTTCAGAGTGTCAATTATTAACCTCAGTCAGTGTCTTCCGAACGGTTGATGTAGATAGATTTGAGCACTCTGCTTATCCCGAAGAAATTCCGGTGATTTGTAAGTAATTATCACCCGCTACGGATGGATAAGCCTCGGGTAATTCGCCGAAATACTCACCGTGGTGACCGACTGCGCCTTTTTTTCCCGATCCCATGCTCTGCCTGAAATTGAAGGGATGGAGGCTTTTGGTGAGAAGAGGCTGGGGGATGTAGCGGTTTCTCAGAGAGGGCTTTTAGGATATACAGCGCTTGCAAGACAATACTGGCTCCACTGAGATTGAGGCTGGCCTCATTGGTAGTGCAGCTGGCCTCGTCACTGGCAAAGCTGACCTCATCACTGGCGAAGTTGGCTTCACCACTGGTCAGGCTGGCCTCACCCTGAGCAAAGCTAGCTTAACTGGCGGCGAAGCTGACCTCGTCACTGACAAAGCTGGCCTCGCAGTAAGTGCAGCTGGCCTCGTCACTGACGAAGCTGACTCAACTGGCGGTGAAGCTAGCGTCATCTTGGGCTAAGCGAATCCCAGTGCAAACGAGGCTGACTAGGGGTTTGATCGCCCCCTACCCTCCTAAAGTTGATTCTCATGCAGAAGAATTATCTTAAAGCCGCTAAGGGATGCAGATAAGTGTGCACCGCTGTAGGGGCGTAGCATTTGGCTGAAAATCTCCAGACGTCTCTGTCAATGTTGCTCCAAATGCTACGCCCTCACCAATTCTCGACAGGATTGCCCAGCTGCCTACATTACCCTCTTATTGTATAAATTCTTAAGCCACAAACAAGGGCTCCTGCATCCTGACTTATCATTTGGGAAGTATCCAAAGTCTAACCTCCTGTTTATTTGCCCTCAAGCCGTCAATGACTAGCTTCTTTGTCAGTTACAACAGCGCCGATAAAGCTTGGGCGGAGTGGATTGCCTGGACGCTGGAAGAAGCGGGGCATACATGTGTCATACAGGCATGGGATTTTCAGCCTGGGGAAAATTTTGTCCTCAGAATGCAGAAAGCTGTAACAGAAACCGATAAGACGATTGCTGTGCTATCGGACAATTATCTGAAGGCTGAGTTTACGCAACCGGAATGGGCGGCTGCTTTTGTGAAGGACGCCAAAAGCCAGGAGCGCAAACTCATTCCCATTCGAGTTAAGGATTGCCAACCCAGAGGATTACTGGAATCAATTGTCTACGTTGACCTGATCGGGCTTGAAGTTGAAGTAGCACGGCAGGCAATATTAGATGCGCTGCCAGATCGATTAAAGCCTGATTCTGAGCCTGCTTTTCCTGAGACCGAAAAGCACAAAGAGCAGCCTGAATTTCCTAACGCGCCTGCACCTAAGCCTTGGAATGTGCCTTATGAACGGAACCCTTTTTTTACGGGGCGCGAAGAAGTTTTACAAACCTTGCATCGGCAGTTGAACCAAGACTCTGCTGCTGCGCTGTCCCAGATTCAGGCGATTAGTGGTTTGGGGGGTATCGGCAAGACCCAAACCGCAGTGGAATACGCCTATCGCTATCGAGCGGATTACGATGCTGTCTTTTGGGTGCGGGCGGATACAACCTTGGAGTTGAGTAGTGGATATGTGACCATTGCCCAACTTCTGGATTTGCCCCAGAAGGATTCTCCTGAAACAGATGACGTCGTGCAAGCCGTTAAGCTGCGGTTGACGCGGAATACGAACTGGCTGCTGATTTTTGACAACGCTGACCACCCGGAGTTGGTCCAACACTTTAAGCCCCGCTTTGAGCCGACAGGAGCTAAAGGCCATCTTCTGATTACCTCGCGGGCTCAGGATTTCCAGGATTTAGGAATTGCGCGTCCAGTGGAGATGAAAACCCTAGAGCCAGAAGATGCCTTCGCCTTTCTATGGAGACGATCAGGTCGGGGAGAGCTATCTGTCCAGCTCCCTGGCGAAGAGAATGCTGAAATCCAAGCGGCTAAACAACTGGCAGAAGAGCTGGGCTATTTACCCCTGGCGCTTGAGCAAGCGGCTGCCTATCTCGTAGCTAAAAAAGCTAGATTTCAGGACTATCTCGTTAGCTACCAAAAATTCAGGCTGAAGCGTTTGGAGAAATCTAAACCAAAACTGGGCAATTACCCCGACTCTGTTGCTAAGACTTGGACACTAAATTTCCAGGAAGTGGAACAAACCGCTCCAGCGTCAGCGGATCTACTGCGAGTCAGTGCCTTGCTCCACCCCGACGCTATTCCCTTTGAACTGTTAACTCAAGGGGGAAGTCAACTGGGGGACGCGCTGGCTGAAGCGCTGGCGGATGCTGCTGAGGATCCCTTGGTGATCAACGAAGTGTTAGAACCCCTCTGTACCTATTCCTTGATTCGGGTAGATCTAGAGGACCGAACCTACAGCATCCATCGTTTGGTGCAAGAAGTGGCACGCGCTGAGATGGAAATGGAACAGACTCACCAACTCTGGCTCAACCGAGCTGTCTTAGCGGCCAATCAGCTCTTGCCAGAGGATATGCATGATAGTGTTGAATATCAAGACAATTATAAAAACTGGCCCCTCCTGGGAAGGTTGGCCAATCATGGTAAGGTTTTGGCCCAGGTTTGTGAGGACTTAGCCTATAAATCCTTAGAAGCGGCCCATTTTTTGGATGACATTGGAAGCTTTTTGCGGGAACAGGGAAAATATACTATAGCTGAACCCCTTTTGCAGCAAGCCTATCAGCTCCGTCAACATCTGATAGAGGGAGATCACCATGATGTGGCTCAGAGCCTTGATAATCTGGCAGAGCTCTACGACTTTCAAGGGCGCTACAGCGAGGCCGAAACCCTCTTGCAAGAAGCCTTGGCGCTGCGGAAACGGCTGTTGGGCAATAAGCATCCCCATGTGGCCACCAGCCTCAACAACCTGGCAGTGCTCTACAAAAATCAAGGGCGCTACAGTGAGGCCGAACCACTCTATCAAGAGGCCCTGGCGCTGCGGAAACGGCTGTTGGGCGATGAGCATCCCCATGTGGCCACCAGCCTCAATAATCTGGCAGTGCTCTACAAAAATCAAGGGCGCTACAGTGAGGCCGAACTCCTCTGTCAAGATGCTCTGGAGCTGTATAAACGGCTGTTGGGCAATAAGCATCCTAATGTTGGTAGGTGTTCAGATAATCTCGCTATGCTCTATAGCGCTCAAGGTGACTCAGAGGAGGCAAAGCCACTTTATACAGCGGCTCTAGAGATTTTAGAACAATCTTTGGGAACAGAGCATCCTTGGACTGTGAGATGTCGAGAAAATCTTGAGGCTTTACAAAGTTGAATCCCCCAACAATATAGTGTTCGGTAGGGTGTGTTAGGCGGTTAAGATCTAAGAAACATATGCAATATATAACAATCCGCCGTAACGCACCGCCAATATTTGGGTTGATGCGTTACGGCTTTGCCAATTGTCTGCGATCGCACCCCTCAAGATAACACCGCCAATATTTGGGTTGGTGCGTTACGGCGCCTATGCGATCGCGCCCTGCATCCGAATCCCACGGCGGAATAGCCGACAGCAAAGCCTGTGCATAGAGGTGAGCGGAGCTAGTGAATTCACGGGTTAAGCGCGAGTTAAGTTTTTTTTGGATAGAAAATCTCTAGCTAAAATGGCCAGTGGAGAGTCATCTAGTCTTGTCCCCAAGGGGTGGATCCCCCCTAGCCCCCCTAGCAAAAGGGGGGGACCGGATCTGTTACCCGACACGAGGTTAGATCAGGGGTACGACATTAGGTTTAACCCTGGTCTTCATCCGTTTTCTCCGAGTCTGGTTTTGAGCTGAGGAACGATGCCATCTCAAC
>JASJDH010000567.1 GCA_030065175.1 Leptolyngbyaceae cyanobacterium MO_188.B28 | reverse complement strand
GCTGGCGAATTATTTCGTAACATTGTGAGAACGGCTGAATGCCCCCTAAATCCCATAACTTTGGGAGACTTTGAATTCATGCTCCCCCAAAGTTGGGGGCTAAGGGGGCCTCAAAAGGCTTCCAGAATTGATGATATTTCCAAGTGTTAAATTCGCCAGCAGCATCTAAAGGGTTAGGGATGAGGGCGGTTCATCTTGATATTCAGCAATGCCCGAAAAAAAGCATGAGCGTTAGAGCCGCCTTCTGGGGCGACACAGCTGAAATCATGCAAAAAATGAATGGCTGATGAAGCGCCAGAACTCTTGGATTCGTTGCGTTAAGCACCCTACGCTAATGTCTTACTTTAGCTGTGTCAGTCCATCACAACCCCTGAGAGAAAGTTTGAATTAAAGATCACGGTGTGTATAAGCAGATTGACTTATAACTGAATGAGTAGAAAGCTGCATCAGTCTTCGGTTGTCCTTTAGAACTTTTTTGCCTAAACATGACAGCTCTCAATCCCGTTATTCAGTTTTTGATTCAGTCTCAACAGCTCGATACCGAGCCCCTTCTATCCGTTGAGCTATCTAAACTCGAGGATCAAGACGCGAATGCGTTGCGCCAAAATCTAAATGCAGCTTTTTTAATGCTGCTGGTCGACCCTCTCCGACCTGAATTCTCCCAGGCTAAAACCTATCTAGACAACCTGACACGCTCGCCAAAATGGGGAAATTGGGCCAAGTTTTATATCAACGCAGCGCAGCTAATCGCCGCCGAACTGGAAAAGTGTAGTCAGGCAGATCCGGAGCTAAAGGCTAACTTTCAGCGGGTCGAGACTGCTCTAGCGAAGACCCCGATTGATCGGAACGAAATCTCAGAATCCGTCTGGGCTGCTCTTTTCCCTGAGGGGGTGGGTATTCGCGGTCATGAAGAGGCCAGCATATCCCAGCTGAGAGAAAAGCGAACGGTAACCATTAGTCAGTTGAATCCTGACCCGATACAGGATCCGGCGAAGCAGATTCTCTTTACTTCCAATGTGTTACTGACAACGCCCCTTGGGTCCGCTGACCTGTCGGTATTTGATCAGGACTTTCAAACTCAGCTTTCTGAAACCGCGCAAGAACCCCAACTCTATTGGTACGACCACCCGATTCCCATTGGGGTAAGCGCCGAAAGTAACGAAATTCTCTACGGCTTAAAAAACTTTAATCAGGCCGTTGAGGTAGAACGCCAGAGACATCCTGGGGAAACGGCTAAGGTCAATTGCGTGTTATCCGTTTCCGTCACCCACAAACGGCTTCAAACATTAGGAAAGAGTTATCTGAAGCAGGTTCTGGCGGCGAACGATCCTCTGAATCAGCTCAACATCTTTGCTTTTACTGAAGCGGATACTGACGCCCTGATTCAACAGGTATTGCTGCCTATCCTTGAAAAGTGCGCTCCGACTGAAAATGCAGCGGACTTACTGTCTGTGTTTGGGGTGGATGGACGTTACGGACGTCACTACAGCTTCTTGAAAGCGATCGCCGCCCTTTGGAATATTCTGATTGATCCTGAGATCAAGGCGACGTTCAAAATTGACCTGGATCAGGTCTTTCCCCAACCGGAGTTGATTGAGCAAACGGGCGCGTCTGCGTTTGAGCATTTCCTGACGCCGCTTTGGGGGGCGACGGGGCAAGATGCGGACGGTAATCCTATTGAACTGGGGATGATTGCCGGGGCCTTAGTCAACCAACGGGATATTCATAAAGGGGTGTTTACGCCGGATGTGACGTTTCCGAACGGGGGGCTGGCGTCGGACGAGTATATTTTCTTCAGTAAGTTGCCCCAGGCCCTATCCACTGAGGCTGAGATGATGACTCGTTATCAGCCGGGAACCCCGCTCGATGGCAGCCAGACTTGTCTTCAGCGCATCCATGTAACCGGCGGCACCAACGGCGTCTTGGTTGACAGCTTACGTCGTTTCCAACCGTTTACCCCGAGTTTCATCGCCCGGGCGGAAGATCAGGCCTATATCCTATCAACCCTAGGTCAGTCGGATCGCCTAGGCTACGCTCACGCCTCAGGCCTAATCATGCGTCATGATAAGGAGGGCTTCGCCCAGGAAGCGATCGCGATGGCTAAGGTGGGTAAGCAGATCGGCGACTATCTGAGAATCTTAATGTTCTCAGCCTACGCAAAAGCCTTACCCCAGAGCTTTAACGAGATCAAGCATGTTGCAGATCCATTTACGGGCTGTTTCATTTCCCGTCTTCCCATTACGGTGGCTTTGTTGCGGTTTGCCCTCAAGGTGTCGACCCTCTTTAGTCAGGGTAAAGCCGAAGAAGCCACCGAGTTTATGCATACCGGCATTCCTCAGTTGGAAGAAGGACTGGACTTTACCCAAGGGCAGTCAAACAGTGCGCTTCAACAGGTGTATGACCGTGAAAAACAAGGTTGGACTCTTTTCTACCGCAGCTTAGCCGAAGTTGAAAAGGCGCTTCAGGCGGGCGAGCCTTGGGCGATATCTGTGCAAACAGCAGCTAAGCAGATTGTTTCCGATTGTCTGGTCAATTAAGGCGCTGTGTAAGAATAACTTCAGCAGGGCATGAGGAGTCTGAAAGGCTTACACAGCGCTAAAGTGTGAAGTTATTTTTGAATGCCCCCTAAGCGTTGACCTTAAAAAGAAAATTCTAGGTGCTCTGCAGGGGCGTACAATTGTGCGCCCCTATGTAGTTTTGAAATTAAACAGATTCCTTTTTCACCATAGTCTGGCGTTAGAAAATCGGGGCACTTGGGAAACGACGCCGATCCTTAGCGTAAGTGGAGATTTTGGGTTTCCTTCGGAAAGGTTGGTAGAGCTGGGGTTCGACGTCTCCCCAGCCAGCTCAATAAAGTGTCTGAGCTAAGCTGATATTAAGTCACTAGACCCCCTAGAGTTAACGTAAGGGATTTTCTTTCAGAAGAACGGATCGGTTATCGGCTATCGGTTAAGCGTAACGACACTTAAGGCCCAAATGTCTAATCGTCCAGGAAGAATAATGATATTAAGCATGAAACCTTTAGGAAAAGTTCGGTGGGCTTTTATCCGCAGAACTGGAAGTCTTGTCTTGCTGAGCGGCGCATTGGCGGCTGTGACGGGGATGATTCCTTTGGCGGGCAAGGCCCAAACTGGAGAAGCCCAATCGCCGGACGCAGGAACTTCCCAGTCAGACGAACCCTCGGCGCTTGAGGATGCCGCTCCTCGATTCGCCTGCCAAGTTGAGAACGGACAGTACACCGTTATGTATTCTCCAGAAAGCCAACCGGATCAGTCCTATGCTTGGGCCACACCCACTGAATTGGGCGGCGGCTGGACTGAAGAGCGTCGCTGCAACGCCATTAGTAGCCGTTTGGAAACCTATCGGCCAGAAGGTCTCCTAGAACTCCGAACAGGGACTGAGAATGGCTACAACATCGTGTGCGCCACGACAGAAAGGGATCCTAATGAATGCAGCATTGTCTTTACTGTCCCGCCGGGACAAGACCCCGTGGTAACTCGCGATCGCGTGTTTGAGAATCTCATCCTAGCGGATAGGGGCGACGCCACCCAATCTGTCACCACCTTTACCGGTAACGGCGGTGTCGATGTTTTGGGACAAATTGGACAAGTTTTAGGGACCGATTTATCCACCCTAACTCAAGGCTCCCGCTCTAGGAGTAGTAGCATCAATCTCAAACCCTATCTAGATCCGGCGGATGGGGGCACAGGGGCTTATTTACAGGGAGGGAGCGCTCAACCTGGTCGGGCGTTGGATCCGGATAATTTTCGGTAGGTAATGGGGGGAGGAGAGAAGAGGGGATGGGGGAGATGGGGAGGATGGGGAGGATGGGGAAGAAGAAAATTGTTTCTGGTGTGGCAGGGATACTCTGATAGTTCGAATGGAGCCAGTAGAAATTTTTGGGTTTTACCGATGGCCCGTATTTGCAGCTGTACATTCGACTGTCAGGTTTTTCTCTTAATCCAATAACATTCACCCAAGCGCCCTTTCCCTATTTCCACCACTCCCCTGCCTCCCTATCTCCCCCCTTCTTTCCTATCTTCGCCTGCCTCCCCATCCTCCCTATCTCCCCTATCCTCCCCATCTCCCCTATCCCGAAACTCAAGCGCCGCGTTAATCACGGATAACGCCACAATGGGGGCAGTGACGGCACGCAGAATTCCCTGACCGAGGGAAACAGGCTGATAGCCTGCGGCGATCGCTTGCTCCACTTCACTCTCTGTCCAACCGCCCTCTGGTCCGATGGCGATTGCATAGGATAAGGGGATTGGCAGGGATGGAGCAGTTTCTGATGGCGTACTTTCTAATAAGTGGGTCAATAGAGGGGGGGCTTGTCGCCGAGTGATGCAAATATATTGAACCTGAGCGATGGTTTGTTGGAGGGCTTGGGGGAAAGGTGTCGGCTCTTGAATTTGCGGCAAGGTTGGATGTTCAGACTGTTCAGTCGCTTCACAGGCTATCCGTCGCCAGCGCTGGAGTTTTTGGGGGCTAGGCCGCAGGAGAGTGCGATCGCTGATCACCGGAATGATCTGGGTCGCCCCTAATTCGGTTGCTTGTCTGACAACGTCGTCAAACCCATTTTTGGGCAGGGCCGCCATCAAGATAAGGGGAATCTGGGAAAAAGAAGCTTGGGGCGCATAAGTTTCAACAATGGCGGCTTGGGCGGAAATCGGACCTAATTCCGCTATCCACTGTTGTCCGTCGCCGTCCAGAGCAATAAAGCGATCGCCTGGCCCCAAACGCAGCACCCGCGCTAAATAGTGCTGCTGTTCTGGGGTCAGTACGATTTGCTTAGCTTGACGTTGGGGCGGCTTAATTGTTAGGCGCTGAAGCTGTGCCACCTGACTTACAGCAGGATGTTAATCGTCACTCCAATCTTCGCGCCCTAGGAGATCAATGATCTGATCCCTCAACAAAAACTCATTGTTCTCCAATTCCTGCTCAACATGAACCCACTCCCGGGCGGGAATGCATTTGCAGAGAGCAAGGATAGGTTGACGATGGCTCAGGACACCTTTGTATACCAACTGGCGAGCCTCGTCCCTGATCATATCGATTGTATATTGGCGTGAAACGGTAGCCTGGAAAGATTGTGACTGAGTTGGGACAGATTGAACGGCTTGCATTATGACTCACCTTCCATAATTCCCATGAAACCTGATATGCAAATGCAACACTAGGCTGTATGGGATTGAGGACAAATTCTTGATTGTTGTGGTTTAGAGTGCGTTGCGCATCAACGCTGTTAAGTATCTAAATTCTTATGATTAATTTGGGTATCCAGTTCTTATTAATCCAAATTATCCGATAAAACAATTAGCAACAATCAGCCGGATCAATATTCTTATTATGGGTTCATTTGTTCCAAGCAATTGAGAGCGGTAGACTTGGTATCTTGGAATACACTGTTCTTCTGCCCACAGCTCATGGGCTGCTACAAAAACGAATTGATCGGAATAGAAGAACTCCGAGAAAGCAGAAACCATCATAGATGTTGACGCTACCTTCCCCCGCTTGAAGCATTCAGTAGTGAATGCAACATCACCGCTCAACCAGAGGGTAACTCTACTGACGACCCCAACTTTAAGTTCTATTACAAAGGTTGCGATGGCCTGTGTGCTGTCGATTTGTCAATTCAATTACTCTGGCTTTGAAAGCATGAAATCGATTGACTAGACAATACCAATAGAGAAAAATCAATAACCCTTGACGCCCTATTAATGGGATTGCGCGAAAAGAAATTATCTCGAATATTCAAATATTTAACCTAATCTCAAGTCTCACCGAAAAGGGTGTCACCAGATGAAGGCTTGGAGTACGTCTCTGTTAATCCTTATTATCTCTGCTATCCAGATATTTACCCAGAGCGTCCCCCAGTTCTTGGCCAAGTGATTTCTTGGGCTTTGGGGGTTTTGGAAAAAGCCAGCTTGGGAAAATCCAGGAAATCCATGAGGGAAGAACCTTCTCCTTCTGTTTTGGAAAAACTACCTCAAGTGTCCAGATGAGGAGTAGAAGCACTCCAATACCAATCACAAGAGTGTCGAACATAGGGAATTATTCTCCATGGAAGGTTATGGAGTGTTCATTATACCTACGATTCCCTAGTGAAAACGTCTTACCTCAGACTTCTATTCTCTATCCCAGTGATAACAAGCAATCGGGAGATTTAGTTTATTCCTCTATCCCAGTGATAACAAGCAATCGGGAGATTTAGTTTATT
>JASJDH010000566.1 GCA_030065175.1 Leptolyngbyaceae cyanobacterium MO_188.B28 | reverse complement strand
CTTTCTTCTATGAAGATGAAGAGTATACCGTATGCACGCCCTTAGAACCTCTCCTCTTTTTCGCCCACAAAAATTCTCAGGGTGAACCCGAGTTGGTCTCCCCTGAGGAATTTCAGAAAATCCGCGCCCAGCTGGAAGATCAATTGTTTGATGTGCTGGATTAAAAGCCAGAGGCAGACTATTCGGAGGATCCACATCAGTAGGCCGCCACTGTCGCAACGTCTTTACTTAATCTAGAGCAAGCCTATGAAATCTGGTCTATGGAAAGGGTTGTTTTATTTAGTGTTGCTGCCTGCGGCCATAGGCGTCTCAGGCTGGCAAGGTTGGGCTTGGTGGAGTTGGGCGACTTCTCCTGTAGAGAGTCCCTTGACGGATAAACCCACCATTGCAGCCCAGAGAATTCAGATTCAAATTCCTCAAGGAACGCCCGCTCAACAAATTGGTCAAGATCTGGAATCGGCAGGTCTGATTCGATCTGCCGCCGCCTGGCGTTTTTGGACCCGCTGGAAAGCGTTCCAAGATCCCGAAGGGGGATTCAAAGCAGGTGTCTACGCATTATCCCCCACTCAAACCCTGGCGGAGATCGCCGATCAAATCTGGCTAGGGGATGTGGTCCAACTCAGCTTTACCATCCCGGAAGGCTGGTCTCGGAAACAAATGGCGGAAGCCCTAGAAGCCAAGGGGTTCTTCTCTGCATCAGAATTTATGAACGCCTCCAGCAAAATTCCAGTTAATCAACATCCCTGGCTACCCCAAACACTGCCTCATTTAGAAGGGTTCCTCTACCCTGACACCTACCAACTACCCGCCGAGCGAATTACGCCGGAGGCAGTGGTCTTCCAGATGCTGAAGCGCTTTGAAGAAGAGGCGTTTTCCCTATATCAACAGCAGTCGGATATGAGTCTCTTAGAATGGGTGACTCTAGCCAGCATTGTAGAAAAAGAAGCCGTGATCCCTGAAGAACGAGGCGTCATCGCGGGCGTATTCACTAATCGTTTAGACAATGACATCCCACTCGGCGCGGACCCAACTGTAGAATATGGGCTAGGTATCGAACAAACTCCCGAGCAACCCTTAACCTGGGATCAGGTCAATACCCCTTCCCCTTATAACACCTATATTAATGCTGGGTTGCCGCCAACCCCCATCGCCAGCCCTGGCCAAGCCAGTCTTGAGGCGGCGCTCAATCCAGAGAAAACGGATTACCTCTATTTCGTCGCTCGCTATGATGGCACCCACGTCTTTAGTCGAACTTTGGCGGAGCACGAGGCGGCTCAAGCAGATATTCGAGATCGGATAGACTCACAAGGCTCACAGCAATAGAAAAGAAACTGGAGAATAGACTATGGGAGTCAGAAAAGAGTTTCTGCTTTCTACTTCCAGGAAAAAGTTTCTGCTTTGAGTCGATACCCGTGGGATTCGATTTAATCGAACATCCTACCGGGTTTAGTTATGGCCAATCTTGAATAATTGCTTGACCTCAGCATTATCGATCAGAACACTTCCGTCATTTCCAACTTCAACCGACTACTATCTATTCGGTTTTCTGCCAGCACATGTTCGATTTGAGCAATCAAATCTGGACGTTAAATCTATCCAAGTCTAAAAATATTACGGCGAATCGATAAACAGAGTCTTTAGAATCTTGATTGTTCGCCTTTTATAGAGGAGTAGGGCATGTTTCAATCGGTCTAGAAATAAAGTCCGATTCGGTAAGTCAGTTAGCGTATCGTAGAAAGGCGCAACATTGATGACGACCTGCACCAGGATGTCACTCAACTGACTGTAAGATTCACTCCCGCCGTCCAATCCGAGATACCTATCGAAATCCTCTAAGATCTTGGGTAAATCATCTGGGTGAATGAGTTTTTGCCAGCTTTCGGGTGTGTTGCGGTATGAGGTTGAAGCCCAGCCAACACCATATTTTCAATCCCTTGAACCTAGCACTTTATTGGTCATTTCTAATTGAATCATCCGGCGGCGAACGCGACGCTCCAATTCCTCTAAGGAAGCTCTCAGTTGAATCGCCATCGAATTAAAAGTGGAAGCCAACCTCACCAGTTCATCATTATGATGAGTCTCAGCCAGCTCGGTGAATTGACCATCTCGTAGATCAACAACGCCCTAATTTTACCCAGGAGCGGATTGTTGAACCGCTCCTGGGTAAACCGGATAATCCGAAATATCAGAATAACCCCAACCAATGCCAGCAGGCCACATAAAGGGTCTAATGGCTTCATCCACAGACTGTTCAACAACAGCGTACCAGGGAACGAGTTGCAGCGACTGTTCCACTGAAAAGACACGGTCTCCATTTAAACCCCGATGGATATGTAAATTCCCAGGGTGCTTCTCCGGCGTGCATAGATGAGGGATAGTCCCCAACAAACTTAGATTACTGGCCGCAACAATCCGTCCTTGACCTGATTGTGCGCCCCCATACTAATTCGATGAGGCGGGCTGCAGCGTAAAGTAAAACGCAGCGCCCTAGTCCAACGCAGTCTCAGCCCAACGAGTCCAACCATAATGATGAATAACGCGTTGCACAATTCACAAACCGATTCCCGTCCCCTTCAATTCCCGTCGTGAATGAAAACGCTGGAAAATTCGCAGCCTGCCTCGCTAACAAATTAAGGAAGTCCAGTCATTCTGTCGTGAAGGCGTTAGTGGTGAGGCTGTTCTTCAAATAGAGAACGCCAATCCGTTGTACCTGGTGGATGAGCGGAAAACAAAGCAGCGATTTGATTTGCTGTTGTTGAATTCATCGACGGTCGACTGGTCAGCATTCTCATCCCTCTCTAAAGCCAATTCATCGGCGATTCGTCAACAAGCACGTACGTGATATTACGGGAAGGATGAAGCGATGAGGTCTCTTGCACTAGCGGCAACCAGGTCAATGCCGACTAAGTGATTACAATCGCCTAAAATTTGCGTACCCTTGACATGAATGGAATCTTTAGGAGAGACGGCCATGTTCTCTGACCCTAATTCGGCTAACCGTGACGCTGACCATGAGGCTTCTACTCATCCAAACCCTAATCAGTCAGAAGAAGCGGATCAAGCCGCCATTTTGCAGTCTGGTCTCACCGCCCTAAAAACTCAAGACTACCCGGCGGCCATTTCCTACCTGGAATCTCTTAGCAGCGGAGCCCCCTCCTCAAACAACTTTCTCAAAGCTCAGATGGGACTGGTGCGCGCCTATGCCGGACAGGGAGAGACAGCGCAGGCGATCGCGCTTTGTCGGCAGCTGAGTCAAAGTAACCGTCGCCAGGTGCGAGCCTGGGCGACTCAAACCCTGAATGAATTGATTCAACAATTTCCGGCCGCAGAACAGGAAACCGTAACTGAACCCACTCAGTCAACATCGCATTTGATGGCTGAATCCGCTTCAGATCCTGTGGCCACTGCTCCATCTGAGATTGAAATTCCAGACCCACCAGCCGACCATTCCAGCAGTTCCCAAAATATGGGCCGCCCCCAACATCAGCAAGGGTTAACCGGCTTTACCCCCATCTCAAAGTCTGACCG
This sequence comes from Leptolyngbyaceae cyanobacterium MO_188.B28, assembly GCA_030065175.1. GTDB lineage: Bacteria > Cyanobacteriota > Cyanobacteriia > Phormidesmidales > Phormidesmidaceae > JAKSDM01. The sequence continues at coordinate 2,704 of JASJDH010000566.1, read as the reverse complement.
ACAAAACCCTGGGGAAACAGCCCAGGCGGGTGACTTGAGCGGATTTACCCCGCTTGCTCCGAGCTCATCATCAAGTCGTCCGACCACACCCAACACAGCCGATTCGAGTGGATTTGCCCCCTTTCAGGAATCCTCCGAATCCCCCCAAACAACTACGAACACGCCAGAACAAAGTGTGGGAGAGCGGCAACCCCCTGATCAGCCAACAAAGGGTAAGCAGAGCGGGACTCTTTTTGATTCAAATATTGATTCAAAGGAAGCGTCCCTGTCTCCCTCCTCTACAATGGCGGCGGCAGTTGGCGAGGCTGCCGTCCATTCAACCTCCCCTGACGCAGCGCTCAATCAATCCTATTCCCAGCACACGCCTTCATCGACGCCGGAAGAATCAGGCGATAGAACCGCTGACGCTTCCAGTGTTGAGGCTACCACCGCTATCGATAACGCCACGGTAGATTTCCCACCGCTAGACCAAATCCAATGGCGGAATGCGGGTCGGTTGGACCGCTTACGAACGCTAGGCAAAGTCAAGCAAGGGAGATTACAATTCGCCCTCTTAGGCAGTGCGATCGCTTTATTTTGGCTGGTCCGATTCTTACTGCACGGGACGATGGACAATGTCAACTGGCTTTTGGTCTGGATTCGCTGGCCGATTAATCTCCAACCGATTCAGCTGTTCTATCGAGATCCCTCCTGGACTATCCTTGTCTTTCTGGCGGCCTTAGGACTGCTCTCACCCTGGATTTTCGATCTACTGTTGAAGTATTTCTATGGCATGCAGACCTTTTCCAGTCGCAGCCTTACCCAGTACAGCCCCGAGGCGGTTAGGATACTAAGGCGGGTCTGTCAAAAGCGGGGGTGGTTCCTGCCTCAACTCAGGCGCTTACCGATTCAGGCCCCCCTATGTTTTACCTACGGCTGCCTTCCGCGCTACGCCCGCATTGTTGTTAGCGAGGGCTTACTGGAGCAGCTCGAAGAGGATGAAATCGCTGCTCTTTACGCCTTCGAATTGGGCCATGTGATACGGCGTTGGGACTGGTTTCTGATGTCGACCCTTGGCTTGTTGCTACAGATTATTTATTTAGCTTACTGGCAAACCGCCGTTTGGGGAGATCGCCAAACTCGTCCTATCCTGAGAAATGGGACGGCGCTCATCTCAGCTTTGAGCTACGGAGTGTATTGGCTGATTCGCAAAGTGGGTCTTTGGCTGTCACGATTGCGGACTTACTATAGCGATCGCACCGCCGTCGAACTCACGGGCAATCCCAACGGCCTGACCCGGGCATTAATGAAAATCGCCGTCGGTTCCGCACAATTCATCCAACAGCAAGGATACACAGATCCGCTGCTCGAAAGCATCGACTTGCTAACCCCGCTGGGAATTCAAACCTCATTACACCTTAGCAGCGTGATCACTCAACCCGACAAAGGGCTAGCCTGGGATGTGCAGAATCCGTATCGCCATTGGTTGACCCTAAACAACGCCCACCCATTGACAGGCGATCGCATCCACCTGCTTAACCTATATGCTCGATATTGGGAGTTAGAGCCAGAACTGGAATTAGCCCCCATCGCTCCACCCCAAATAAAAAATATATCATTACAGGAAATCAGCCGCCATTGGAGGCCTTTACTGTTGCAGGGCAGCCCCTTTTTCGGTCTGCCAGGCGGCTTCCTGATGGCAATGATGTTCAAGGGGTTAGGAATATTCGTCACCTGGATGAACTGGTGGCGGTTTGATTGGCTATATCAAGAATTCTCTATGAAAGGCTCGCTCCTACTTGGATTTGGGATTGGCGTCATATTGAGGATTAATCAATTCTTTCCCGACTTAGAACCCTCATCATGTCACACCAATCCCCGCCTGGGGGAGCTGTTTTCAAACGCCCACGCCATGCCAACTGATAGCGCCGGGATCAACACTCAGGGTAAGCTACTGGGGCGCTCAGGAATTGCCAATTGGCTAGGACAAGATCTGATATTACAAACCCCCACAGGCTTAATCAAATTACACTTCCTGTCCCGATTCGGACCCATTGGCAACTTACTGAATCAACAGGCCCGACCCGCTGACCTAACAGGACGCACGCTTCAGGTGATCGGGTGGCTTCGCAGAGGCGCCACCGGATGGGTTGATGTCGATTCGTTGCAGACGACAGGGAATAAAGTAATCCGCTCGAACCATCCCTTTTGGTCTACCTTAATTAGCTCCATAGCATGCCTTTGGGGAATCTATATTATCTATACGGCCACAGGCTAGACTCCCCAGTAATCTTGCAACTCCAAGCAATCGATGTTAAGATTTTTAACATATTAAAGGGATAACCTTACACCTCGACAGGCTTTTGTGATGGAGCCCAGCCATTTGAAATCCTAATCAAAGAGCTACAGATTGTTCTCGCTGTTCTCCCGGTGGGTTTAGTTATAGGCTCTGAATCAGCTTAAACTATTGTTCTGCTGTCTACCTCAGGATTTTCAGGCATTTACTTTCATTAGTTCAAGTTATCTTATGCTCCATTGCCGCTTTAATTATTCAGCAATTTTTTTTATGTAAGTCTAGCTGGTGTTTCGGACGGCATGATAATTTGATGAAGGATCTAATACAATGTTACAGTCTCCGAAAGAGATATTTGATTAGGTGGCTTTCGGTGGTAATGTCGTTCGGATCTTTAGGTCAACCACTGTATTAATTAATTGTGCTTTATCT
>JASJDH010000565.1 GCA_030065175.1 Leptolyngbyaceae cyanobacterium MO_188.B28 | reverse complement strand
TCACTTTTAACATCCCTTCCCAACTCAGATAGGCTAGAGAGTCTACCCCAATCTGCTGAGTAATCTCCTCTACTGATTTGGTGGCTGCGATCAATTGATCCTGGGTGTCGGTGTCAATGCCGTAAAAGCAAGGATGAGTAACCGGCGGCGATGAAATCCGCATATGGACTTCAACCGCTCCGGCATCTCTCAGAGCCCGGACAATTTTACGGCTCGTGGTGCCTCGGACGATGGAATCATCCACAATCAATACCCGTTTTCCCGCTAAAACATCTCTGAGGGGATTAAGCTTCATTCGAATACCCGCCTCCCGCATCATCTGGGTGGGTTGAATGAAGGTGCGGCCAACATATCGGTTTTTGATCAACCCTTCTGCGTAGGGGATGCCTGACTCTTGGGAAAACCCAATTGCAGCGGGCACTCCCGAATCTGGAACGGCGATGATCATATCGACATCGGCCAGGGCTTCTTTGGCCAGTTGTTTGCCTAAGCGTAAGCGATAGCTGTACAGACTCTCGCCATGAAAGATGCTGTCAGGTCTGGCGAAGTAGATCATCTCAAAGATGCAGAGTTTGCGACTCTCTTCAGCCCATTGAATGGAGGTGAGGCCGGATTCGGTAATCCAGACAAGTTCTCCAGGATGGATATCCCTGATATAGTTTGCGCCGATGATATCTAATGCGCAGGTTTCTGACGCGAGGACGTATTCTCCTGGCCCGCCGTCTGGATCCGTTTCGCCTAAATAACCCAGCACCAGAGGCCGAATTCCGTGGGGATCGCGTACGCCCATTAAGCCGGTGGGCGTGCCGATCGTCAGGCTAAAAGCCCCGTTGCACCGTTTGAACGCTGAGATAGAGCCGTCTAACCAGCCTTTACCCTCATTCACTGCTTCTGCGATCGCGAAGGCGATCATTTGTGAATCTGTCGTCGTGACTAAAGTGGCGTCAGATTTAACAAGTTGATCTCTCAATTCAGAGGCATTCACCAAATTACCATTGTGCGCCAGCGCGAATGCGCCCAATCGGGTTTCCACCATAGCCGGTTGGGCGTTCCCGACCCGACTCGATCCCGTCGTTGAGTAGCGGGTATGGCCAACCGCCAACCCCCCTGGCATCTGTTCCAAAATGTCTTCATTAAACACCTGAGAAACCAGACCCATTTCTTTATGGAGATGAAACTGGTCGCCATCAAAGGCGGCGATTCCGGCTGATTCTTGTCCCCGATGTTGCAGGGCGTAGAGACCAAAGTAGGTTAAGGTCGCAGCGTCCTGCTCGGGTGCATATACGCCAAATACGCCACAGGCTTCTTCAGGTTTATCAGGTCGAGTCGTAGAGGGTTCCGGGGAAACAGATTTTGCAGACGACGGTTCGAGAGCGGTTGATTCAATGGACTGGGAATTCATGTAATGCTTTAACTCCAAATTGTATGCGGAGAAGTAGGCGGAGGACTCTTAACAGCGGAATTCGAACCTCACTTGGCTAAGCAGTCAGCAACTAAAAAAAATGGGCATACAATCCATCATAAAAGTACAAGATTTGAAATACAAATTTATATGAGTGGCTGAAATCTCGACTAAGTTAAGCTCGGCTTAATTATTCTTTAATATTCCTCAATCTTATCATTACTATTGAAGGTATGCTTATGCGTTTAGGCATTTAATTTTTTAAAATTAGGGTTGACATTCGTTCGGCAGTCAAGATTGGATTAGGACTCCGCTCCGGTTGTCGCCAACTGCCGAATGGGTATGCTTTTCATCGGTATACGTTATCCGTCAGTACGACGCTCATCCGTTATGAAAGGTCTATCCTCTAAACGTCGAGGCGGCGTTCGATCCCGTGACCCCAGCGATCGCGCATTTGAGGCAGGCTGGCTTCCAGGATTCTCTGCTGATCCCGAGTTTGAATCGATAGCGGGGTCTGGCTATCTCCGACTACCCCCAGTCTTTCCCAAGTATTCCCCAGGGTTTCCTGTAAATAGGCTTCCCAGTCCAGTAACGAGTCTGGGGCGACCGACACTAAAATCCGGGAGCCCCCTTCGCCAAATAGGAGGAGATCCCAGCGCAGGGTTGACTCAGAGAGTTGGGCGGCTGAAAGGTCTAGCTGCAGGATGGCCCCTTTCTCGCCACTGATACAGGCTTCGGCTAGGGCGATCGCGGTTCCCCCTTCGGCGCAATCATGGGCTGAGCGCACCCAGCCTTGACGGATACCTGTGCGGCAAGCTGCTTGCACCTTCAGCTCCAGATCAACATCCAGCCGAGGCGGTTGACCGGCGACTGTCTGGTGAATCACTGCCAAATACTCCGACCCTCCTAAGGTTACGGCGGATTCTTTGGGGGATGAGTCAGCCATTGGCCCAGCGGCCTGGGCCAATGGCGCTCCCAACAAGTAAATCACATCGCCTGTTTGACGCCAGCCCTGTCCACAAACTTTGCTCAGGTCTGGTATCAAACCCACCATGCCCACCACAGGGGTGGGATAAATTGGCTGAGGGGCGCCGTCCTTATCGAGGGTCTCATTATAGAGTGAGACATTGCCCCCGGTTACTGGGGTTGAGAAGATTCGGCAGGCATCCGCCAACCCTCGACAGGATTCCGCTAGCTGCCAATAGCCAATCGGTTTTTCTGGGCTGCCAAAATTGAGATTATCGGTCACCGCCAATGGGTCGGCGCCCACGCAACTGAGGTTTCTAGCGGCTTCCGCCACCGCCGCTTTGGCCCCTTCGTAGGGATTGAGGTAAACGTGGCGGGCGTTGCAGTCTACGGTGGCGGCGACGCCTTTTTGGGGGGTGGATGGGTGGATGGGTGGATGGGTGGATGGGTGGATGGGGGGTTCGAGGGGGCGTAGACGAATTATTGCGGCGTCGGCGTCGCCTGGGAGGAGGACAGTGTTGTTTTGGACTTGGTGGTCGTACTGTCGGTAGACCCAGCTTTTAGAGGCGATTGTGGGGGCGTCCAGAAGGGTTAGGAGGATGTCTGTCCAGGTGTAGTGCTGTTCTGATCCGCCCGCTTCGCTTGGCATTGTGAGGCCGTTCATTGTGCAGGGGGGTAGCGCATCCATCGTCCAGGTCCAGGCTTGACGGGCGTATTCAGGGGGCTCGGCCAGCAGGTCTCGATGGTAAATTGGAGTATTGTCGGCTAGGGCGGTGGCGGGGATTTCGGCGGCCGACCCGCCTGAAAACAGGATGCGCACTAAAGGCTCCTCGATCACTGAGCCTGCGACTACGGCGTGGAGACCCCAACGCTCAAAGATGTCGATCAATTCCTGTTCACGCCCCGCCTCGGCGACGAATAACATTCGTTCTTGAGATTCTGACAACAGGTATTCGTAAGGCTCCATGCCCGTCTCTCGAACCGGAATCAGATCCAAATCTAGTTCAATGCCTACGCCGCCTTTTGCGGCCATTTCAGACGTGGAGCAGGTAATACCGGCGGCGCCCATATCTTGAGCCGCCACCACAGCCCCCGTTTTGAATGCTTCCAGACAAGCTTCCACCAAGGATTTTTCCAAAAAGGGATCGCCGACCTGAACCGCAGGGCGATCGGCTTCCGATTCATCGCTCAGTTCGGCGCTGGCGAAGCTGGCTCCGCCCATCCCATCTCGTCCGGTCGTGGAGCCCACGTACAAGACGGGGTTGCCGACGCCAGCGGCGCCTGACTTGACTATGGTTGAGGTTTCCATCAATCCGAGGGCCATGGCGTTAACCAAAGGATTCCCGGAATAAGCCGGATCGAAATAGACTTCACCGCCCACTGTGGGCACCCCGAAACAGTTGCCGTAATGGGCGATGCCCGCCACCACCCCATGGAAAATATGGCGTGTGCGGGCGTCTTCTAAAGCCCCGAATCGTAAAGAGTTCAGAACTGCGATGGGGCGGGCGCCCATAGTGAAAATATCTCGCAGAATCCCCCCTACGCCTGTGGCGGCCCCTTGGAAAGGCTCTACTGCAGAGGGATGGTTATGGGACTCGATTTTGAAGGCCAATTGCAGGCCGTCCCCCAGGTCAACCACCCCCGCATTTTCTCCAGGTCCGACCAAAATACGGTCCCCTTGGGTGGGGAATTGTTTAAGTAATGGACGGGAATTCTTATAGCAGCAATGCTCGGACCACATGACTCCAAACATTCCCAGTTCCGCCCGATTCGGATGACGACCCAATCGCTGGACAATGTCTTCATATTCCCCGGGCTTAAGACCTTCAGAGGCAATTTCTTCAGGAGAAAACGGCGCAGTAGAGGAGGAAACCATAGAACCGTAGGATTTTTGAAGTGCAAGGAGAAACGGCCTTAATTCTACCGTTGATTGCTGTCTTCAATCGTTATCGGTTCGCAAGTTGCTCAACCGCCAGGGTGCGGATTAAACTCAGGTCTAAGGGGTCTCGGCTGAGGGCGTCCGCATAAGCAGCGGTGAGAAAAGGGCTAAAGTCAGAATTCTCCGCTACATAGGTTCGGAAAAAGGCTAAACTCATGGCTTTCAGATACGCTTTTGCCAGCTCGGGGTTCGGGCCAATCGCCGCGGTGGGAACGGGGACAGCCCCAGTATCTGCTTCATAGATGGTAGAGAAATGCGTGGCTCCATGGATTAGCAATAGGTAGCGATCCGCATGGGTGAGCCAGGTAAAGGGGCGAATTTGTTCAGCTAAAGCGGGCGCGACTGTATCTGCGCTGCCTGCCACAACCATTAAGGGAATCTCTATCTGACTGAAGTTTTCGGGGCCAAATAAGGCGCTGCCAACAGGGTTAACCGCAATTGCCGCTTTTATTCGGGGATCCGCTAGGGGCTGCTCTGGTTGTGAAATTTCCAGCGCTTGACACTGTAGCAGCAGAGAGACATTGAAAAAGTCTGTATCCGCTGGACAATGGCGGGCGAGGGTAGACAAGTCCAGTTTGGCCCCGGATAACGCCAAACTGGTATAGCCGCCGAAGGATTGTCCGATGACGCCAATTTGCTGCAAGTCTAATTTGTTTTGTAGCTTAGGGTGAGTCCGGGCTTGGCTCTCGAGTTCATCCAGCAGGCGTTGAATATCTAGCGGTCGGCTAATAAATTCGTCAGGCGGGATGACTTCATTGGTGCGGCCCTCGAGGAGCGCTAGCAGCTGTTCATCGCTGCTGCCGGGGTGTTCTGGCATAGCGACGACGAACCCATGGGATGCTAAATGCTTTGCCAGGTAGATAAAGGTGGTGCGGTCGTTGCCCAACCCATGGGAAATGACAATAATGGGCATCGGCCCGGTCGTTACAGTTTCCCGTAACTCTGGTAAATAGAGATCGACTGGAAAGTCCAACCGAATGGATTTGAGGGGAATTACCCGCCAATCAAAGGGGCCCGGCGTTTCGATGGAAGGAGGCGCCAAACTCGAAAAATTTAGTCCCGGCTCAACCGCAGCCTCTTGCCGAGCTTGCTGCTCAATCAGTGCGATCGCATCCTGAGTCTGGTTAATTACGACCTCCAACGCCTTCGCCAACTCAGCGGCGCGCCCCAGATCAATGCGAATGCTAGAAGTGGGAAATTTTTGCATGATATTGAGCAGCGTTAGTCCTTCTTGCTGATCAGCAGCTGCTAAGATCAGTGCTGCCCGAATCGCAAAAAAACCCGGTTGGCGTCCCCCGGCTCGAATCACTTGGCCCAATTCCCGCAGTAGGGTTTCCCCTTGCGGTGTGTAGAGAAATTGGGCAATGGCCACCACATCGAGATCAAATCGGGTAACCAAAACGGTACGGAGTTGCTCCAACTGTTCAGGCTCTAAGTAGCGTGAATAGGCGCGTAGCTGTTTACTCAGTTCGCCTTTTCTGGCGTAAACCGCTAAATCGTCCACTGCGATAGAGCGTTCAAATAGACTGTAGTTGACATACAGCCGTTCGGCGGAAAAGACGGGGGTCGCTGCTAAAATCGCTTGCAGCATAGAAAATCCCAGCCCTAAGCCAAACCATCGGCGTAGTCTTCTGCTTAAGGAAAGGCGGTGTCTGTTGGCGGGGGCCTTAGTTGAGGGAGAGGGGGCTAGCGGGGATTTGGGGTTGACGGAGCCATTACCGCTAAAGCCAGCGAGGGTAGTGTCGTCGGACATTGGCGAATATCTATAATGGGCTATCAGTGGCTATTATGATGCTTTTGTCAAGCATCGGGCGATGATCTGAAATATAGTTAAGAAATATAGGGAACGTACAGGCAGTCTTTGGGTTGGGACTCTACCAGGCGTAAGCACTCTAGTCCTTTCTATAGTTCTATAGTGGGCGGAGTTTA
>JASJDH010000042.1 GCA_030065175.1 Leptolyngbyaceae cyanobacterium MO_188.B28 | reverse complement strand
CCCCCCCCCCCCCCCCCCCCCCCCCCCCCCCCCCCCCCCCCCCCCCCCCCCCCCCCCCCCCCCCCCCCCCCCCCCCCCCCCCCCCCCCCCCCCCCCCCCGGCACCAAATCACCCCCTTCAAGCGCCTTCCAAATCACCTTGCATGTGTTGGTCGTTTGACTCCCTTCGATGTATCTTGCCGTCTTTTGTAGGATCCCTTTCCCTTGCAGGTCTGTCGTGATCCTTCTGATTGTGCTCTCTCCCAACTTTGTTAACCGCTGCAAGGTTGAAACGCTAGGCCAGCAGCAGTCGCTTTCCCCGATGAATTGATTTATCGCTAAAAGCAGCAAAGTTTCGCTTGACGTACAATTCGACTCCCAGATAAGCTGTTGACGCTTAAAAAACGGATAATCTGACATTTGAATGACCTGCAAATAAAATTAACTGATTCGATTCGGCGTATTTTTAGCTATGAGCCTCCTTTGTCGTTCGATACCCCCAATTGCCCCGTGTCAGCAAATCGCATTAAATATGGAAGCAACTCCTTGACTTGTTCCTGGGTTAGATACATTCGTGACCACACCATTACTTGTTGCGGTATTGGATAATCAACCCAACCGTTTGTTATCTCTGTATTTATCCCGAGATTATTGGCGTCTCTTGCCATGACTCTTAGTTCAGGAAAATTAATTCCAAGCCAAATACAATCGGTGTCAGCCGCGCTGCTTTTTTGCAACGAACAAGCGTGACCATATTCGTCCTCAAACTCGATTACTTCAAAGCCTCTAGGCGTTTGTCCGTAATCCATGTTGCCTCCAATAATGACTGTGTATGTGTTCACCTCAAGCCTAGTAACTTGAAGAGATTTTCAGGAGACGATAGAATAAATCTATCGTCGTCTCCTGCTTGTTTTCCTGTGAGCTAGTGAATCGTGTGCGATGAGGGATGCCTGGCAGCATCCCTATTTTATTGCCTAAATTATACTCCTGAGTCGTTTTGCTCTTCAACATATGGTTTGAAGATCCTGCAGGATGAAGCTCCGTGAGTTATTAGCTCAATACTGGGATTGAATTTGGTGCATTGCCCTCTTGCATCTACAAAATTGCGGCCTGCGTTTTCAGCTAGTTCGTAATCCCAGTAACGACAGTAGCGGCATATTTTTCTTTTTGATGCTTTAGTCATTGTTCATCCTCGAATTGTTGAACAAGATTTTCGACTTGTTTGTTAAACGCCGCCTGTAAAATTTCGTATTTTGAGCAAAACTCCTCAACTCGCTTGACTTCAATTTCTAACTTTTTAATTGCAGAGGCATCATCCACAATGCCGTGCTGAGCGAGAAAGGCTTTATTGTCATCGTCAAGTTTAAGCAAATCCGACAGCTGTTTTTTTAGCCTCTCTTTTTCTTCTCCTTCTGGTATTTTTTTGATCAGCAAAGTGATATGGGGAATAGTAAAATCCAACATGCCCCATGAGCAAATTTCACCTAAAAGCTGGAAAGACTTCCATCCAGCCGGGAGCTGATCAAAAAGTGATTTTGCCCATTGAGTGGTTTTTTTGGATATAGCTATAGGTTGATCAGAACTTAGATTATCCATTGGTTACATCTCCTTCGTTTTCGATCGCATCATTGATCGCTTTTTCTAGCGATTCTTTGCTGTACTGGTTGCCTGGAAAGTACCCTGAAATCTCAGGCTCTAATTGAGGGAAAATGAGCGCGAGAATCAATTTAGTAAAGTTTTGCAAGGCGGCATCAGGCGATCCAAAGCGAACATGACTAGGACTGCTGATTCCAAAATAAGACCAGCGCCATTCGTATCGATAGGTAGCCGTGCTCCCAGGCATTGGTTCGCAAAAAACCGAAAACCCGAGGATTCTCTGATTGATTTTTTGAGCTAAATAAAAAGTGTCGTCAGTCATACAATTCCTCGTAATGGGTTTGAATTACTTCTGTAACCGCATCACACACAATTAAATTTTCCTCCCAGGCTTCAGCATCAAAAATGCCCGCTTCAACTGCTGCGTTGATGGTTTCAATTAATAGCGATCGCGACATTCCACCTCGCTCCATTGATTCGGAAAAACCGTCGTCAACTTTAGCCGCGATACAGCATGAGTCGATCATGCTGTTGGTTATTACATGAAAGACCTGATACGCACCTTGGGGGGCCAGCCTGACAAACTGCTTTCCTTGGTAGCAATCAAGATCCAGCCACCATGAGAGGCTATTGGTGTGTGTGTTAAGGTTGGAAATGAGCATGTTGCTCCTATAACTATTGGACTTTTAAGCTATCGAAAGGGAGCTTTTTTATAGCTTGACGTAGACACAGCAACGCTTCTTAGCGCCCGTGTTCATGTGACCATCCGTTCGAGCTAAGCCGTTTCTCACAAACGTGCAAATATAGTTTTTAATGGTGTCATGCTTGCCTGTAAATCCACGATTAATGCACGCCTCGAAAGCCGTGTCAGTGGTAAACCGATTTCCCCGTTGAAGACTGTTGAAGTAATTGGCAAATACAATTTTCCCGTTTTTTTCTTCCTTTTTAGGATCTTGACCAAAAACTTTTAATTCTTTAGCCGTGTCAGCAACATTTTCTAGCCATTGCTCAAATGTGATATTGCGATTCTTTTTGAGCTGAGCCAGTAAACACTTTTTTTCGCTGTCTGGCAATGATATGTAATCTTCTCGCTGTTCAGCCGTCATTTGCAGCAAGAGTTTTAACGGTGTTTGAGGTTTGGCGATTGATCCCATTTTCATTTCCTCTAAAGTTTAATAAAGACATTTGGGCGTTTTCCTTTCCCTCGAATTTGAAGTCGCACGCGGCCAGCCTTTTCGGCTTTTTTGACAAACGATTTAATATGAGAGGTTTCACCGTACCATTCAAACTCGGAAAGCTCGTCTAGCGCTTGACCATAGGTAAATTGCGTGCCTTTTGGTATTGCATTCAGCCAGCGATCAAAGGCGTGCCCGCTTTCTTTGTTATAGCTATTTGGGTTATTGGCAGAAGCCCACATCACTAGCAGGGCGTTGCAAAGATGGGCAGGGCGAAACGTACGCATCCGAGCATAACTTTCCCGCTGCCTAGGAGTAATCGAATTCCACGCTTGCTTTTGTTCAGGCGTGAAGTTAAAAGGTATTGTTCTCATTGCTCTTTTTGATATTGGTCAAGAAGGCGATCGCCATAGCTAATCGGTGTAGGCCAGGAATCTGTAATACCCGCCCCCAAACATGGTGAAACGTCCCCCAAACGTAGGGTTGATAGCGTCCCATACTTGTTGTTTGGTTGCGCCCTCTGGGTATTCCCCAGAAATAAAAATTGTGCAATTTGAGCCCCTATCCGGGCGTCGGTCAACTGTGATTTGCTTCATGTCATTGCCTGTTGTGTAATTGCCCAAAAAGCGATCGCCCATTTTGAATCACCTCAGGCACTCCTAATGCCGTTATGAGGGTTTAGCGATCGCCAGAAAGGTTTAAGCCAGGATGCAGGTATCTGGCAAAGAGTCCTTGAGGTATGCGGCGATCGCCTGAATTGCTTCAAGCTTCCAAGCTCCGCCATCAGCCTCGAACAAAGCGATTTCGATTTTTTCCCCAAGCTCACGCAGGCGTAACACGAATTCGGATTCAGGCTGTTCTGTGATTTCTGCAAAGGTTCGGTAGGGGCGCAGTTTTACCCGCTTCGGGATTTCAACCGTCGCTAGTGTGGAAATCCCTTTTTTGACTGTGGCAGACTGGGCAAGCCCGTCATCAGTGAGATTCTTCTCGCTACTCGAAACGAGCTTTGAGACAATTTCAAGAACTTTAGTTAAGTCATCGCTAGGCTGAAATTGACTCAATGCGTTGATGATGAACTGATCCTGAGAATGCCATTGATTGAACTTAAAACCGTTGCCAATGACTGGGCCACAGCAGGATTCAATATAAATGTCACGCTGTTTATGCCGTCCCTCAACATGCGAATAGGCTTTAACAATAATTGGTGACTCAACCACGAGATGAAGCCCGACAGATTCAACCGCACCGTCAGGATCTGTTTTGATATATTGAATCAAGCCTGTTAGTGTGCAAATAGAGTGAGCCTCAACCGAAGATTCGCGCGGCGGAAGGCTGACAGATGAATCCTTGTGGCGGATTACAAATTCACCGCTATCTACGCTGACTTTTTCGGGGATTGCAGCTTGCTGAACTTGAGTGATGAGAGTATCTAAAAACGACATGATTTTCCTCTGATAATGTTTGCATTTGATCCCCCCGGCACCCTAAACAGGCAATGAAGTCTGCTCTAGTCGGTGCTCACGAACGCCCAAAACAGTCCCCTCAACGTGGCTAAAGTTGAGAGAGAACGGGATAGGCTTAAGCGGTGCCAGTTTGGTTACAACTGAAACATGCCCATTTGCCATTCCTCGCTCTTCGGTGGGAGTAAAGGCCAGTATGACGGTAATAGAACGTGCTTCTTCTGGGTCTGTGTTGGGGTCCAGAATGTTGTAGACAACTTCTTCCATCGCCTGTGCCCATCGCTCGGGGATAACCCCACCGCCTAAACTTGACAGAGAAACATATGAAGTCACTGATTTATAGCCGGACTCTTCGTACTTGACGGGCGCGTTCGCATCGGGCACTTTTTGAAACTCAGAGGCCGCTACAGCGCCAGACCTTTGCCCAACCATGATTTTTGTAGTTTTGGGCTTCTCCCCCGCAATTCTAGGCGTGCAACTTATAGCGATCGCAACCATATTGCGATCTTGCTCTGGCTTGAACGAAAACTTAATCGTTAGGCCGCGTTTTGCTTTGTGCGAGGTGCTTGGATCTACGGCATTCAGGACAGCTCTCTCAAAAGCACTAGCAAAGAATTTGCTGGCTTCACCGTCAGCGATTTCTTGGATGCGAACGAGATCAGCCGACTCGATTGTGTTAGTCATTTTGATTTATTGGTAAGTGTTCAGTAATGAGATCGCCCAATCCCCCCAAGCGATCGCCGTGGAAACGTTAGTCTAAGGCGGGGGTGGGTTCAGACTGCTCTAGCTGCGCCGTGTAATGATCCACCAGTGCAGGGTGTTCTGCGCTTTTTGCGATCGCGTCATAATCGCTGACCGGGATATCGTTGAAGCTATCGATTTTATAGATGTCGAGAACCATTGCTTTCAAAGATTCCCTAGAATGGCCAGCCTTTTTTGCGATCGCGTAAAGTCGCTTAATTTGGGACTGCGACACCATAACAGGAGACTCGTCTTCTGGCACCAATTCCGCGTCAATAGACTCATAGGGCGAGTCCACGCTTGCCTGATAGTCTTGCATCATTTCTACTTCAGCGTTGCCAAAAAATGCGCTCGAATTAGTTGCAAGCAATATGCCGCCTACAATTGCTCTTTTTTGAGACATCTTCATTAAAGTATTTACAATTGAGTAAATATCATCGTTAGGAACAAGAATGTCATAAGAGTTTGGGTACTTTTTGCTTTTTTTTCGCCCCTGCTTATTATTTTTTTGTTCTTCAGTAGCAAAACGCTCAGGAACCCAGCGAAAGGCGTACTTTTTCTCCTTTGAGTTGCAGTTTCCTTCACATTCTGCAAGTACTCGATTGTTGCGATCGCGAATAATGGCTTTGTAGGTATAGCTAAAAAGTCCTTTGTCAAAGTCTTCAGTTTCCCGAACTCGCTCAATCCCAATTGACAGATTGAACACGTTAGCCACTTTTTCAGCCCCTGCCTTAAATAGCATAGGCTTATCGCCGCACCCTTCGACTTTTCCGTAGTCAGTGTCCTTAATCATCAAAGACTCGTAAACTTGCTGCATTAGCTGTCGTTGAATCAACGCATATTGAACAGGATTACTGGCTCTTAATAGTTCCGCGCCTGAATTAAATTGAGCAATACTAATGTCTTGAGGTTGAATTACAGCCAGTTCGCTTTCGCCTTGAAGCCGTTCACTCTTTGCTGCGTTCAATTTTTCTTGGATTTCTTCTGACATGCTAGGATCCTTTTAATTAAAGTTTTTCAAACTCCTCTCGAATCGTGGGGCTATTGCCCCACTTTTTTTGTGACTAGATGTGGACAACCCGCCCTGATTTTGAGCGGTGAAAATCCAGTGGCTCACGATGCATCAAAGTATTGTCTGGAATTCCTCCATTGTCCAGATTCTTGAGTTTTTGCTGAAGGTCAATCACCGACTTTACCGCTGGGTAATCTTTCTTGTCCCATAGCTCGCGCTTGTAATCGCTTAAAGACTTTACAGTCGCCGAATTTTCGGGAATCTCATAGGTTTCTTTAGGTAGCTCAACTCTTTTTTCCATGTGCGCCTCCAAGTGCTTGACTTTCTGAATCAATACTAGTACCGTTAAGTAGGAAATGTCAAGCAAAAAGGATGATTAAAAATAAAGTAAAAGAGATCATTGATAATCAGCACGATGGCGTGGTTTATCAGTTTCACCGCCGGACGGGGCTTGCAAAAGCTACTTGTTATCGGCTGTATGACAATCCTGAGATTATGCCCAAAAAGGAGGTGGTGCAAAAAATCTGCGCGGCTTACAACTTGTCACTAAATGATGTGATTGAGGAGGTGGCGGTGTGAATCAGTTAACCTTTTTAGACCATAGAAACCCGCACTTGACCCATAGCCCTGCGCTGGGACGGTTTTTAGGGCGATCGCTTAGCGAATGTAACGCCATCCTATCCCCTCTCGGATTTCCTCCGATCAAGTATTGCTACACAGGCAAAGGACGTGACATGTACGACGCCTCTATGGTTGGCGACCAAGGTCAAACCCACTCCCTGGCCTTGTTTACTCGGGAGGGCTGCGATGTGGTGGTGTCGGCTAAAGATTGGGGATTCTGCGCTGGAATACTGGAGGCAATGACATGACCTATATAGTCGAGCTTGAGGAAGGTTGCTGGCTTGCTCCTTGGAGAGGAGATCCAGGGAGGACCACAGTTGAGGCTAGGGCTAAAACCTTCCCCACGAGACGATCCGCTGTAGGTGCATTGGGTCAGGCGCGGCGGCATAGGGAATATCGAGAAGCGCGAATTATTAACAAGAATTCTATTTCGTGGGGACCTGATTCTTCCCTAGAGTTTAGTGAAAGTATTAGAGGTGATTGTATTGATTGGTGAAGTAGATCCTCGCGGGCTTACTGTACATGAGCCCGGAGCAAAGCTAGATCAAGGCAAACCTGAATATCATCGAGTATTGCGCGATTTCCCCAGGGCATTTGAACATGTCGCCAAGGTTGCTCAATATGGGGCGGAAAAGTATTCAGAGGGTGGTTGGCGACATGTTCAAGAGGGGCAGACGCGGTATACCAACGCACTGATTCGGCACGTTGTTCTTGAGGGAAAAGAGGGGACCTTTGACAAAGATAGCAACATGCTCCACGCAGCCCATGCAGCCTGGAATGCGCTGGCCAGACTGGAGTTGTTGCTTACTAATGCGGGGGGTGAGTCCTGGTTCCAAGCCGCTCTAGATAAAGGAGATGCCCATGACTAACTTTTTCAACATGTTAGCCCTGCTTTTTGGGCTGAGCCAATACGATTTGATTAATACTGATTGGGGGTTAAACGATGAGGATCGATTACGTCGAGATTCTGTTAGGCGGAGTCTGCCTGGGGGCATTGATTGATCAAGGGAAAAAGCTGGTCACTTGGCTACTCCTAGATCCGATCTTGAAAGCGACTGAGAAAGCCCTCAAGGATAAGCGATTTTGGGACACCTGGAATGAGCACGCAATGGATGAGTTCGAGAAACGATTGCAAGCCGCTACTGAAGCGGTGGGGCTTAATAGGGGCTCAATGACCAATAGTCAGCGCCAAAAGTTAGAGGACAGGGTTGCTGAGCTTGAAGACCCAAGGATTACAGAAGTTTGGAGAGAGGGTTCCTGATTATGGAAAAACTACTTCTTGGTATTGCGATCGCGTTTGTCGCTGCCCCGGTTGCATTGCGGCTGTTTGAGCATTGGGGGGTGAAGATTGGGGAGGCTGCAGGGTTTGACATGAATAAAAAGGAGAACTAATAAAATGGCAAAAATTGTACTAGGCGCAAGAGTTATTGTCCGAACATATTCGGCTGGAGTGTTTTTTGGAAAGCTAATAGGTCGTGAGGACAAGGAAGTACTTTTGCAGGATGCGAGACGGCTTTGGTATTGGGAGGGCGCGGCAAGCCTTTCGCAACTAGCCCAAAGCGGAACCTCGCTTCCTGAAAAATGCAAATTCCCGGAGCCTGTTGATGAGATTTTGGTTACTGAAGCGATTGAGCTGCTAGCTACCACTGAAGAAGCTCAAAAATCAATTGATGGAGTTGCAGTATGGGCAGTATAAAGGCTAATAGCTATAGCTATGGCGATGGCTATGGCTATGGCGATGGCTCTGGCGATGGCTATGGCTATGGCTATGGCTCTGGCTATGGCTATGCCTCTGGCTCTGGCTATGGCGATGGCTCTGGCGATGGCTATGGCTATGGCTATGGCTCTGGCGATGGCTCTGGCTATGGCTATGGCTCTGGCGATATCTCTGGCTATGGCTTTGGCGATGGCTATGACTGTAAGTAGAAATATTAAGGGGGCGATCGCGTGAAAATCCTTCTTTGCGATCTAGACGGAACGGTAAGAAAACCCATTTCTAATAACATCTTTATAAATAGCCCGACTGATCAGGAAATTATCCCTAAGGCAAGAGTTGCAATTCAAGGCGCGGTCGCCAGTGGCTTTCTTGTTATCGGCGTAACCAATCAAGGGGGCATAAATGCAGGGTACAAAAACTTGAAAAACTGTCTCCTAGAGCAGCGAATCACGATGCAATTACTACCCCTCATGAGTTGTATTTATGCAGCCATCGATGATGATGAGTGCTGGTGTATTTCACAGGGTCCGAATTGGTCTTTTCGTTTTCCCACGTGGTTGAATTTGCCATGGAGGTACTCAATCTATAAAGGAATGGGAGAGAATCCTAAATATAATTGGTTGGATGGATTCCGCAAGCCCAATCCCGGGATGCTTCAGCTTGCGATCGCAAAAGAGGTGTTGAGGAAATCGGATGGATTATTGGGTGGAATAGCTACCGCAATAGAATATGTGATTCAGCGACGGGGGGATTGGGAGGTTTATATGACTGGTGATCGGATTGAGGATGAGCAAGCGGCTATAGCTGCCAGGACGGTAGGGGTTGAGTTTATAAAGTTAGAAGATTTCTATTCGGGAAAGTTTTTGAAGGAGGCGATCGCGTGAATAAACCACCCCCTTTGCCCGCGAGTGTTTTTAACCTGTCGATGGAGCAAAATTTTAACTTAAACACTTACAAGCTAGGAGTCAGTCAGCTAGACAAAGAGGAGTTAGAGCAATTGCTGTTAGATGCCATGCAGCAAATTATGATTAAAGACAACATTATTGGGGAGCTAATCAGCCCATGCTCACAAGAATCTCAGTAGCAACGCTTAATGCGGCCCATATTCCTACGATATGGCCGTTTTACAAGAATCCTAGGGGCGTTAGGGAACCAGCTAAAGCGCTTGCTGTTCGGATTGCACAAATTGAACCAGATATTATTCATTTGCAAGAGGTTTGGTCTGATAAAGCCCGCGACATCTACAGAAAAATCCTGCCTCAATACCGATTTGTTCATCATGGCTCAACCCCAATTATTGGGCGCGGCCTGATGACGGGCTGGAGAAATGACAGATTTCGGCTAATAAAATCAAAGTCGTGGGGCTGGAATATTCGCCCCCAACTTCGAAACGGGTTGGCCCAGATAGTGCTTGTGCATCGCGCTCAGGACGATGAGTTTATTGAGTTGTGGAATTGTCACGCGCCTCCACATAATGACCGCGATCGCGCCCGTGGGATTGCTCGGATGCAGGCGATCTTTAGGAAACGCCACTACAAGCGGGCTTACATTACGGTATTGGCCGGGGACTTGTCTCTCAGAAACCCGAAAGTGGATACAGACCGCGATGGGGTTAAAGACCTTCAAGAGCTGGAAAACACTTTCAGGGTTCGAAAATCTGATTACGACGGCCCGTGGAATTACATTTTGGTTTCCAAATTCTTTCCACAAGTTGGGGCTAGCAATGTGTTTGGACGCCCCCAAGGGCAGCAAAACACTTACCCACTGACTAAAGAGTGGGCGCAATTGACTGATCACCCTATGATTTATGCAAGGTTTGAACAATGAGAATTGTATACGCAGCCTTTGATGGAACTCTGTTTAACTCACAGGCAGGTTGCGAAAAGTACGAGAAGGAATATAAGCCGCCAATCAAGACCGATTACACTCGTGAGCTGTTGATTCGGATTTGTGAGCAAGCCATTGTCCCCATGAATAAGTGGAAGAACCGTGACTCATGGTCTGCACAGCGAGGGGTGGGTAAGGCTTGGGTCTTATTAAATGCAGGCGTAGATTTTGAGGTATGCGTTACCGAAGACGGGGAAGGGTGTTCAACGAATGAAAAGACTATCTGGCTGGAATTTGACGGGATTAAGGGGTTTTCTGCTTTTGAAAATGGGTGGAGCGAAGAGGAGGATTTTACCGAAACTGAAACCATCTATCTGCCAACCCCTGAAAGCCTAGAGCGGGCCAATGGGGGCGACTGGTATTGACCTGACATATTAAGGAGGCGATCGCGTGATTTATGATGCCGACAATCTAAGCTCCGCTTCAACCTGCATTGACGGTCGCTGGGTTGTGGCGCGGCCCGTGAGCCACAAGCATGAGTCATTTTTGGAACGGTTGCGCGATGCGTGGCTAGTCCTGACTCGCAAGGCAGATGGTGTGAAGTTTTACAAGCAATAGATAGGATGAACCCAAGGAACTAAAAATATGGCGATTAAGGCTGAGATTATAAGCAAGATAGATATTGAACCCGTATTTTTGCGCGTTCAAGCCAACGTGCGTTACTGGGAAGATGCAGATGTAAATGGGGTCGAGGATACGCACGGCACTCTAATGCCACATGTTTGCGGGGAATTTTGGACCCCAACAATCAGGCTGTCTGATGGCTTGATCCTAGACTGGCCTCAAGGCACAACCGCTGATATTCATTACAAAGTTTGCGATCAAGGAGAGTACTTTCTCCTCGATAAGCAGCGCCAAAAAATCGCCAAATGGAGAGGTTACTATGTCCCCGATGATTTCCTGTGTCATGGCAGTGATGGTTACGGTGATTACATTATTTTTGAAGTAAACAAAAATGGTGTGATTGAAAACTATAAACCGCCACACATTAACCCTGAAGAATGGGAGGCTACATGATTAAACGCTTGCCAATAATTCGTTATATTCGATGGTGGATTTTGAGCATTCAGCTAGCAGAGCATGTGCAAATGCGCCAATGCCTAGGAATTGGGTTTCATCCCTCTCAAAACGATCTTGATTTCCTAGACAAAGTTTGGAAAGGAGAATTATGAAAGTAAAAGATGTCAAAGATTCATCTAACTCCAATACTCTAACCGCGCTGAATAGGTCGGACCTGATTCAGCACGTTGTCATCGGTGTAGGGGCGTTAATGTTTGCTGGTTGGGTGGTGTTGCCGGATGGCCCTAAGGCTTGGGTCAAAGAACAGGCATTGCCTGTGGCTTCCGCTGCGATGGCAGGAGCAGGATTCGCAGCTAAATGGTACAACTCCAAGGCCAAGGATGGTCGGATCGCGGTGGGGGATCTATTCACGACGTTCGAGGACAAGTTGCCCAACCCTGGTGACTTTGCCAAGGTGTTGACCGTGACCGCACCGGAGTATGAAAAAATTCAGCGAGCTATGGCTGGGGAGGATGCCGGAATCATTGAGAGGCTAGATGCGATCGGCAAAACTCAGCAAACATTATCATCCCAATTGGAGGTGAATCACGCGAAACAAGATGTTGTTCAGCGGAATGTGGATCAAATAATAAAAGTAGTTGATCCGATGGCGCAAACAACCCAAAAAGATAGTTCATCTGAAGGATTTTCAATAAAACTATGAGCAACTTAAAAGAAGCTGCAATCAACTTAATTGCACGCAAGGCCACAGACATTCAACTTGATGATATTGTGCGTCAACTTCAAGGTCTGCCCCCTCGACCGGAAGGCGATGAACCACTTAAAAAACTATTTGGGTACATTGAAGCTGAAAAGGGAAGCTCTGCTGCAATAGAATCACAGCGACCTTCTGGCTACGATCCCACTCAGCCGATTGACTGGAGCAATAACAACGCTAAGATTTCCAAATATTTCACCGTCGGCGAAGTAACCCAGCAGGATCCGCGCCGAATTCCGAAAGGGGATGTGATTAAACAAGTGCTAAAGCTTGCTTTAGAGTTAGACAAGGTCCGTGAGGCATGGGGGAAGCCACTAGGGGTAACATCTTGGTATCGACCCGAAGCGATTAATTTCGCTGTAGGGGGCTCAACCTACTCGCAACACATCCAAGGCCACGCCGCCGACATTTACCCTATTGGCGGTGATACTTATGAGTTTCAGGACTGGCTTGACTCACGCTGGGGTGACGCCCTTGGGTATGGCGCGGCGCGTGGGTTCGTTCACGTAGATATGCGCGATGGTGTCGGGTTTAACGGCCAATACGGATCTGTGAGGTGGAATTACTGAGAGCAAAGCCAACCGCTAGAAATAGCACAGCAAATTGTCTCTTTTGATCAGGCCAGGGCTGTTTACGGAAACAGGGTAACCCCATCGCTTTTAAAAGACCTCAATCGTTGCCTAGAGACTTTTGAGATTAACACCCCACAGCGGATCCGCCACTTTCTAAGTCAGACGGCTCATGAAAGTGGGGGCTTACGATGGCTCGAAGAAATCGCTGACGGTTCCGCCTATGAAGGACGCACGGACCTTGGCAACTTCCATTCAGGAGATGGCAGGCGCTTCAAGGGAGCGGGCGTGATTCAGCTAACGGGGCGGTACAATTACCAATCATTTGCTGATTATATTGATGACCAGCGGGTAATGTTTGGTCACCAATATGTTGCCGCCAACTATCCAGTCACTAGCGCTGGATTCTGGTGGCATCAGAATGAGATGAATGCTCTTTGCGATAAGTCATTGGTTACGGTCAAAGATGTGACTCTTAAAGTCAATGGGGGCACTAACGGCTTAGCCGATCGCCGTGAGTACTTTAGAAAAGCCAAAGCTGTAATCCCCTAACAATAAAGCCCCTAGGGAAGCTCCTAGGGGCTTTATTGTTGCAAGGTTTTATCAGCTGGCTGCCTGCTTTAAATCTAAGAACTTCTTAAAAGGCTGAGTGCTAAAAATTCGGCCCAATGTCTCGTCAACTCCGGCCCCATTGATATTCACATCGCGCTCATACCACCTGATGGCGTCTTCTTTTATTTTGGGGTTAAAAATTAAATCTCGGATATAATCCTTTCCATTTTGAATCGCGGTCTGTCTAACAGCTTCGATATTCATTTTAACTTTCTCCAAAATTTGCAATAGCTTTATTGTAAACCGTGGGTCTAACGTAGAGCTTGGGTTAGGGCGTCGTCGCTATGCTGAGGGATTGGTGTGGCAGGGTGTCCCTGTGCAAAATGCCTATGATGCGGCTCAAAAAATAACCAAGGTGTCAGAGTTCTCTTAGGGAAATAGCGCGTCTACCTCGTCAGGATTGTCGGGGTAAAACCTCAGCAACCTTTCTCTTGCTGTACCTGGAAACGCCTGCAAATAATCCGCAGGCGTTCTTTCTATGGCATTTTCGAACCGATATCTAGGCCATTTATCTGCGATCGCTTGATCTATGTCCGGCTCATTTTGCCGCTGCGGGCGATTCGGGTTAAATCGTTTTCCCCCGGCAAATACAGCGACTGATAGCAGATCTTGAAGCAGTAAATAAGAGACTTCGCCCGACATATTAAGCCGAATGCCATCGGAATCGAGTTTGTTAATATCCTGGGTGACGTGATTGATGATATAGCCGACCATTAGTTTGTCCCAATAACGGATCCTGGTAAGTCAGCGACGATAGCGGCGATCGCTGCGTCACCTGTGGCACTTGGGGCCGCACTTGTGCCGTTTGTAATAAAATTTGGGGCATTAATAGCGCTTGTGATTTGCCCTGGGACCGCACTATCTAAGTCAGTTAACGCCTGATCTACTTCTGCTTCTGGGTAAGCCCCAAAGGCCAGGACAGAATTCATAATATTCGTCGAAATATTTGATAGGGTTCCCGTTGTGTAAGACAATCCGCTGCATTGCGAGAAGGTATCCTGAATTGAGCTTGCTCCAGCCGGAAGAATTGGCGTTCCCCCTGTTAGATTGGGGCAATTTTTCCAGCATCCTTGGAAAGATGCAACGATCGCAGAATTTACAGCTCCAATCGTGCCGTCAAGGCTTGTGCAATTGTTGAAAGTGAGATAATAGCTGTTTCCTCCAACAGGGAGTGCCGGGGTTCCTCCCGTTAGGCTTGAACAATTCCGAAATGCAACAAAGAATGACCCAGTAACACCTGGATCAAAAGCTCCTATTGTGCCGTCTAAACTACTGCAACCGTCAAAGGCGAAACTCAGACTGTTTACGCCTGCGGGGATAGCTGGTGTAGAGCCAGTCAGGTTTACACAGTTCGCATAAGCCTCCTGCATGGTCCCTGTAAACCCAGACCCGATAGCTCCAATGGTTCCATCAAGCAAGGTGCATCCCTTGAAAGCTTGAAGCAGGCTTGTTGCTCCAGATGGAATCGAGGGAGTGGATCCGGTTAAGTTAGCGCAACCTAAGCAGAAATAAGCCATGCTTCCAGAAGCCCCAGCCCCGATCGCCCCGATCGTTCCATCCAACGCCGTATTTTGCTGGAAGGTACTGCTTAAGTTTGTAACGCCATCTGGGATAGCTGGTATGGAGCCAGTCAGGCTGGTGCAAAGCCGATAGGTTGAGGCCATTGAGCCAGTTACTCCAGACCCGATCGCCCCAATCGTGCCATTTAAGGAGCTACCATTCTCAAATGCCCGTTCTAGGTTTGTAACGCCTGATGGAATGGCAGGCGTACTGCCGATCAGGTTCGGGCAATTCCGGTATGCACGACGCATTGAACCCGTAACAGCTGGATCAATAGCTCCAATCGTGCCGTCAAGTAAGGTGCATCCTGAGAAAGCCTGATTCATGTTGGCAACGCTGGCAGGGATGGCAGGCGTGCCCCCTACAGCATTGGCATTGTTCTGAAAAGCTTTATTGAGAGAGGTTAGGGTTGACGGCAAAGTATCAGCCGTCAACGTGGTTAGATCCTCAGCTTCAAAGCTGAAAGTTGTTAGGTCCCCAACCCAGACCAAATAGGTGTCAACGACGCTGCCAGTTAATGGGGAGCTGCCCCCCGTCGCCACATAGCTGGCCCCCGTGTCCACCGTGAAAGCGGGGGTCCCTACCGATGATGCCCCTGTGGGAGAATAGTCCCCGTTTTTCTGGGTCCTGGCAAGGTACCGCTGAAATGGGGTTTCACCTGTGCTTTGCGAAGCGTCGGAGGTTGATGCACCAACTGAAGCCGTAACCTCAAAATAAAACTGATCAGGGACCGCATTGGTTAGGCCACTAGCAAACGCAAAATTGACTTGGCCCGATGCACCATTGGCAACCCCTAGGTCTGCCTGGGTATCTACTAAAATGCCGCTGCCCAGTGTTCCTCGGTAAAGCTTAAATTCAAGGTCGGCGGTTTCACTGTGGTCATTCGTTGCATTAGCTTGGAGCTGGACAGTTCCTAAGCTGGAGTCTATTGGCTGAAACGCTCCAACAGAAGGGGGCGTGATAACTGCCCCGGTGGCTGAGATTACCAGCGCGGAGACAGCAGATAACGCTGAAAGCCCACTAAGCCCCATAGATCGCCCCCACGTATCCGACGACCCCAGCCCCACCAGCGCTTAGGGTTACTGTGACGGCTGTGTTATCCGGGGCTTTTAGTGCCATAGGGAGGAATCCCGCGCCTTCACTGGTCACAGGAATGACAATGCTGGTTAATCCAGTAGCTGAAATAGTAAGAGTCCCTGCGGTTGGCGGTGCATCGTATCCAAAATAAAGAGCCTTCAACCGAATAAAGTTCCCCACTCCAGGGGCTGAAATGGTAAATGTGGCGGCTGTGTTAGCGGCTGAGGTGTTGGCATCAGTGGAATCGCACTCATTTATCTTCCCTGAGAGCGCGGCAAGAGTCGATTCGGTGGCAGCTCCGTTAAGGGTGCCCAAGTTAGCTGTTATAGAGCCTGAAACCGTAACAGCCCCGCTCACGGGTTGAGTAACCCCAGATCCATCGACGGGAATCCTGCCACTGACCAGTTCAGGCAATCGCCCTGTAATTATCTGGGACAACTTGATCAGCCAACGCCACAGGAATGACTGAGAGTAGCCAGTGGAGGCGTCTCCCGTGGTATTAGCGGTGGGGTCAGTGGCGATCGCCTCGGCGGCGGTGTCGATTGTTTGCAGGTCCCCATCAATAGCTGCCGTGGGGAGCTTTTGCCCTTCCGCAGAAGAAGCGTAAACAATCGCCCCGGCATTGCCTGAACTGGCATCGTCCTTGCCATCGCCAAAGATGTCACCTTGGTTAAGCTTCCAATTATCGGTTGAGGTGTTTATTCTATTTGGCATCAGATCAACCCATTGAGATGGAATACGGGAACGTTGAAATCTCCAATGACAATCGGAGTTTCACTAAAGATGGCTTCCAAGAATACTCCAGATTCAAATACCTCCGACTGAAACACTCCAGACCCAAACGCATTTTTTTGAAATATCCCAGACTCAAAAGCTTCAGGGCCGATGCTGCCTGTCATGTTGTCCTCACTGGCGTCACGGCTTCAAAAGTCCCTTTTGCTACCACATAGTTTTCGGATGCTGAGGAAACGGCCTGCACATCACAGATATATTCTCGTCGCTCCGAAAGTCCAGCGGTGTCACTGTCTAATAGGTTAACTTGGCCTGTGTTGGCGTCAAAATCAAAGGTGATATTTGTTGAGGTCAGCACCGCAGCTCCCGAACGAGTCAACTTCGCGGTGAATATGAACGTGCTACCATTCGCCACTTCGCCAGAAGGAGCAAACGGAATAACCGCCGATCGGCCTATCGAGATGGTGAAGTCTGACATTTTAGTAGTTGCTAACGTTAGCCCCCGATCCTTCAGTGTTCCTCAGGAAAAACGTTCCTGTTGAGGAGAAGTTGGTCAGGCCGCTACCTGGGATAAGTGTACAGGTATCAAACCACATGGTTGTACCTGTACCAGCGGTGGCGTTGGTCAAGTTTAAGTTGTTCTCCAGAGTGCAATTAATCTGCCACCCTAGCGCCCCGTTTACGTCGGCAATGTTAGGTTGCTGACTGTCTCGATAGGTTCCAAAAACTCGGATAATGTCGCACCCTGAATTATGCGCTGTTGATCCTTGGTTAGGTCCGGGAGTATTCCATCCGGCGAATTCACAGAAGCAGTTTTCCTCAATTCCCCGGACTCGGTTGTTATAGTTGAACCCGTCAGCAGGCGATCGAGAAAGCCTGACTTGTCGAGAGTAGACATAGGTGAACGCAGGACTAGTAGAGCCCTGAACTTGCAGCGGATCGCTGTCCACCCCCATGTAGTGGACGTTGTCCAATCGATGGAAGTTATCTGATGTTGAGAGTGGGCTGGATGGTTGCAGGTTCAAGCGCACACCAGCAAATCGAAGCCCTTTAAGCAGCGATCGCGGCCCCGTTCTGAAATTATTCCAGACGTTGTAATCGGAGACATTGGCAAGAATATCGCTGTCAGGAGCCCTTCCGACCTTTACGGTGACATTGACATTGTCAGAAAAGAATCCGTTGCCCCCCGCCAATAAGTTTGCCACCGAGGAATATTCTTCAAGCGTCTCGTAAACATCCCCAATAGGCGTTTTTACGCTTGTGTCCACAACGCTAAACACGTTGGCGACCGATGCCGTGTAAGTCCCATCTCCGTTATTGGTCCAAGAAATGTTTTTAGGGGAACTAGTCAGGATGACATCAGACTGGACACCGACCAAGGCAAACTCTCGGCGTTCTGGCAGTCGGTTGGCGCTCCCGGTGCCGGGTGCCCATTCCGTTTGGTAATAGGTGCCTCCAACCACGGTGACGCTAAACGGATCGTCGTCAACGGTTGCGGCTATCCCAGCCGCGATCGCGGCTGAGATCGTGCGATAGGGCGTTAAAGAACTTGTGCCGTCTAAAGTCGCGTCATCCCCAGATTCAGAGACAAAATAATTCAGAGTGTCCCCAATGTCGTTTTCGTAGTCGATTGAGGTAGCGGCATACCCAATGTCGAAATCGGGTGCCCATGTCCAAGGAGAAGGAAGTAAACCTTCCTGAGTGGAAGCCGTGTAAACGTTGGGAGTCGCTAAAGTGGCGGTGACGCCCCCCGGATAAACCGCCTTGATTGAGCGGTCAGTGGGGTCCACATATAACCGCGCATTTTCTCCTTCCCTCAATACCGGGACTCCTTCAGGGAGTGAGCCGCCCCCCGCAAGGTCTAGATACGAGCCGTTTCCAGTAATCCCACTCCAAATACTTTCGATATAGATAACAGTCCCATCGTTCGTTATCCCGGAGCTGCCACCTAGCGAAACTCCGTGATAGATCAAGACAGTCTGGCCGCTGGCAATTGTGGCAGCGGTGTTAAATTGATAGTCGTCATCCAAGACAGCGCGGGCACCAGAAGCCAAAACGGCTTCGAGGAATGGAGTAGCATCGCTTCCTGTAGTTGCCCCGGCGGCGCTCAAGGGGAAAGGCATCTCCCCAACAGGATAAACCCACCGCCCCGTCCCCCCGGCGGTGGGCTCGATTATCGAGAATCCGTCATCGGTGGCCGTGCTGGTTGGATCCCAAAAGAATGTTTGGGGCATCGCCACATCATAGGGAGTGTAATAGCCTTTGACTTTTCGCGAGGTCCCGTTGGCAAGCCCCGTTGTATCCAAAGCCCTTAATGCGGTGATCGTGTCAAGCTCAACCGCAACGTTTAAGACGGTTTCAGGGTTGGCAAGCGCAACAGGGACATACTGAAACTTTTCCGAAGAAATTACGGTGTTTGTTTGATCAAGTTGGTAGATCGTTTCAGTCATAGGTGATGGTACCTTCCTGTAAAACTTTGCGTTCCCCCGCTATCAATTCCCATGTCTTAAATTGATAGGTTCCCCTTGTTAGAGATGGAGCAGTGAATACAACCTGATTTTGACTTTTGGTCGCTCCGATGGTCCCTGATAAGACAGTATATTCCCCATCGCGATCGCGGGAAGCACTCCAATCTTGGACGCCACTGGTGCTTATGGAAACGTTTTGATTAATCGAGACGGTCTGAGTCGAGGTTTCGTTAAAGCAGTTGATCGCTGACCAGTCGGAAGCGGCTAATACCGTAGCGTTAGTAATCCCTAGGTCCGAAACCGTAATGATGTCCCCTGGCTGGAAAATATTACGTTGCTGAGAGGCGCTTGAAAAAACCAAGACACTATCACCCGATTGACCCCCGGCGGTGGCAGACTGGATTAAATTTAGCGTCTCAGTTGTTTTGCCGTAAACTTCACCGCCAAAACTTCGAAGGGATAAATCAACATTCCTAACGGCAAGCCCCCCCTCGGCGGTTTGGCCATGTTGACTGGAATCAATGCCTGCCGTGAAAGACGTGCCATCTGGGACCGTTGCGACGGTGTAATACCCATCGCGGTCCGGGCATGAATCGACGTTGATGAGTTGAACCGAATTCCCGACCTCAAAGCAATGGGGAGTCTTTGTGGTTACCACAGCGTCGGCTGCTTGAGAGATACTTTGCACCTCAGCATCGCGATCGGTGAAAAGCAGGGACCAAGTGAAAATTGAATTCTGTGGGACGTTGAAGCTTGTCGTCATCTTTACCAGCCTACGTAAGGATTGTAGCTAGGGCCAAAGTTTCCGTGAATATATCCAAAGCTTCGCCCCTTTCTTGTTCTTTCTGCATCTAATTCTCGCTTTAGTAGGTTGAAAAGATCCATTAGTTCGCTCAAACTAAAACGCGAAAGCGATCGCCCTCGGATTGAGTAGGATTGAACGACTTCGCCGCGACCTATCGCTGTTAGGGCGTCTCTAACCGCGTTCAGTTGGGCTTCAAGCTCACTCAGGACAACCAGTACCGATAGCTCGCCACTGGCAACTGCTGTGATGATGTGGGTCTCGATTTCCCGCGCTTTGAGCTGCCACTCCCACGTGGGGCTATTGGTATTTAGAAAGATTGTAGTTTCCCAGCCACCCCCAAAGGCTTCGGACGTAAAAGTATCAGTAAACTGACTGGCAGTGGTGGGCTTCATAAACCACAGCAATTCATAATCGCCGGGCTCAAAGTTGTCCAACATTGTTTCCCAGCGCGTGGGCTTGTCGTCTGCAATTTCTGATGGAATGCCGATAACGTCTGCCATTAGTACCGTGTTGCCCAATCGCTTCGCCTTGATCTTTTCCTGCGACTGGGGACTTTGTCATTCTTTCGCGGTTGTTCAGCATCGCCCTTGTTATCTGGCTTTCCACTCAATACCGATTCTTCCACCGCTTTCCAGTTGAAGGAGGCGCGGTCAATGCCGAGCGAGACCGCGCAAAACAGGTTGTAAACTTCGCAGTCTAAGACCTCGTTGCGCCGGTTAGGGATTAGCTCCCAGCTCATGGTGGCGCGGCCCTTCGAAAAGCGGGTTACCTTGCGCTCTGAGGTCAGCTCTAAAAAGTAATCTTCTGGCAGGTGTGGCCAGTGGTAGGAATAAGGTAGCCCCGGCTCGATCTCCACACGCTGATAGAGGAGTGTTTTAGCGCTGCCCGTCCCGACTGAGTACAGCGAGATCCCACGTCGACGGGGCTTCCCGTTAACCGTCAAATCCACCTTGGACGGTCGATTATAGATAGGTTTATCGATGGACGGGTTCCCCTTGATGGCTAGGCAGTCAATCCCGATCCTTTTCCTAAATTCGGTAACCTTGTTGTAAACCCGATTGGTGTATGCACTGGAGTCAATCGCACAACGTCGAATTTTTATTTCAACCCCAGCATCATGCTTAAAGGTTTGGGCGATCGCTTGGCCAAGCTGCTCCCAGACCGGATCCTGTGCGGTGTCGCCATACAGTTCAATCCAGTCCACCAAATAGCTTTCCAGGGTTTTAGTCCAGCCCCGAATTACCAGGACTAGTTTATCAATCTGGACATCTACCCCAGCCGTTAGCACAAGGCAATCTTTCGGCACGGTGCTCCGCTCATAGGGCTCACATCGTTTCTGAAGCTCGGAGTGCTCTAGTTTTTCGGCGTCGGGGTCCTCCCAGGTTTGGCCGAGGACGGTGTTAACAAAAACCTGCAGCTTAGTCTTGTCATCTTTTGCCGTGTAAAACTCTTGGACGATTGCTTCAAGCGTCGTAAACAAGGAATACCCAGCCCAGATCCAAAACCCAGCGACCCGTTCAAACCCCGGAGCAGGTTTGGCGGTGGGCTTCCATCGTCCTTCGGAGACGGCATGTCGGCGATCGCGCTCTGACCAGTGAGCGGAGCAGTGAGGGCATTCATACCAAACATTACGATGCTCGCCAACCGTTTCCCATTTCACTTGCTTCCACTCAAGTTGCTGCTCAGTCTGGCAGTGGGGGCAGTCAACAAAATATCTCCGTTGGTCTGTCTTCTCATAGGCATCCATTATGGGGCTGCCTTCTTTCAGTGTTGGCGTGCTGCAACGAATAATTAACCGGTTACGCTGAAAGGTCTCAGTTCGTTTCCGGGCGAGAAGATAAATGTCACCCTCAGAATTGACCTGACAGCGGTCCAGCTCGTCAATCACCACAACCCGGATCGGCTTTGATGCTAGCTTCGAGGCACTATTAGCCGTGACAAAGTTGAGCCTGCCACCGGGGAAGCGTTTCACTTGCTTAGTACTACCTCGGATACCGTCACCCGCGCTAGCACGTTCCTTGGAGATGAGCCCCCGCATTACTGGGGTGTCTCTTATCATTGGGTCAAAGCGATCGCGGGAAATCTCATCGCACGTATCCCAGTCAGGCAAAACGCACAAAATCGCGGTGGGATCGTAATGAATGAAATATCCGATCGTATTTAGGATTAAGCTCTCAGTTTTTGATATCTGAGCACTCGAAGCGAATACGATTTCTTCGGAGATGGAAGCCTCGTGCATAGGTTCAATCATCCAAGGCACTTGATCATTGTCCCAAGGCCCAGGGTTAGCAGCGGTTCCCTTGCCGATGTATCGGTACTGCTCAGCCCACTCGTCAATCGCCAACACCTCTTTAGGGGCGATCGCGGCCCCTAAAATATCAAAAGACGGGAAGGCAAAAGAGGCCATGACTAAGCCAGCCTAGCCGGGCCGGTGTTTTTAGGTGGAGGTGTGTAAGGGGCTCCCCGATGGCGGGGGATAGAAATAAACTCGTTCCCCGCAACCAAGCTCTGCAAATCCTCTGAGGGCAAGGTCTTGAATTCAATATATTTCGCATATTCTTCCATAACGCGATCCCATAGCGGATTGCTGGAGGCAAGCTGGTCTAGGACAAGATTGAACCATGCCTCAGGCGACCGGCCATCAGGCATTGAGAAGGAGAGGGGGCCGGAGCTAACCATGTCTGAAATTGGTGGAGGTGGTGGTGTATATCCCATATGAGTCGGTGGGTCAGGCCAAGGTTGGGGAGCGTGCATTTTGCTAGAGGACTTTTATGTATGAGTAAAAACAGGAGATGTGATCGGCCTGATTGGAGGGGGAATGTTGAGCTTTCGGGCAGCCATGCGTTTTAGTTCTGCAGAAGGATATTTCCCTGTCTGGATAAACTCACCATATTCTTCAAGCGCTCTGTTATATAGCTCCTTAGTTTCAGGCGAGGCATTTGCCACCATCAAAGCGTCTAGCACCTGATTGAACCACTCATTCATTGAGACCTGAGAGTCAAAGGATTTTGGTTTGGGGCGTCTATATTCAGATTTGGCTGAAACTCCAACGATGACAAGAAACAATCGACCAAAGCTAGGAAGGCTATCTATTAGTAACTTGAACGGGTTTCGAGGGCTCATACTATCTCCAAGGCTTACGGTCGAGGTACCGGTGGGGCCGGTGGGGCCGGTGGTTTTGGGTAGGTTGGCGGGGGATTATAGCCCGTAGCTAAGGGGACGGAAAATACCAGCCTCATCCATCGCCTTAAACCTTGAAGGAAAGTAAACGTCATGCGGCAAACCTTTCTGCTAATTTTCTTCGCATCTTATTTGCCCACTTCACCACAACGGGCAAAATAGACCGTTCCTCGTCTGGGGTGTTAGCCAGTTCGCTTGGAAGCTCAGCTGCCAACTTTTCAAACACATCATTGAACGCGATCGCGGCTTCATTCATTGCAGCCTTATGCTGTTCGAGTGGGATCAAATCACCCTTGCTCTTTGCATTTTCCAGCTCCACTTTTTCCGCCTGAGCATTGGCCAGTCGCACCTTGGCATCGTTTAAGGTTGTGGCGTTCTCCTGTTTTTGCTCTGCCCGGAAAATATGGATTTGTCGGTTGAATTCAAAAAAATCATATTTGCCGTCGGCGTTAATCTCGGGCGAAATTTGACCTCGACCTAACATGTAATTAACGACGTGCCGACTGATGCCGGTGTAATCGACTATCTCGGCTAGCGTGACAAACATTGGATCCGGCATGTCTCTACCCGTAGCCCTATCCTTTCCCAGTGGCAGCGGCACCACTTTCTCAAGGTCACGAGCACTTTTAGGCAGCGGGGCGTTGATTGGCTCGCCAACCATGAAAGATGCAGTCGCCTTACCTTTCTTTGGGCTGCCCATATAACCTATAGACTCCTTGCTTATTACGGATTCTGAACACAGTCGTAGCACTTATTCCAAAGCGCTTCCCTATTTTTTTGTGACTCTGCCACTCATCTATGAGCAGCTCTCGGATTTCCTCGCATTGGGCGACACTCACCGGCAGCTTACGCGGGCGGATTTCTTGTGTATAGCCAACCTCACGGTTTACCACGCGGGCGATCGTGCTTTTGTTGCAATGCCACAATTTAGCAATCTGATAAATAGTCAGCAGCCCATAGATTTTTTCTTGCAAAATCAGGCACTGCTCTGCAACCGTAAATTTATTGTTGCTCCGTCGAGGGCGGGGCCGATCAGCGATTGAAGGCGGGGTCACTGGACGGTAATGGGGGTTTAAGCCAGAGATGCAGTCTTGAACAAGCTGCGTCATCGTCGTGCCACGGTTATGCGCAGCCAGGGAAAGCCGCTCGTGGATTTCCTCGGGAACGGTGCAATGGATGTCTCGCATCCTACCTGTACGGGATTGAGCCATGCGATGAAATCAAAAACGACTAGGGCAAGGGAGAAAACGGAACGAGGCTGAAATGGACCGCTTTATACGGATATTTTATACCATGCCAAAACCGGAAGGAAGGGTGGGATCCCAATTCTGAAATGCTCTACCGTCCGGACAAAAAGCGATCCTGCCCCT
>JASJDH010000041.1 GCA_030065175.1 Leptolyngbyaceae cyanobacterium MO_188.B28 | reverse complement strand
GTTTTTTAGCCGACTAAACCCTTGCTCAAATCCTGCACATTCTGCTCCAAGTGGCTTAATCGTTCGGTATGCACCTGGATTTCCGCCTGCAACGGCTGCAAGATATTCAGCAATAGCCTACCAATGCGCTCTCAAAATGCTCGGTAGTCAATGTTGGAAACGGGATTGGGGTGCTGGAATTGTTGTTCATACTTGCCTAAGCTTGGGTCAAAGTTGCCAGAGGCAAAGTCCAGCTCAATCTGTTGAGCTTTTTGCTCAGCCGCCTTGCGATTAAGCAGGGTGTCCAGAAAATCTGTGCTTAAGCAGTAGCAATTTGAGCTTAAAAAGACTTTACAGATTTCCAAACTCCCTCTGAAAAAATACTTCTTTAAAATTATTTAATGCGTTGGAGGCAGCCGCTGCAAACCTGCCCCAAACACAGGAATAAGTTGGTGGTATTCTCACTTCCTGAGGTGTTTTGTGAGATCTCTCCATCCTCTGTAGGAGACACGTTTATCTTTTTCCAATTGAAGATCTCTGTAAGGAATATGCATATCTCCGTGTAATCTCGTAAGCGTCTCTCTCCTGCGTATGTCATAAGTAGTTAAGCCTGAATAAACTGATTCCAGCGGAGGTGATCCTGCAAAGAAGTGTAAATTTCTAAAGCATAGGATCTTGCCTCGGAGCGAAATTTACGGTGTGTTCCAGAGTGTGATTGAATCTCACCGACCTATTTAAGCCTTTTCGATTTTTCGGTTTTATTTCAGTCATTTTGGGGTGGCGTCATGAATAAATTTGTGGAATTAAAGAGTACGGTTGGTTGGAACTGGATTGTCCAACAGCCTTGACGATAGAAATATTGCATTGGCAAGCATTAAGCCTCAATCAATCGAGGGTTGTCGTAGCCTGAGTTTATGAGGTAACTGGGCTCCAACTTAAAGCGGAATAATCCAGCAGAGCAGGAATACAGACGTCAGAAGTCAGGAGTCAGTCAAGAATTGGATTCCGTCTCCTGTAGGGCTTTGCCCTTCTAGTTCGCGAAGCGTCTCCCAAGGAGAATGGGTATTCTTGCTCCGTCAGAATGTCCTGGCTTAAGTTGATATCCCGGAAACTAACACTGACTCGAAAACACCGCTAGAAAATGGCATCGGCAAGGCTCATCCCCTCTAACTAGGTGACTGTAATTATGAAGCCGCATATTAAATTAACTCTCAAAAAGGATATTGCTTCCAGGCGGATACCCTACTGGAAAGATGTCGCTTTAGGGAAAGCTGACGCTCCCTCTCATATCCATCCCGATGTAGATAGGTGGGTTGAGCAATATAGTCTTCCCGTTCGAGTTACGCGTGAATATCAACCCGCAGGCAAAAGCTGGGATAGAGATGAGTTGGCGAGCGGGTTTAATCGAGTTTATCGCCTAATTCTCCAACAAAATACGGATATTCCGAATGACTTGATGGAACACATCTCCCTGGTTCCTGATGTGGAAGCAGCTACCTTAGGCAAAGTGGCGACAGCCGATTTGCCCCCAGTCACAGCAAGAGCTTTGACGTTGGAGACTGATGTTCGATCGCGCCAAGCCATTCATCTTGATCAAGCTCATGACTATAGTAAAGGGGAGGCTGAGATCACGGTTGCAGTTCTAGACACGGGTATTGACTTAGGGCACCCTGAGCTGGTTGAGGCTTTGTTGCCGGGATACGATTTTGTGGATATCATTGATGGGGCTGGAAAGTTTGTCGGTGATTATTTAGGCTACGATGAAGACCCTGAAGATGAGGTGGGGCATGGCACCCATGTCGCCGGAATCATTGCAGCTCAGGGTTTAGATATGCCTGTAGGGGTGGTTCCCCGGTGTAAGATTTTGCCCGTTCGCGTGTTGGGAGCCATGAAACGAGGCTCAAAAAAAGTGGGCGCGGGTTTGGTGGATAACATCAATTCGGGCATTAAGTGGGCGATCGATCAAGGCGCAGATGTCATCAACATGAGTTTAGGCATTCAACACTCAGGCGGCGGCCTGCCCCACGAAGAAGTCGTGGACTACGCTCGCCGCAAAGGGGTTTCGATTGTGGCGGCTTCAGGGAATGATGGTCAAGAACAGCTTTATTATCCAGGGGCGCTGCCCCATGTGATTGCGGTTGGCGCACTGGATGAATCGGGGGAGATCGCCTCGTTTTCCACCTACGGTAAACAGGTCGACTTCGCCGCTCCCGGTACAGATATTTACAGTACCTATATCGGTAATGATTATGGTTTCTCAACAGGAACATCCCATGCTTCACCCTTTGTCGCGGGAGCGATCGCACTGCTCAAGTCCTACGCTCTGCAAAAACACGACATGAAATTATCTGATCAACAGGTCAAGCACCTGCTGAAACACACTGCCGACAAGCTGGATAAACGGTTCAAACATCCCAAGGCGGGCTTTGGTAAGCTCAACTTGCTAGACGCCTTGCGATTGCTGGACCACAAGCTTGCGGCTTGAAGCCATCTACCCACCTAGAAATGCCCAGGCGCTCGTGTAACACTGGAGTCCCGGTTGACGCAGTGAATGAGTGGATGAGTAGATGGGATGTTATTTGGCCGCAGTTCCCCTAATCAGGATTGAGTTTCCCAGAGGTTAATCATGAGTTTTGGCATTAGTATTCCGACCATTAATATTCCAACCCAATCTATTTCCGCCTCCATTGCTAATTCGTCTGCTGCTTACGTGGCTGAGCTTAACGCTATGCAGGCGGCGTTAGCAGCAGAAAAACAGAAAAATGCGAATTTAACTGCAGAAGTTGCGAGTCTGACCACACAAATTTCGGTTTTGAAAGAACAATTCTCTGCCCAAAGTTCAGCGAGTGAAGAATTTTCGGCCATTGTTGCTCAGGGGTCACAAGCCATTCTAGATGCATCGACATCGCAGGAAAGTGCGACCCGTGCAGCAGACGCAGCAAGCGTTTGGGTGGAGGCCGCCCACTCCTCCGCTAATCTAGCGGTGTCTTCAGATCCGGCGTCAGCAGCGGCGGCGGAGGCGCAACTCCTGGCGCAAACCGCTCAAACGAAACAGGCAACTGCATTGCAACACGTTACAGACGTGAATGACGCTGTGGCCAGAGTGAATGAACTCGCACGCACCTTTATTTCTACGCCGGCAGAAGTAAGCGACGCTCAGAAAAATCAGTTAGAAACATCGCTTCAATCGCTTCAAGATCACGTTAGTGCATTGAGTACTGTACTCAATGAATTAAAAGTCCTTGCCGACTCAGCTGCTCAGCAAGCGGCGATTGCGGCTGTGGAATATGACAACTGGGATATGCTGGGCTCCCTATTTGGGTTTGTCCCTCCTAGCAATGCCGCCCCCACGACTGAGGCGACTGTTGATACAACCAACGGTGCAACGGTGAATAACGAAGTTCCGGTTTTAGAAGAGATTGACAATTGGCAAGTGGTTCAGAAAAAGTTCAGTATTCCAGAGTTAATCAGCAACGGCGGCGGCTCTGTTTAGCCCCTCCATCTCCCTTCCCTGCCCCCTAATCCCTCACTTTATCGATTCTCCCCGCCCCCTCTGCCCCCTCGTTATCAATGCTTTTTGGCGTGTCTTGGGAAATAAGACAACGCCTTGAGTAAACCTGAATCAGTTCAAGCATACGTCCAAAGCTGAGAACGTATTGGTTTTATAAACTTCTGGACCTTGATTAGATCCTGCTCACGACCGTACAGGATGAGGCAGATGGCTAACGCAAATAATGCAAACAACCGGAGATCCGCTCGCAGGAGGAGGGGTAATGACGATGACGATGACGATGATTTCAACTCCGAGCAACTCCGTGAGTTCTCAACCCAAATGGAAGGAGTCCACGCTGAAATACAGTGGATTAAACAGGCGGAAATTATAGAGAAGGCGGAGAAAATCCTGGCGGAGATCGAGCGAGCTAAGCAAGCTGCGATCGCTGAAATAGATGACCTACGCGATGCTGCGGTAAAGGCCGGCAAGACGGCGGTGACGGCGAAGAAAAAAGCGGTTGCAGCCCTGGAGGATATGCAAGATGTGCTCGCCGATATGGATCAACTGCGGGATTCAGCGGCGGCGGCCAGTGAGGCGGCGATCGCGGCAAAGAATGAAGCCGAAGCCGCCCGGACCGAATCCATCGCTGCGAGTAAAACTGCCGTTACTGCCAATAAGGCCGCAATAGCGGCGAAGAATGAGGCTGAAGCCGCCCGGACCGAATCCATCGCTGCGAGTGAAACTGCAATCAGCGCAAAAGACGAAGCCGAATTGGCTCGAACAGCATCCATTAAAGCGAGTGAGGCTGCAACGACTGCGAGTGAAACTGCAATCAGCGCAAAAGACGAAGCCGAATTGGCCCGAACAGCATCCATTAAGGTGAGTGAGGCTGCAACGACTGCGAGTGAAACTGCAATCAGCGCTAAGGATGATGCGGAAACAGCTCGAACTAAATCTGTCACCGCCAGCGAGATTGCAATGACGGCTAGTGAGACCGCGATCAATGCAAAAGATGACGCCGAAACTGCACAGACTGAATCCATCGCTGCGAGTGAGACCGCAACCACCGCCAGTGAGACCGCGATGAGCGCTAAGGATGATGCGGCGACGGCTCGGACGGCGGCAATCACCGCCAGTGAGACCGCGACTACAGCCAGTGAAGCTGCCATTAACGCTAAGGATGACGCGATCGCAGCACGGGATGAAGTGGCGGCGACTGAAGTGACGATCGCAAAAATGATCGCCACTTCAACCGCTGCCGGGACCCTGGAAATGTCCCAGCAGATAGCCTTGGCCGAAACAACCGCAATGACTGCCCAACAGGCGGCTGAAGAAGCCGCGACAACCGCCGCCGCCCTAGCGCTGGACGCTGAACAAGCGGCTCGATTAGCGGCGCTGGCGGAACCCAATTCCACTGAGGCTGCAGCCAGTCAACAATCGGCGACGGTAACGCGGGAGGCGGCCGATGAAGCTCGCCTACAGTGGCAATTAACCCAAACGGCCCTAACCACCGTTCAGCAGAAGAAGATTGAAGCGGCGGCCGCCGTCGCCGCTGCCGAAACGGCGGCCGCCGCGGCAAATCGCGCCAGAACAATCAAGACCATTAGTGACAGAACGGCGGAGCTGGAGGCGGCCGAAAAGCAGGTAGAAGCTGCACAGACAGCCGTCAGAGAGGCGCTTAATCAAGCTGAAGCCGCCGCCAGACTGGCTATTCAAGCCAAAGAAATCGCCCAAACGGCAGCTACGGCAGCCCTTAATCATCAGAAAACCACGGCCCAGGTCTACAACAATTGGCCTCTAATTGGTCAATTGTTTGTGGGCGACCTAGTAGCTCCGTCCCCTTTAGAGGCGACATCGTCAAACCAAGAGCCAACCACAATGTTGCAATTTGAAGAGGCGGACAACTGGAATCTGATTTGGCGTCTGTTTAATGGCTCACCCCCTACGACGTCCCCATCCCCAGTGACAGCTGGAGTGAATGGTGAAAGTTCGGGCTTATCGCCTCCCCCTTAAGGGCTACCGTGTACACACAAGTTATCTATTGATGTCTCCAAGCAGGTTTTACCTCCTCTAACTCCCCCTTGTAAAGGGGGAGGACCAGAGTTTCCCCCCTTTGCAAGGGGGGACTAAGGGGGGTAAGCCAAGATTTCCACCTCCAAATCGAGATCTGTGTACACGGTAGCCCTTAAGGGCGGATTAATTTTCTGCATCCTTCATCCTTAGACATCACCCTCCTGATTCTACGGATCTGTGGATAAAAACATCCCATCCACCCATCCACCCATCCACCCATTACCTTTTACTGGGACTTTATTTGACGCAACTCTCCTATTGTCTTATTGAGGCGCATCATTATGGTCTTTACGACTTCCACCAATTCTTTCTCAAATTCTTTATCCAGTTCCAACAATTACAGCGGCCACACGGCTGATCTGGTGCTCCAAATCAATGCTCCGGTGGTCACCTTAGATCCGTATGCTGAAGATGCGCTAGGAGCGTTAGAACAGTTTTACCAACAAGCGCCCTATGCAGGCGCTCGGGAAGACCTGACCAGCCGAGGCTTATTAGGGACTATCGCCAGTCTCACTGAGCGGTTTAATAAATCCGGTTTGGACAATCTCCTACGATTGTTACTTTCCCGTCCAACCATTTACGCCGCCCTAATTCGGGTTGCTTTAGATGATGATAGTGTCCCTCCCAGCGATCTGGAAGGACTCTATAGCTCGGTGATGCGGAACGTGGGCGATATCCCTAGGCGCTACTTTCTAGCCCAGATGCTCACTCAAGTTCTGAATGACAAGCGGATTCGCCTCAAATCCAGTGACAAGCGTTGGGAGCGGTTAGACGATCTAACCCTACAGCAAGGTCTACCCATTAGCATTGGCCAAGTTGAGCCCGCGGTTAACGCACTGTTATCGACGCTATATACCGAGGGAAATATTCCCTACTATGTAACCGCCTATATTCAGCGCAGCGCGATTTCCGAATATGCCTTCACAGCCTCTATTCAACAGGCAATGACCAATTATTTGGTCAAACTTGGCATCCAAATTCAATCTGAAGAAACGTTTAATACGGGGCTTTACGACGAGTACTTTGTCCTGGCCTACAATGAGGCGCTCAAAACCAGCACCGCCACGGACGACCCGATTGACGCCGCCCGCGTCAAAGGGGGCGAGACCACCTGGAACTATGCTGTTGACACCTTTGAGAGCATCGAAGCGCAGGGGGTTATTCCCAACAACATTTTGGCGGCAGGCGCGCTAGACTACATTTATTGTATTGGCGAGCGGATGCATGTGTTTGACGTGGCCAACGCCCTAGTGTTGCGCTGGGCCAGTGGCATGCTTGATGTGCCTGAGGGGATAACGGCAGCCGCCCTTTACCGCTTCCACAAACTGCGCAGTGAGCGCTCGACTCCCCAGGAACGAGCCATGCTATATCGCCGCATTTTGAATCGGGGCGGGGGCCGTTTGCTTGCCAGTATGACGCCTAATGAAGATTTCCCCAGACTATGGCATCAGCTGATGTCGGAAGTCGCTGAGTACATTCGCAAGGCGGAAGGGAGCTACTCAGCGAATGGCTGGGTGTCGCGGGCGCCGATTTACCAAGCAACCAAGAACCTGCAGTACAACCTGAGTGAAAACATGACCGGCATGTCTCACCTGCAGGTGACGGAAGACTATGCCCATTTGCAAGAAGCCCTAGGCATTATTAAATCTCAAGATGTGCTGGATACCTATGGCGGTCGACGCAAGAGCGTTTGGACCGTGATTGAGCAGATCGCGAAAGAAGATCTAGGACTGATGATCCCGACAGCGCCCATTCGCACGTCTGCTGTAGAGGGCAACAAAGTGTTCCAGTGGATTGCTGACTTTCAGGAAGGGGCCGTTCAAGACTCCGCCTTCCAAGCGTTTATCAGTTCAGCGGAAGCCTGGATTATCGCCCAAGCCTCGATGGAAGAAGATGACGGCTCCTTTGGCCGTGATGACGACATGGCGGACGACAGCGACGAATGGGAAGACGAGGAGGATGATTTTGACGATTGGGATGCCTAACTCGCAACCCAAACTTATTGCGAGGATTAGCTCTGAGATAGGACTCAGCATTCGGAAGTCATTTGTCATTTGTCATTTTTCACTTGATCGATAATCAACAACCAATGGCTCATCAGCAATAATCTAGAGAGGCTAAAGCATCATGCCACAACAAATGTATGACGAAACCATACAAGAAGAAGCGCGGGCAATGGCGCGATCGCTCCTTTCCCAATCCCATTCATTCCGCAATATGGATCGCTCTGAGCAATTGGCCATGTATAAAGACATGGTTCAGGCTCAGTACAAAGAATTAACTGAGAAAGATGACAGGGAAAATAGGGGGCGTTTAGCGAAGCAAAAGGGTCTTTCGACTGGGTTGGCCGCCAGTGATCAAATCAATGACAGTCGCCATCTGAATCAGCGAATTGGCCGAGAAACCGGTGAAATGGCGGCGGACTTTATCAGTGACGTGGATTTTCCCCAGTTTGTAGAAGATCTGCTCACGGGCGTATTCGACGCTAACTTAAACGTCACCGTCACGCAGATGCAGGAATATCAGAAACTGCTTAAATCTGCGACCAAATCCCTCAGCAGCTTCGTCAAAAAAGTCAGTGACGAAGACGCCTTTGCCTATCTGGCGGACAATATGGGGGATCAATTCAGTTTTATTGAGGATGAACAGGGTCAACCCGCCCTAGGCGGACCCAATGGGCAAGCGCTGGATATTGGCGATAACGAAGTCAAAGCCAGGGTTATGGACGCCAAGCTGGCGTTGGCCCAAGAGCAACGGGCATTGTTGCGGGAAACGATTCTGATGGGCATTTCCCGGTTAGTGGTTGAACGGGGTACTGTTAAAGCCGCCGTCGTGTTTGACGTCAAAGCCGCCGAAAAGATTGATAAGTCCGACCGGGCCGCCGATTCGTCTACGACCAAGTCTGGCAGTACCTCTGGGGGAGGCTTCTGGGGGTTTTATAGCCGTCGCGGCTCAAGCACCAATAAGCGCAGCAAAATTAGCGTGTCTTCCGCCAAGAGCACAGCGACCACCGACTTAGCGGCGCAGATTACTGGTTCGGTCGAGCTTGTCTTTAAGTCCGATTATTTCAAGTTGGATAATTTTGCCTCCATGTACGGCGGTCAACCCCCTCAGAACCAAGGGCAAGGTCAACCGGCAGGTCAACCGCCACAGCCCGGTCAATTCTTACCCGGTTAAACCGATGGTTGACGGGCGTCAACTTTAGCCGGGATATTCTGATTGGGCAAGAATACAGCTCCCTACGGACATTGGGAATGCCCGTTAGACATGGAAAAAACAAAATCGTCGCCCTTTGAGAGACAATCAGTCATTTTGAAGCCGGATTAGATTTTGTTTCTTAGGAGAAGTCAGGAGACAGAATCCAGCTCCTGCCTGACTTCTGACTTCTGTCTCCTGTATTCCTTCTCTACTGGACTGTCCCGCTTTAAGTTGCCCCCCCCCAAATACTTTTTGAGACCATTGATATAGAGACGTGCTCTATCGCATCTCTACACAATTGTTGAAGCAAAGGTTGCTTAACTGCATCAATTAAGAACGATGGCTCTGGCAAACTTAACCTGGCGAGGCGCTGACGCCGAATACAACCATTTCGACATTGATATTGGCGTCGCCAATGAATACTACCTGTACAAGATTGGCGATCACTCAATTCGTCGTTTCAGAGGTCTGAAGCAGCTTGCAGCCCCAACTTTCACCTCGCCTCTGATAGGACCGCTGTCGGTCACGAGTTTAGGCCGCAAGACGCTGGAAATCCCCAATCATCAGCTCGATCGCACCCATCGTTATATCCAACTCTTCAGTTTTCGAACGGCTCAATTAGACGGACCCGCTCTCTCGGACATTGTTGAGGTTCCAGTTGCGGGATTACCCCCTGATCGTGATTTTTCACACAAGGGGCTTCGCCATCGCCCGACTGCTCAGTCTCTAGGCTTGGAGGACTCTATGCCGCAACAAACCGTTGACCAGCCCCCAGTTGAAGTGGTCGCTTTTGCCTATAAAGAAGCGCCTCCCGTAAACACAGCGATGGCGCTAAGCGGCTTATCATCCGTTATTGGAAGGCTCACCCCCTTGGCCAAAAAAGCAGCCGCCGTGGTCACTAGCCCCCAAGCTCAAAACGCTCTGAAGAAAGCGGGCGGTTTTCTGGCTAATCCTCAGAATCAGCAAATGCTGATGAATGCAGGGACAACACTGTTGGCGAATACTGGCGGCCCGGGTCAGCAAGGGATGAATACTCAGGCGCTGATTCAGCTGTTGATGAATTTTCTCAGTCAGAGCGGCGCGTTACCCACTGGCCTGCCTCAAATGGGAACACCCGTGACGCCTGGAACACCCATAATGCCTGCGATGACCGGAGCTAACCTGATGGGAACGCCAACCCTGCAACAAACTCCTATGCCACAAACTCCTATAATCGGGGGGGGGACGTTCCCAAGTCAGACCAATGGCTTTCAGCAGTTTCATGCTTCGGCGGGAAAGACCGCTCCATTATTAACCCAGCAGAAGTTGACGCAGACGCCCTTGCGTCAGGGCCAACCATCCAGGGTCAATCCGCATGGCAGACAAAATTTCAGTCGAGCCCGATCCCTATCTGGCGCTGCGTCTGCCAAATCTGGCTCCTACACCCAGGAGATGGCGTTCCCAGCTGTGGCGGCCCTACCTTCCCTACTTGGAGGACTTGGGGGAGCTGGGGCGGCGGGAGCCGGGGGGGCTTCATCGCTGATGGGGAGCGCTGGCGGTATGGGGGGGCTAACCGCGCTCATGCCCTTACTGCAGCAAGTCATGACCCCACAAACGGTTCAGATGCTGCTGCAAAATCTGTCCCCCGCCAAACTGCTGGGGGCCGTTACCGAAGGCGTCACCCAAGTCGCTAAGGTCAACCTGGAGGATAAAAAGCAAGATCAGGGACACATAGAGAAGCTAATAGCGAATGCTGCCGATCCCGCGATGGAAAAGTGGGCTTATGGGCAAGCGGTCGTCAATGCTTTGGCCCGATCGCCCCATGTGATTGAGTATCAGCGGGTGGGCCGGGTGCGGCTCGATTTTGCCAACGTAACGCCGCTTATGCTGCATGGCCGATCACGGGTGCTTTACCACCAGGATCGCGATCTTGCCCTTCCTCTGACCGTTGAGACGCCCCGCCCCATCGCCCGAGGTTTGCTTCAGGTATTAGTGAAGGATCCTGAAACCCTAGAAATTCTGATCGAAGAGAAGTATGTGGTTAAGGACATCACGGCTGGGCCGTTAGAAGTCGTTCCTCGCATATCTCGCGAACAGTTGGAACAGCTCACCCCCAACGAAGATTATCTGGTAACGGTGGTGTTGGCTTGGACAGGACGATCGCGGCGACAGCGCGAGGAGCAGCGCACCGGGCGGCGTAGGCGAAAGCGATTGGGGTCCAGTATGACCCAGATGATCACTCTGGTGCGGGATTATTGCTTTGATCGCATCGAAGGGCAAGCGGAAACGGTGGCTTTGAACGATGTTGATCGCTACCGCGCCTATTGGCACAAGGTTTGGCAAGGGCGACTCTCTAAGCAACGCCGTCGACTCACCCTAGATTGCAAATACTACTACGCCCTGGAGCGCGATCGCGCCGTTCTGGCTCGAATGGAAACCGTGACTCGGATTCAGCAGGTCAGCGACACCCGTCAAGAGGGACAACTCAAAGCAGGCATAATGCTCAACCCTGAGCGCCTCAATGAACTGCTGGGTCAAATCTCGAACCATCCTTCCCTCAATGAAGAACAATTAGCGGCGCTGTTTAATTCCGACAATATCAGCTTGTTCAACGCCATTGCCCACACGGAGGTCAAGTTTAAGGGGCGGCGAGGCGGCGCCGTCGCCCTGTGGATCTATCCAGAATTCAAGATTCAGCGCATTTTGCTTAAGCAAGCCGCAAAGATT
This sequence comes from Leptolyngbyaceae cyanobacterium MO_188.B28, assembly GCA_030065175.1. Classification (GTDB taxonomy): domain Bacteria; phylum Cyanobacteriota; class Cyanobacteriia; order Phormidesmidales; family Phormidesmidaceae; genus JAKSDM01. Next base: position 12,906 of record JASJDH010000041.1, on the reverse strand, counting down.
GATGACGATGGCCATGTGACGGAATTGACGGAATTTCCAGTGCATTTCCCCATTCCCGCCAAAGCGCACTTTATTGGAGTTAGCGATGAATAATCCCGATTCCTCGACCTCGCCCCTGAAGCCAACCGTTGAGCGATCGCCAGTTCCTTTGGAGTCCGCCGTAGTGATTCCAGAGCCGGTCTCGGAGGCTCCCATTGCTCCAGCGCAATTTGAAAACCTCGATCCATTGCTGCCTTGGGCGGACCTGATTCATGCCCTGACGGACTACGAAAAACAGCGAGTCGATCCTGAAACCGGCCAGGTCTTAACGGTGGAGCAAATCAAGGTGGATATGCCGATTGAACTCCGGGTTGAGGTGGATGAATCAGGGCAGGTCAAGCTCAAAGGCTCCGCCCCCACTCAACGCACTGAAACCACGTTATTGCCTGTTTTCCATCAACTTCAACTACACATTGTTGAGGATCGCCATGGCCAGTAAAGGGAATAAAGCCTGGAATTTAGAGTCCTTTCTAGATTCCTTGATCTTTGAGTTAGACCAAGCCCAAGACACATTATCGGTCAAAGGACTCAACCGCAAACTGACTTACATGGTTCAAGATATGAATCTAGAGCTGCAGTTGTTTCCAGAGTTTGACGGCGACACGGTGCGGTTCACGACGGCTAAACCCGGAGAAACCGGCGCATCTAAAATTTCCTTTCAGCTCGGGTCGATTCGAGACACCCAAATTCGAGAAGTCACCCGCCCGCCGATTCAGCGGGGCGAAGTCTCCATTGATGAGGTGGATCTGCCGGAACCCGAACGTAAGAAGCTCAAAAAATTGGGCATTCAATCCACTGAAGATCTACGCCGCACCGTTGAAGACCGGAATGTGGATTTGAGCAAGGTCACCAAAGAAACGATGGACTATAAAGGCTTGGCCGGTTTGATTAACAAGGCTCGCCGTCAGGAGCGCCCCCCCAGTGTGGCTAAAGCCAGCCTCTCTAGCGCCCAAGGCGACACGGTATTGACATTGGAGGGGGAAAATCTGGCGATCGCCCAAACCCTCGACCGCTTCCCCGCTGCAGTGATTAATGAGCACCCGGTGGAAGTGCTTGCCGCTGATGATAAACAACTCAAATTGAAACTCAACCAAACTCAGATAAAAGGGCGAGATAACCAGCTTAAGGTTGCGCTGGATCCTTATGCGGTATTCACCATGAATTTAGAATCTCCGACGGATTCGAATTGAGTGAGGAAACAGCAACCGTTTAGATTTTAGATTTTGGATTTTAGATTTTTTTAACTTGAAATTGCTATGTCTGCCTATCATCCCCCTACCCATAATCGACTCTTAGATTTAGAGCATCACTTACAAGGCCAACGGCCTGACGTTGCGACAATGCGGCAGCAGTCTACAGGACTCTCTAATCAGGGGCGATCGCCTAGCCGCCGCGCTATTCACAACCAACCGACTCCAAGGCTGTCAAGACAATCAGCGCCCAAGCCACAATCTATTGCCGATCCGCGGCGCTCTCCCCTAGGTCAAACCGCCTCGCCGCCCCAATTTAGCAGGTCTGGAGCCCAACCCAGGGTCCGTATGGATGGCGCAGCCTCCAGTCAGACTGGCCAAAATCCGCGGCCAGTGAACGCTAGGGGAATAAACCGAGGGGGGCAGTCAGGCTCTTATCGGCAGTTGGCGGCGCACCTGGGTCGATATACGCGGCTCAATTCGGTTGCGCGATCGCCCCAGAACGATCTCCCAGTGATTCCAACCCCCATCAGTCCAGAGATTGTGGAGGCGTTTTCAGCCCCACCGCCACTCGCGACGCGCCACAAACAGACGCAGCGAGCGAGTGCGCCGCCAGTCGCTCCGCCCCTGTCTAAGCCCGCTAGCCCGCCGCTGCAGCCCAACTGGAAAGCGCTGGCCATGACCATCCGTCAGGCCAGATTAGGGCGCACCCCTGAGTCCTTGGCGGCTGCCCAAACCCACACGACAGAGAATGATTGGGCGATTGACGATATCTTCACAGAAGACTTTGATTCAATCAATTCTGCGCTAGCCGTCGGGGATTGCAATGAGCCCGCCGCGCCGCTTGACGGAGGCCGCTTGAACTGCAATGAGCTATCTTCGAGACAAACTTCAGACGAGCCTATTTCCCCAACGGTGGCGGTAGAAGTCATTTCGCCCGCTGAAGAGAGGGTGATTGAAATCTCTGCCTCCCCCATCACGATTGATGTGATTCCCATAGACTCATTGGCAGGAGAACTGAATGCTGAAGCCATAGAGTTTCAGGTGGTTGATTCAGGGTTTCACACGGTGGGATTAAAGGACGGTGTGTTGCTGTTGACCTATCAACTCGCTTGTCCGCCCCAAATTATCCAGTATTTAGCCCAGCTCCAACGCCCAAAACATCAGCGCAAACGATCAGTATCGGTAGGATTGGGTCAACAGCCATCGCGTCCTCGACAGCTCAACGCCTCGTAAATTTTGCTGGTTTTCAGGTGCCACTATGCCCATACTCAAGAAAAATCGACTATTGGCTTTAGAGCAAACCCTGCACCCAGATGCGGATAAAGCCTCCAAGCACAAACCTTCTCGACACAGGCGGCGTAAGCGAAAATCCAGATCTAGCCCGCCAGCGGCTCACCAACGGCGGCGATCGCGGGTGGAAGCAAGGGCGTTTGACTGGGACGAACCGATCCAGTTGACCTACAACGGCGACACGGGTTCCTATGTTCCTGACGCCGTCGGCCAGGGTCACGCCCGTTCTGCTCAGAATGGGGTCGAATCCTATGGGAGTCAAGCTTTTTCACTCGGAGATGAGGATGAGGCCGAATCCTTTGAAGTTGAATCCTTTGAATTGGATGAAGACGCCGATTCAGTCACATCAAACCCTCATATGAGGAAAGGGAGTCAGTCGTTTTCAGCGGTTGATCTGGAAGATGAGGCGTTAGCTGAAGATTTAGACTTTAGCGATCTGGACGCGGCGCTGGAACAAGATCAACCCAGTCGCTCCCAGAGTGACCGCGACTTTGCTGCTGATCTACAAGCGATCCTCAGCGGCGAGAAAACCTATGATCGCGATCGTGGCGGCATGGTAAAGCCCGATCATGACGATGACAACTGGGCAGCAGCGGCTTCTCACACTGAAGCGGAGGACACTCCGTCAGCATCAGAAACAGTCCCCAATCCCCATGAGATGTTTTCTCGCATGTCTCAGCACATGCCCCATAACCAAATGGGCTCAACGCCAATGGCTCAGACCAAAAGTCAATCGGCGGAAGTGGAAGCGGAAACGCCTCCCCATGACGTGTTCGATCGCATGGGTCACAACATGAGCTACGCCAATTCGTTTGATTTAGGCAGCATTTCTCTAGAGCAACGCTTTGATGAATTTGATGAAGTGCTAGCCAAGGAGGAGAGAAGCCGATCTAGGGCTAAGTCGTTTCCAATAGAAGATGAATCCAGTCTTCAGGAAGTTAGCGCGCCGTTGGCGTTAGATGAGGCGGCGTTAGAGGAAGATCTGGCGCTGATGCATGAAGTGATGACGAAGGAGGAGGAGCCTAAGGCGAGTGCGCCTGACCAAAAGCCTACTCCTAAGATGCATGAGGCCATGGCGGCAGGAGAGGAGCCAGAGTTGGATAAATCGACGCAGGCAAAAGAGAATCCTAATCAGACTCAGGATGGTGATGAAGCAACTTCTGACTAGTTTCAACAATGCTAGCGGAAGGAGTTTCTTATTTTCTATGGTTTTTCTAGAAAATCAAGCGGCAACTTCAATACAAAGTGATCACAACAACTAAGGGCGTAAAAACTAAGGACAGAAAATCATGGTTAATAGTCTTCTTGTTGAGAACGAGCAAATCTCTGAAGACCAGATGAAGATTGAAGCAGATGTAATCGTGACTGCGACTGTACTCGGCTTTGTAGGCATTCGTTATAGCAAAGGGCAGCCATGCCGTTTTGATATTGAGCATCCGGCGCCTGATGACCACGGTCAGATAAAGTTTTCAGACGAACACTTTGAGTCCATCCAAAAGGAGTTACAGACAAGGCTAGGCAGAGAGCATGAAGAAAGTGTAGAAGCTCAAAACAATAGATTCCTAAGTCTTTTGAGGGAAAAGAATTTATTGGAGGATTTTTTGCAGTTATCCAAGAGAGACAGATTCACCCAATCAGACATAGCAAACAATTTACCTCTAAAGCTATTTAGGCAAATGCCCAACAAAGCGAACGAATTTACTGAAGACAATCAAGAATTTGGCCATGTTATAGACGCCATGGCAACAGTGCTTGATCGTATAAATACAGATTTGGCGAAGTGGTTAAAAGATGGGCAATCGCCTGCATGGGCGCCGGGCGGGCTAATAACAGGGTTTCCAGGCGGTGGGAGCAAAGAATTTAGTGAGCGACACGAACAAATCGAATCTGAACTGGCGCAAAGAGTTAAAGACAGAATGGCGGCGGAACCCGAAAGATTTGCAGTTTATCAGGGTCGGGGAGCATACACTGGAATGATATCTGATCCACAGGACCCCGGCGCTCTACTAGTTAAAGCAACGAAACGGGTTATAGATGACGATCCTAATCGATGGCATCCAGGACAAAATTCTAGAGTTCGCAATGCTGATACGCGGTGGGGACTCATTAGTCCAGAGAGGCGTCCAGAGATTAATTTAAATCCTGACAAAACTATAGGGATGGGACCTTTGCCTCGACTAGCCCCAAACATAGAGAGTTTACTGAGAAGCGGGGGAGCGAGGATAGGTTATATCCACGGGATGAGTTCAGCTATCCATGAATGTTATATACGTAATACTTTGGGTGGCAGGAGCGCAAATATAGAAGACTTGGCAATCCCATTTGAAATGGCTACAGGAAAGGTAACCACAAAAATGGCATCTTGCTTTGCTTGCTGCACATATATGTATGCTACAGATTATCCTCCTTCTTCAATGCACCTTGGACGCGGGGAATCCTGGATTCCACCTGCTCCACACTTAGTCAGCGGAGAGACATCTGACATGCCATCATACAATGATTCAGCTCTGTCTGTTCTAGCTGCAAAGTGGCATGGAGATGTTTTTGAGTATATGAGGGAAGGAACAGATTTTTTAAAACATGCCATAGATTTGTTAAACCCTTCCCACAAGCGGCCTGTAGAGCTTTTACACGCAAGATTGCAAAAAATCTTGATAGAACAAAACGTTCCCAGGGTTGGAGGCAATCTGTTTATTGATGCTCTGACTGTACACGAATCAGATTGGAAACGTATTCGAGAAACCTTACGGCCAGTATATGACGACATAGCAATGAAAGCTGGATCATTCGAAATGAGTCTGAGTCGTGGCCTCAATAAGGCTATTCCTGTTGAATCCACCAATCGCATTCACAAATCACGACACAAAAGAGTCCGGTCCTCTCGTGATGAGGTCCATTCCAATCACATGAATCGGTTGATAGAACTTGAACGGTCGCTTCAAAGGAAGCGCTAATCAGGGAGTGCTTCCATCAGAAACGATATTACCGCAAGCTGTGAGTGTAATTTTGCGAGTAGCTCGCAAGTAGGTTGGGCGAAGCGAAAGTTAACCATTAGACGTCCTTAAGCACACTTCGGTTCAATCCGAATAGATTGAGAGTACTCAAGACAATGGTGTTTTTAGTTTTGAGTACAAGCCACATAGTAACTTTAAGCAATTAGGAGAATCATCATGAATCGACTACTTTTTTTGGAGCAAGAGTTACAAAAGCCTCAGAAACATCCAGCCTCAAGATTAAGAGATAGTCAAAGTGAATCTTTAAGATCGCGGCCACGCTATAATGTAGCACTCTCTAAAGAGACAGATGATGATGTCGACATTGCTAAGAAGTTATTAGATCGTTATCGTGAAACCTTGTTTTGCAACCAATATTTGCAACCTCAAGACGTAGATCCAGGAATTGCAGACTTGGCAATCAATACCGATGAATACCATGACCGATTTGAAGCGGCTACAAGAACAGTTTTTCAGCATAAAAGCATAGCAAGATCGATTGATATCACCTTGAGAAGTGACGGGCGACAGTCAAATCAAATTGCATATTGGATCGAGCGAGGGAAGTTAGTTGAAAAAAAACTTCTACCGATTAAAAGTTTAAGATGTGCGGATAGTGCGGCCTTAGCAATTAAAAAAATTGTGTTGAATTCCGTCGAAAAGTTTACATCCTCTCTTGCGGTTATTAAGCAAGGTAATCCAGCCTCTCACGGCCATTGGTATGTTATCGCTGGAACTGATAATGCTATCGACGCATTAAATACGGCTTTTGGTCCCTTTAATCAGCAAATTGATACTTTTATTCGAAGCTCAGATTTTTCCTTGGCGGCAACTCGGAATGAATGGAACCGAGATTATGGTGTTTTCCCTCTTGAAAGACATGGGAATGACTTCTTTGTGATTGATGTTTGGGGAGAATGTCTAAAACGTGACAATAGGGAGCCTTCAGGAAGTGTCATTGCCTATAAACCAGCATTCTGTTATTTCGATACCGCAGGTAGTCGCGGAAGTCGTCGGCCAAGGGATACGAATAAGATGTCAATAGAGTGTAGGGTTTCTCCTAGGGAGTTCAAAGCTCTGAGAAGGCAGCATGGGTGATTGAATTTGAGTGAATAGCTTGTGAGTGGGTTAAGTGGAGTAATGGCCAATCCTAGCCGACAACTTGTCTGACATAAAGTGTCTAACATCCCTTAGCCAGGGAACTTATCATAGCGGCTTTCAATTGCGAGGACGACGCCCCACACCCTACGTATCATGTCCCAACTTGCCAAGATGCATTCAACTCCAAGTGAGAATTGATAAATGCCTTATACACCTCGTCAATTCATCGGTCATGCTTTAGAGACCGACTCCTTAGACGGCCTAGGCCAAAACGAAGACGACCTCGGCTCAGTCGATGAACCCCAGTCTCCCGTTCTCCTCAACGGCATGACAATCCTCTTCGACAAAGCCGTTCCCGTTTCCCCCGTCAATTTGGCGCCGAAAGCGAAACTGCCTCGCCATAGACGCCGCTCCTGAGCGCCGGTCCTCTTGTTTGCCCTTTGCCCAATGCGCTCCTGAAGGCGCTCAGTCCTCTCCAACAAAGAATTTTTGCCTTGATCTGTCTGAGATCGAGACCTGTCAATCCAGTCTTCTGAGTAATCAGAGAAAAGCTATTAACCCAGCAGTAATTGAGCATGTATTTTACAGCCGGAAATCTTTGTAGACACTGGTTTGTTCTTTGAAAATATGCCTCCGAAAAGTAAGATTTACCCCTTTCGTGGATATTTTGTGAGAAATTCGGGTTGATACCTAGAGAATTCCAGCGTGTCTCCAATTTGGGACAAAGGGAGGTGCAAGCGGATGCCAATGGATCGACGGCGTTACTCCCGAGAATTGGAGAGCGATCGCGATGGCCCATAAAGAAAAGGACTTGCCAGCACTGTGGCTACCAATGCCGCCAGCTTGGAAAGTCTTTGACATCACCTGTGACTATTTTGCTGCACCGGGGCGCAACCATCCATACCGTCTGAGACTGCCAGTCCTAACAATTTCGTCAGCAGAGCGATCACTGCCAATTGCCCACAAGTACAAAGGGGCTCCAGTAATAAGGGGACGCCAACCGTGGGTCCTGCATTAAGGCGAGCTGCGCCTGACGAAAGGCTTCGGCTTTAGTGGCGCCTGGTTGCGCTAGGGCTTTGTAGAACTCAGCCATGTAGGCGGCCGCCGCCTCGTCGTTGATCGCCCATAACCCCGCCAGGGTGCTCCGCACACCGGAGCGAACGGCTGTTCCAGCAATCCCTAACACGGCTCTACTATCTCCTGAGGCTGTCTTACAGGCGCTGAAAACCAGTAGCTCTATCGGGGAGATATCACTGCGATTGCGCGTCTGCAGCACCGAACTCATCTCCTTTAGAGTGAGTTTTCCTTCCCAGGTGAGGATGAAGGTGTCCTCAGCATTGGAGCTAAACTGACCGTGGGTGGCGAGATGCACCACCTGAGCGGGCGTCATTTCTAGACTATTGAGCAGGTTTGATTTAGTCAGTTCTTGGTTGAGCAATACCTGGTGGTCAGGAATTTGAGCGGTGACTTGCTGGAGCTCATCGACAACAAAGTGAAGTGCAGGAAAGCCGGAGCGGGCTTTACTGAGGCCGCCCGCCAGCATTTGTAGCCCTCGCCGTTGTAAGGGTCTCGGATCTAACAGGGTAAGCCCGGGAGAGAGTACGACGTTGTACTTCTCGATCAGATATTGCTCGCCATCGTGGAGAGTGGTCAGAGGCAAGGTGCGTAAAACGCCATCGGCGACAAATACCAGGCTCTCAATATCTTGTTGAGCTAGGTCTGCCGCCGCCGGACCCAGGATCCAGTCGTAGACTTGTTGGAGCTGTTGAGTGGTGGCGGCTCGTCCAGCCCGCAGCGGCGAGGTGAGGGCGCCCAACAATTGCTTGACGGTCTGTTCTACCTGGCCGGGTGAGACCGGCGTGCTGTAATGACGGGCAGGCTGACCCGCCACACTGACAATGACATCTAACCGGTCGTCTAGCAAAATCGGATAAATCACGGCGGCGGTGGGGTCCACCTCGTCGGCGGCAAACGGCGACCCTTGAATACAGGCATCCTGGAAGTAGTCATTGATTTCCGCTACTTGCAGATCTTCAATCAGCGCTCTGGCCTGTTTCAGGTTGGCTTGCTCAGGCGCACCACCCGCCTCGCCCTGCAATAGCAGTTTTACAACTTCCCGATAAACCGGTTCGACATCGTCACGGAAACTAAACTGGGCCTCGTCGCTGGCGGCGATCAGGTCTGTTCTCAAAGCGCCGAGGGCGTCAATGGCGGCGCTGTAGGCGTCGATGGCTTGGCTACGGTTACCCTGGGCTTTTTGGAGGCGGCCGAGTTGCAATGCAAAGGAATACACCATTTCGGGCGCCTGCCAGGTTTGAGCCTGACGAAGCGCTTCTTCGGTGAACGCCTGAGCCTCGGTCCACTGTTGGGCTTTGCCATACAGGTCTCCTGTGTAGCCGAGGATATAGGCTTGAGCAATGGGATCTTGAAGGGATTGGGCCTGCTGGCTAGCCTGATTGAGTAGGGCGAGAAGAGTCTCAGGCGAGTTGAGCGAGAGGTCATGTTGCAATAGGGTATGAGCCAGGTGCAGCTGAGCATAAATCGCGTCTCGGCTAGCGGGAAAACGAGCCGGTTGGAGGGTGGGCTCCAGGTCTGACCAAAGGCGCTGAGCCGCGACAGGATTTTGAGTGGCGAGCAGGCGGAGCTGGCTAATCCGAGCCTGGAATTGGGTTAGAGGGGCGGGGGCCATGGCCAGGGCGTTTTGGTAGTAGGCGAGGGCTTGGTCAGGATTCGCCTGGGCGGCATGGCCTAGGTTGAGCAAAATCTGGCTGGTTAGGGCTGGCTGGTTTAGGCCTTGGGTCAGGGCTAGGGCAGCCTCTAGGGTTTGCTGGGCGCGGGCGGCTTCGCCATTATTTCTCAAACCATTGCCTAACGTCATAAGGGCCATGGCTTTGAGCGGCGACGGCGGCTGATCGGCCAGCGCCGCGGCGATATCCTCTAACTGGACCTGGGCCTGGTGATAAAATCCAAGCGATTGTAAGGTCTGGGCCTGATTGAGCTGGGCCTGAAGCTGGCCTAAGGGATCGCCAGCTCGGCGATAGCTCTCAGCCGCTTGTCGCCAGTCGTTAATGGCGGCCTGGGTCTGGCCTCGGCTAAAGTTCAAACTGGCGCGAGTATTGAGAATCTGAGCGAGGAGCTGAGGCGGGGCGTTCTCCGGCGTGAGCAGGTGTTGGCTAGCGAGGATGGCGACGTCAGCCTGTCGCCAATCGCCCAGTTGGCCATAGGCCAGAGCCAGGTTACTCAGGGTAGACGCATAGGTCAGCGGGTCATTGCCTTGGGAGAGTGCTGTCGCCGCCTGAGTCCACAGGGCGGCGGCTTGGGCGTAGTCAGCTTGATGGTAGGCTTGAGCGGCCTCCTGTAAAAGCGGATTGAGAAGATGACTTCCAGCAAAGTTTTTCGCGGTTAAGACGATATCGCCATTAGCGGCGACAGTCCACCCCTGAGCCTCTTGGATATAGGGGGGGTTGATGGAGTCTGTCTGTCCACTGGTTAGGGCGCCTAGGTCGGGTAACAGGTAAGTGCCTGTGAGTTGACTGGCGGGTGTAATGGGCAGTCCGCCGCGCCCAGTCACGACGAATTGCGACTGTCCTTGTCTGCCCACCGCGCAGGCATTCACAATTTGGTTGCTGGTGTCGGTTAGATTTACCGGGAGTTCGGTCAGCCCTCTAGCGGGGTCGATATCAGGGGAATCGATCTGGACTGGGCCATCTATCCCACGCTCAGAGGAGGCGGAAATGTTTAAAAACGCTTCTCCTAATAGGGATGTGGCCGTGATGTTGATATTCCCGCCATCCCCATCAAAGGCTTCGGCGATAATCTGATTCGGACCCTCGGGGGTCGCCACCAGAAACTTAGTCCGGATGTCGATATTGCCGCCATCGCCACCCCCTGCCGCTGTTCCGGCGGTGGCGTTGATCTGACTGCGATCCGACAAGAGTAGGAGGTCTTCAATGGCTAGATCAATGTTTCCCCCGTCGGTACTCGCCGTCGCAGCGCTAATCTCAGACCCTTGCTCTAGGGTCAGCACGTCTGAATCAATCGAGATGTCGCCGCCAATTCCTTGGCCCTGGCTGTTGACGGTAATGCTGCTATTGCGGAGACGCGTAACCCCCGCATTGATGTCAATATCGCCGCCTCGACCGGTGGCCGTGTCATCGGTCGAGGCGGCGATTGTTCCTTGATCCAACCTTAACGTGTTGTTGACATTGAATTCGATATTTCCGGCATTACCGATACCTGAGGTATTGGTCTGCACCGTCGCCCCATTCGTCAGGTTAACGTCCTCTGCAAAAATATTGATATCTCCCGCATCCCCTGGATTGAGGAAACCTGTAACCGTATTTACCTCAGTTTCAACGGGTTCACCTTCTATCCGTGTAAAACCAGCTGTAAGTTCAGCGGGTCCCACTTCTACACCTGTCAAACTTACGGTGTAGCCACCGCTTTCAAGACTCAAACCAGTCCAGGCCGCAAGTGAAGACGCGCCACCTGGACCTGTTGGCGCTTTGATGGCGCGAAAATCAAAAATCTCTTCTCCCAACTCAGTTAGAGGATCATCTTCAAAGCCACTCACTGCCAGATAGTAAATACCTGAGTCTGTAGGTGTGAGTGGATTCTGTGCTGGTAGTGTGGACTGGAGATCTACACTATCATCGTTCCCATAGATGCCTAAGCCGTCTGGGGCGCTGAATAAAAATAGCTGAGTATCGAATTCTGCACCATTAACTGTGCTGGCTGAAAAGGCGCCATCCCCCGACAAATAAATTTGGTAAAGATCTACATCACCTGCTTCAGACAGAGATCCTGAAATACTCTCTAAGGGGGAGCCTTGCTGATTACTCACAACTAGTGAAGTAGCCAACAGTTGTCCTGCATCATCAATCTCAGTAAAAGTAAACGTAGGGGGAGAATCCACGAACTCTACAGATCTTGTGAAGCTAGGAATAGCGGAGTTCGCAAGGGTAGACGCAGAGATTTCAACCCCATCGGTCAGAGTCAACCGCTGAGTCCGAATTTCAATATCTCCGGCGTCGCCGGGACCCAGAGTCTCAACGATGAGCCGACCTGGACCAGCAATGGTAATGGCTTCTGGGGCGAAAACTTGCAAGCCGCCGCCCTGTCCGCTGCCAGATGTGGAGGCGGAGATTTCAGCGCCTGGCGCTAACAAGAGAGTCAACTGTGGATCAAATTGGGAGGCTCCCTGGCCAAAGTTGGCGTCGAAGGGTTGGAGGGTTAAGGTTCCGGCTGGAGCTTGCCCTTCTGTTTCTGCAAAGACGCCGACGACACCCGCTAAATTCATGTTAGAGGCATTGAGGGTAATGCTGCCGCCGCCTTCGATGTTGGTGGCCGTTTCAGTGGCGGTGGCGGTAATCCGCGCCGTTTCCGAGAGGGTAAAGGTGGGGGTATTAATGGTGATATCTCCACCTTTACCGCCCGCATTGGTGACGGCGGAAATTTGCGTCCCCTGTTCAACTGTAATGCTGGAGGCATTGAGAACAATAATTCCGGCATTGCCGCCTGCATTAGTGTTGACACTGATTTCACTATTAGTCAGGGTAATTTCCCCTGGACTGTTCACAATAATTTCACCCGCACGATTACCGCCATTCGCGTCGCTTTGAATGACAACATCTTGCAGGGTCAAGTTTCCAGCACTGGTGATGGAAGTATTGCCAGACTGGCCAATGTCACGAGTATCCACACTAATTGGCCCAAAGAAAGGAATAGTAATTTCTACCAGGGCGCTCGTAATCAGACTCAGGTCGCTAACCACTAAGTTATTTCCTAACCCTTGAATTACAACATCACCTGATTGTCCTTCGCTTGAGAGGGTGATCACCTCCAGACCAGAAATGGCGTTGGCTTGGAGCATCGCCATTCCGCCTGCTCCTATCGTTCCCCCTTGCTCTGTAACAGAAAGAGTAACTACCTGAGTATTAATTCCATGAATGAAGCCATCTTTAGCCAGCAGGGAAATATTCCCCCCCGCCCCGGCATCACCCAAGTCCGAGTCCGAAAACGAGAACGATCTCAAATCTCCATTGGTGGCGATATTGCCGCCCGCAGTGAGGGAAATAGCCCCCCCCGCCCCGGCATTACCCGAGACCGAGACCGAGAATGAGTCCAAATCTCCTGAAGTGGCGATATTGCCGCCCGCAGTGAGGGAAATAGCCCCCCCCGCCCCGGCATCACCCGAGCCCGAGACCGAGAACGAGACCAACAAATCTGAAGTGGCGATATTGCCGCCCGCAGTGAGGGAAATAGCCCCCCCCGCCCCGGCATCACCCGAG
>JASJDH010000564.1 GCA_030065175.1 Leptolyngbyaceae cyanobacterium MO_188.B28 | reverse complement strand
CTTGCGACAATACCTTGGCTGTACGACCGTAGATGACCGAGAATGGTCAGGATACTTCAGGTATTTTAAGTAAGCCTTAGTGCTTGAATCTCTTGCATACATAGTATTTCAGTCATCCTTTACAAAAAATGACTACCGGAATATGAATCCTTTTCGCTTACTTTGGGACAGTGTTACTACTTTCAGCTCGGCATACCCGGCAGTACTAATCTTAAATTTACCCTTTTTGCTGATAGATATTGCGGACTTTGCCCCTTTTCCAGCCGGATCTTCGGTTTTCATCCGGTCAATTTTCTTCTTCGTATTACTTCCCTGGTGTTTGGGAGCCACTGTTTTCTATTTTTATCAATCAACACAGCAGCAAACCCATAGCCTTCAGGATGCGGTTCAACACGCATTCTCATGTTGGCCGCGCCTAATTCTCAGTAGCTTTTTGTTAGTCCTACCACTTGTAGTTGCATACTATGCTTTATTTAATTTGTCCTGGAGTATTCTAACTTTAGAACAGACAATATTCCAAGTTCTAGGTTTTATTGTTGTTATGGGGCTCTACTGGTTCAGTATTTACATTGAGCTTCGAATTGTGCTTGTCCCTTGTCTAGTGGCGCTTGAGAATACAACAATCTTTGAAAGTCTGCGTCGTAGCTGGAAGTTAACGCAAGGACATTGGAAGTTAATCATCCAGATATTGGCTGTAGGATTTTCCTTATGGGGAATTGCTTGGAGACTACAAATACCTGCATTAACATTAGTAATCGGAGTTGTTGGCTCTTTTTTGGAACTGGCGTTGAACTTTCTAGTTAGGCCAGTTGTGATGGGCTATTACCTTTTGCTTTATATAAGATTAAAGACCCTTACTGAGGAGTAAATTATTCTCGTTCTCCTTAATATCGTTGCTCCATCCTGGTTGCAAACTTACGTGAATAATAAGTTCAGCTCTATCCCGCAACGGATAACGGTCTCAGATAAGTCGAAGGGCCGCTTGACAATCGAGTGAGATGAAATGTGGTCGTTTTTTGTGACTCGAAAAAATTATTCCTTCATTCGCTATATTTGGCTAGCCATTGATCGAGATACCAGAGAAATTGTGGGTTGCTATATTGGAGATCGAACTCGTAAATCAGCGCGTAAATTATGCAGTAGTTTACCCGGGGTTTACCGCCAATGCACCGTCGCTTATACAGATTTTTGGGAGTCCTATATGAAAGTAATTCCGAGCAAACGTCACAAACCTGTGGGTAAAGAAAGTGGACAAACAAATCATATTGAGAGATTGAATAATACCTTCCGACAACGTATTCGAGACCCGTTAGAAAAAGTCTATCGTTCTCCAAAAAATTAGAGAATCACATCGGAGCGATTTGGTACTTCATCCATGACTATAACGCCCATTTAGCAAGAGATTGAGCCTTTTCACTACTTCCAATGTACTACCCGCAGGATCTCCACATTCAGCCAGTCGGTAGCTTCTGGTTCATCATCATCGAATTGAGCCCAGAATCCCTCAGTCCCTCCTTAGTGGGCCAAGTCAACATATTTACTTAGCTCAGCTTTGGATTGTTGCGGTTTCCAGTGAGTTACATCCCGGGGAATACTTCACTCTACTCCTTTACAAAAGGATTGCCTGTAAATAAAGGCATTGTGCATAAATTCGCCGCCATGCCAGAAAGCAGGAAAGCGGACTCAACTGTGAGTTGAAAGATCAATCCCTTATAGAAGGCTATACCAACGCAGTAAAATTGAGATAGCGACTAAAGATGAGCAGGAGATGGGGTCATGATTTATGATGTTATCCTCAGTAGGGAAAACGATAAATATATCGCCCGCGCCAAAGAATGGCCTGAAGTCACAGTCGTCGAAAATAGTCGGGACGCCGCCATTGATCAGCTCAAATCCCAACTCCTTGATTACCTAACCAATAAGGTCGAAGTGGTGCAAGTTGATATTCCACTATCAACGCAAATCAGGAATCCTTGGCTCGATAAGTTTGGGTGGTTCAAGGACGATCCGACCTTTGATGATCTAGAGACGGAAATTGCGGCATATCGACAAGAACTCGATCAAGAAATGGATTGCCTGACAGAGTGACGTCGTAGCCTAAATGACCCTATATATTTTGGACAGCGATCATCTTAGCCTCTATCAACGGGGTCATAAACCCCTCGGTCAGCGATTGCTCACAATCCCACCCTCCCAAATCGCCATCACTGTAATTAGTGCTGAAGAATTAATCCGAGGTCGTCTAGCGCAAATTCGGAAAGCCACTAGACCTCAAGAGCGGGTTTATGCGTATCACTGGTTCACAAAGACACTCGAATTTTTGCGTGACTTTATGGTGTTGGGCTACGATTCCCAAGCAGAGGCCCAGTTTCAATCCTTGCTCACTCAAAAAATTCGGATTGGCGCACAAGATCTGAAAATTGCAGCGATCGCCCTCAGCCAAGAAGCAACCCTAGTCACACGTAATCGGCAGGACTTCGAGCGTGTCAGAGGCTTAACCTTTGAGGAATGGTCAGTGTTGTAGGTTGAGTCGCTGCTAATTCATGTTGCACTGTAGGCTAAAGATTCAGAGATGACGAGCCCTTAATGCAATTCCTTAACTTTTTTCTTTGCCTGCAGCTTTGCTCGGATCTCATCCGGAGACATGGCATTTAGCTGATCTCGAAGCTGTGCAATTTTGAGCACCAAACCTGGTTGGGACTCATGCTCAATTAAGGCTTGAGCCAGAGATCTGATGCTGGGCGCGTCAAACAAACCATGCAGAGGAAGCTCGACTTTAAAGGCTTGCCGCAGACGAGAGATAACCTGGGTCGCCAACAGAGAATGTCCCCCCAACTCAAAGAAATTATCGTCAATGCCGATGTCAGAAATGCCTAATACTGCTTGCCAGATGTCAGCCACTTGTTTCTCCAGAGCCGAGTTGGGCATCACCCGCTCTGATTGGGGACCAGAGAATGACTTCCCGTTGTTGGGCTCTTCAGTTGGAATTTCCTGGACCTGACGAAACTCACAGGTGGTCGGTTGGCCAAACCGATCTTTGACTGCTAATTGGTGTAGCGCGGCATCGGGGATCTCAGACTCGCGGGACGTTAAATAGGCGCATAGGGTTTGAGTGTGAGTAGAGGGTGTCTCGACATGCCGTCGAATGCGAGGATTGTCGCCGTCCAAACCCACCAACAATTGAGACTGATTGTGGCGCAACGCAGCTAAAAATGAATACAATCCCTGTTGGCGATGGATGCTGTAGTAGCCGCGATCGCGCGCCAGTTTCCGCATCGGGTAGTCCCGGCTAATCCCCTCCCACAAACTCCAGGCGAGGCAGTAGCTTTGCAGCCCTCGAAGTCGCTGGTAGGCGGAGAAACTGCTGAGAAACCGGCTGGAGGCGGCGAACGCCCCAACCTTGAAACCGCCTAAGAAACCATTCACCGAAGCGAAGCTAATAAACGGCCCCTGGGAGATTTCCGGCAATAGTTCAGGCAACCGCCAGGTTCCCATGACGGGTCGCATCGATTGGGCTAGACTGGCCAGGGTTTCGTCAACTAAGCCCTGTTCCTGATATAGTCCGGCCAGATGGATCACCCCATCGAGGCTACAATCCCAGTTCGCGGCGGTTTGGCTAACCACTTGCTGCAACTGAGGAAAATCACAAATATCCACCGCAGCATATTTCACCGCGCCATCCAGCTGTTTCAGGGTCTGGTAAGCGGCGATTTTTTCAGAAAGTCGATTGGATTGGCCAATTTGGGAAGACCAGGTTTTTCGATCAGGGAGCGGCGTCTTTCCCACCAACAGCAATTTAACCTGGTGGTGTTGCAGTAGATACTGCGCGATCGCAACGCCAATATCTCCCAGCCCCCCCGTGATCAGATACATTCCACCTTGCTTAAAGGGCAAATCTTGGGATTTTTCCTGATCCAAGTGGACAGGCTCCAGGCGAGGGACAAACCGATGTCCCTGACGATAGGCCGTCTCGGGCTCAACCTTTGTCGCCCATAACTCTTGAAGGAGATAACCTGCATTCACTTCAGCCGAGTTGACGGGCAAATCGATATGGCTGCAGTCTAAGCCCGGCATTTCTTGGGGGATGGTTTTAAGTAATCCCAGTAAAGGGCTTTTTTCGGGCGAGATAGTATCCTCTGGGGTAACTATCTGGGTGTTGCTAGAACCCATCAGCAACCGTATAGGCTGATCGGTTGTTCGGATCTGCTCCAATGCTTGAACCAAGCACAATAGACTATAAAAACCTTCAGTTTGGGCTTGTTCTAGGGTGTCTAGACTCGCTATTTCAACCGGATGGGCGTCATACGTCCACAGATGAATAATTCGATCGATCTGAACGTTGTCTGATTGGAGACAGAACCACAGTTGTTGATAATGGTCCGGATTTTGGGGATTGATTTGATAGTGGTTTGAGTTGATTTCAGCAAAGTTCGATCCCATCTCAACCTTGATCCAGGATTGGTTTACCTGATCAAGTTGCTCACCTAGAAACGCGCCTAAACCGGACGGATCCGCAAAAATCAAACAGGTTCCATACCAGTGATGGAGTGAGCGCCAGTGCTCGATCGCTTTGCGTCGCCAAATCGGTCGATAAAACCAGTCCGGAAGCGTGTTGGCGTTGCCGCTCAGAAGATCAACTCGCTTGAGAATCGGGTCAAATTCCCCCGCCTCAAGTCGCTGTTTGAGTTGAGACCGTTGGATTTTACCAATTCCTGTTTTCGGAATCGCGGCTTGCTCCACCGGAATCAGATACGTAGGATTCACCCCCACATTCTTCACCACACTGCCTCGAATCTGATTGAGTAAGTCTAATAACTGGTCGTCACCGGCGTTAGCATCCTTGGGATTAAAGAAGATCGCCAATTGATCGGTGTCGCTGTTGGCGGTGCGGAAACCACAGGCTGCTGTATAAGAAACGGTGATTCCCTCAATGTCTTCAACAACGGCTTCAATCTCATGGCAATAGTAATTCAAGCCATTGATGATAATCACATCCTTCCGCCGACCCGTGATCGTGACTCGACCTTCTCGGATAAAGGCTAAATCGCCTGTATTAAACCAGCCATCGTCGGTGAAGGCGACTTGATTAGCCTCAGGATTCTGAAAATATCCCGAAGTCACCATCGGCCCTTTGATCTGTAATGCCCCAATCACTTCCTCCGCAACGACTTGGTTTTGGGCGTCGACGATCCGCACCGATAGATCCGGGCCAGGACTGCCGGTTTCTACAAATTGGCTGTCATCTACCGCTAAAGAATACCGATCCGAATAGACCACGGCGCCAGCAGTCTCCGACATGCCCCAGGCAGGATGCATGGCGGTGGCGGGCAGACCGTGGGGCGTCAGCAGCTCCATAAAGCGACGGGCGGTTGGGGGTGCGATCGCTTCCCCCGCATTCAGAAAAATCTGCATTGAGCTTAAATCCCAATGCCCACTCAGGATGTGATTGGCGTGGTTATTCACCAACCCGTAGGCAAAGTTCGGAGCCCAAGAAATGTTGACCCGAAAGCGATCGATCCAATCCAGCCATTTGAGCGGATCTTGCAGGAACATATCCGTCGGCGCATGAACCTGCTGACAGCCCAGATAAATGTCTCGGACATGGAACTGGGCGATGCCGCTAACGTGATCCAAAGGCAGCCAGTTGATGGAAACTGACTCGCGGTTCATCTGATGCCGCTGGGATGAGATGGCGGCGCGGTAGAGAATTAGCCGATGGCTCAGCATCACCCCTTTAGGCGTCCCCGTACTGCCAGAGGTGAGCAGCAACAGGGCTAAATCATCTGGTTTGCTTTCGTGCCATCGGATGTCCGGGGCGCTATTTGCTAACCTTTCGACGGTTTGCAGTTGCACTGCGGCCTGATGGCAGGGATCGAAGGAAGACGTGATTGCAGACTCCAACTCTTGGCTGGCGACAATCAGGGGTCGTCCCAGCATTCGCCAGACATTATGCAGTTTTTTGACTGCGCTATTGGAAGCTTGATAAGTTGGAGCCGCCTCCATAGGCACGGGGACAAACCCGCCAAGCAAGCAACCCCAAAATGTAGAAATAAAATCTTGATTATTGGGTAACTGAAAAATAACTTTATCTTGAGGTTTCAGACCTAATGTACGCAGACCTGCTAGGATTTGCTGCGCCTGTTCAAGCAAATCTGGATCTGACTTTTCCCGCTAAGTCTGGCTAGCCAATCGCCATCCTTCAACCAAGTCCTGTAATTTGGCCCAGCCTCGCCAGAGCACCTGAATACCAATAGGCGTTTTACGACGATGCTCCAGATACCCCCCTAACCGAGC
>JASJDH010000563.1 GCA_030065175.1 Leptolyngbyaceae cyanobacterium MO_188.B28 | reverse complement strand
GAGCTGGGGAGGGGACATGGTGGTGCTTTGAGTTGGGGAACTTAAGCATCCTATACCATTCCCCTTCCTGTCAGTCATATTCCAGTGTGACTGCTTATATATCAATGCTTTCAGGAGTTTTCTGCATCACCAAGCCTTTTGAGCATTGATATCAGTAATAGGATTTCCGACATTATCTAAAAGAGATATTAGATCTTTATCCCAGCCAGAAATGGCCATGTATTTTCCATCAGGGCTAAATTCAATTCTTCCTGTTCTTCCCGAAGGGTGCTCTAGTGTTTTAATGAGGGCGCCATTGCGACTCAAAAGACGAAATATATCATCAGAGGTGGTGGCAAGCATTTGCCCGTCGGGACTAAATTCTGCCTGCCAGACATCTTCAAAATGTCCATTTAGGTCAGTTAAATCAATTCCTTGAGGGGTCTTTAAGGTTGCTTTTCCATCAACTCCTGTAATACCCAGAGCTTTTCCATCTGGGCTAAATGTTACGGAAATAGCATGATCTAAAAAGGCTTCTGCATGATTTGAAAACTTATTTTTTTGAGAAATGCGATCTAAGATCTGTTGTAAAACCCTTGGTGCATTGTGAGGTGTGTAGTACCGTAGCGGCTTATCTCCACTTCCCATCAACTGCTTCAAATCTTCTGCGGCGTTCATTGCCTGCAGCAAGGCTTCTATCTCTTGATATTCAAACTGTTGTAGGGCGCTGATGGCATCTTGTTCGAGTCGAGCAAATTTGTTTGATCGCTGTAGACTATGTTGGGCGAAGGATATGATTGCAATAGCGGCGACCACAGTTCCAGCTAATATCCCGGCGCCAATACGAACACGGCGTTTTGCTTTCTCTCCAGCTGCAACTAAGCGTTGATTCGCTACCTCAACTTCTCGACTTTTACTGATGTAGGTTTTATGTTGCTCGGTAGGCAATGGCTCATGATTTACCTGAAGAGCATCTGCAAGCCATTGTTCTGCCTCTTTTAGATCATCCCCTCTCAACAACAAGTCGTCCCTACGATGCTTTTTCTCCCATTCCAATGCCTTTACCAGCACCCGCGTATGGGCTCTGACATAATTTAGATCAGTATTTAGCGCCTTAACTAAAGACTGAAGAGCCACATCAAGATCGTTATCTTCTTTGAAAAATAACCAGTTATGTCTTCTCAACTCTGAATGCATCAGATTCGTATCAAATCCGTCCCGACGCACAATGGGCACTAGCCGTTTATTATTAGCCATTGCATGGTCGATTTCCCGACCACACACTTTTGAAGAAACGGAGTCTGGACTGATGACAAATACAAAGGTATCCGCCGCTTCAATGCCTGACTTAATTTCGTCCCACCAGTCCGCTGTCAGGGGAATATTATCCCAATCCACCCAAGCCTCATACTTGCTTTTCGCCAGGGCCTGATGGAGAACCTGAACAAACTCTTTGTCTTTGCGGGAATAAGAGATAAAAACATCGGTCATGGTTGGATTGCCAGGGCAGCACTGGTTAGTTACTTCAAGTCATACACTTGAAATTTCGATTTTAAGCAGACAGGCATCTTGCTGAACCACCTTGCTCAGTTGCTGCGATCGCACCCATCACCACACCACACTTGGAATCGCCTCGGTTATCGTGACCGATGGGGAATTAGCGATCGCACCGCCAACGATTGTTCAGGCGCAAGATTTTTTAGCGGGACTCGATTAGAGCTAACTCACTCTACACCAGCTACCGTGCGATCGCACCCTCCGCATCCCCTCATGCAACTGCCAGCAGAGCTATTGACGTTTGCGCCGGGGCCTTTGGTTAGGCGGATAAAGGCAATATATACTTAATAGATGTCCTATCAACCGCCCTTTGATATCACCTCAAAAATTATCAATCAAATCAGCGCCATTGCTGAACAGGTAAGTAGATTGGATAGACCCCGTAGTCCGAAGCAACAATATAGGAAAAAAAGAAATTAGCTGAATGACGTCACTACAGTTTAGGGCGCGGCTAAGACGCTGCTTATTTCTGTAGCGGCAGTTGAACTTGAAAGGTACTGCCTTGGCCCGCTGTACTCGCTGCAGTGTCTGCCCACTGTGGGCGCGCAACACTTGTTGAGCATCGGATAATCAGTGTCAATAATCCTTATTCTGTCCTGAATTTATCGCCCTTCATTTGCTAAATAGACTGTGCATTCCATTAGGACTGTAAAAGTAGTGACGTTTTGCCCCGACTTTGTCACTTTTATAGTCTATTAGAACCGTAAAATTAACCATTTTTTGTCCCGACTTTGTCATCTTTATTTGTTAGTGAATACATTGCATTACCTTCGTAATTGAGAAGGTCCGAATTCATTTATAGATTTATTCCAAGGCTTTTGGCTGATTTTGCGAAAAGTCTATTCGAGTCATGCAGTAACTGACACAGGGTAAAAGACAAATCTTGATTAGTGACTTGTCATTTGTCACTTGTAATTGGTTACGCTGTTTGGGAAAGAGGTATGGAACGGAAAGACTTCATTAAAGAGGCTGAACTGGCGCAAGATAAAGATGAGCTGCTGGCGCTCTTACTTGAAGAAGAAGGGATTGATCTGGCTGCAGATGAAGCTGCGATCGCACCCAGAACAACCACAGAACACCCGCCTCTCTCCTATAATCAACGAGCGCAGTGGTTTCTCCACCAGTTAGACCCCAATAACCCGTTTTATAACATCTGCGCCACTGTTCAACTGGAGGGGATTTTGGATGTGGCGGCTCTGGAGCAAAGCCTGAACGAAATCATTCGTCGTCACGAGGTGTTAAGGACCACATTTAAGACGATGGAGGGGCAACCGGTTCAGGTAATCCATCCCCATTCGACTCTACCCTTATCCATCATTGATTTACAAGGATTCTCAACATCAGAACAGACAGCCGAGATCCAGCGGTTGGCCACTGAGTCAGCGCAGCAACCGTTTGATTTGACGCGCGATCGCTTACTTCGGACAACCCTGCTGCAATTGGAGAAATCCTCTTATGTGCTAGTGCTGGTGATTCATCACATTGTTTCGGATGGGTTCACCTTAGGGGTCTTAATGCGAGAGTTAGGTCTCTTCTATGACGCCCTCGTCAGTAGTGAGCCTTCCCCACTCCCCGCCCTTCCTATTCAGTATGCGGACTATGCCGTTTGGCAACGGGAATGGCTGCAGGGAGAACGGCAAGAGACACTGCTCAGCTACTGGAAGCAGCAATTGGAAGGGATTCCCCCTCTATTGGAGTTGCCCCGCGATCGCCCCCGACCCCCTGTCCAGACCTTTCGAGGCGACACGGTATCCTTCCACATCGATCCGGCCCTGACCCAGCAGCTCAGATCCCTGAGTCAAGCGTCAGGAACCACGCTATTTATGACCCTGCTGGCCGCATTTAACCTCTTGCTGCATCGCTACAGCGGTCAGTCGGACATTGTCGTGGGTTCTCTGATTGCTAACCGCGATCGCCCCGAGCTAGAGGGGCTGATGGGCTTCTTCGCTAATTTCCTAGCGCTGCGCACCCAATTTTCAGAGGGGGCAAGTTTTCGAGACTTGCTGGCGCAAGTGCAGGCGATGACGCTCGAAGCCTATGCGCATCAAGCGCTGGCGTTTGAAATTCTGGTTGAGGCGCTACAACCAGAGCGGGCGCTGCACAGTAACCCTTTGTTTCAAGTGGTGTTCGAGCTGCAAAACGCTCCTTTGCCCTCGACAGAGCTGCCCAATCTCACCATCAGCCCCACAGCGAATCTGGATACGGGGACAGTCCGGTCTGATTTGGAAGTTCACCTTTGGGAAGACATAGACGGGGTGAAAGGCGGATGGGTCTACAGCGCTGATTTGTTTGATCGGTCCACCATCGAGCGTATGGCGGGTCATTTTCAAACTTTACTAGAAGGAATAGTTGCAAACCCCGACCAACTGCTGTCAGACCTTTCGCTATTAACCCCTGCTGAACAAGCCCAACGCCTGGGTGAGTGGAGCCATATCCAGCCAGACAACCCTATCGCGCAGAGGCTTCAGCCGGTATTGGGGACTCAGACACCCAACCCACAAGTTTACCTGCTCGATCAGTACCTCAATCCAGTCCCCATTGGCGTTCCGGGTGAAGTGTATATCGGTGGGATTGACTTGGATCAGGCCGATCCGAATCAGTCTAAATTGACAACAGACGCGTTTATTCCGAATCCCTTTCCACTAGAAGTCAGAAATCAGAAGTCATCCCCATCTCCCCTATCCCCCACGTCTTCTCCATCCACCCATCCACCCATCCACCCATCCACCCATCCACCCCGTCTCTACAAAACCGGAGACATAGCCTGCCATCTCCCCGACGGTCAAATCCAGTGGCGAGGACGTGTAGAGCATCAGGAGACAATCCGGGGGTTTCGGGTCAACCTGGATGAACTTAAAGCGGTGATCAACCGGCATGAACAAGTTCAGCAATGTGCCGTCATCGCTCGTGAAGATCGCGTCAATGGACCAAAACTAGAAAAGACAAATCAGCCCGAATCAGAGACGAAACTGAAGATTGCGATCAGCGCCACGTTTACCGCTGAGCCTGTGGCGGATACGCTACAGTTCTGGGGGCAAGAACTGGACTCTGCGTGGGCTGTAGAATTTGCGCCCTACAATCAAGTCTTTCAACAACTCTTAGATCCCCAGAGTCTCCTCAGTCAAAACCAGACGGGCGTTAATATTGTGCTGGTGCGATTAGAAGATTGGATCCGCCATGCGCCCGCCTCTGATGGGGCAGAGCTTGAGTTGACGCTGCCCCAGACGACGGCGGAACTGATTCAAACGCTCAAACAATCCTGTCAATCGACTATTCCCCATCTTCTGGGAATTTGCCCCTCTGCTAACCTCCAATACACCCCGTTAATCCAGCGTCTAGAAGCTCAAATTCAAACTGAGCTGGATGCTGTAAACACGGTTCATGTGCTGCCTGCTAGTGAGGTGATGGCGGCCTATCCTGTCGATCACATTCATGACGCCTTTGCCGATGAACAGGGTCATATTCCCTATACAGCCGAGTTCTTTACCGCCTTAGGCAGTAGCCTTGCTCGTAAGTTGCACGCTCTGCATCGCCCACCTTTCAAAGTGATTGTCCTAGATTGCGACAATACCCTCTGGAAAGGGGTTTGTGGTGAAGTGGGGCCAACGGGCGTTGAGTTGACACCCGCCCATCACCAACTGCAAGCGTTTATGGCGGCGCAGGCGAAACAAGGGATGCTGCTGTGTCTCTGTAGCAAAAATGTTGAGGCCGATGTCCTGGGGGTCTTTGAGCAGCGATCGGACATGCCGCTGACCCTAGACCATATCGTGGCGCATCAAATTAATTGGCGGCCTAAATCGGAGAATATAACAGCCTTAGCTCAACAGCTCAATCTGGGATTAGAGAGCTTCGTCTTCTTAGATGACAATCCGGTAGAGTGCGCCGAAGTCAAGGCCCATTGCCCCCAAGTATTAACCCTGCAATTACCCAGTCAGCTCGATCATTTTCCTCACTTTCTCAGCCATGTTTGGGCGTTCGACCAGCTTAAGGCGACGGAAGCCGACCGACAACGGACTGAGTTATATCAGCAGAATATACAGCGCCAACAATTGCAGCAGTCATTAACCCTGACCGAGTTTCTAGAAAGCTTAGCGTTGAAGATTTCCATCACTCCTATGCAACCCCAGCAACTTGGACGGGTGGCGCAACTGACACAGCGGACCAATCAATTCAACGCCACGACAATTCGCCGCAGCGAGGGTGAGATTCAGGCGCTCTGCCAGAACGAGCCCTATACCTGCTTGACTGTCGAGGTCAAAGATCGATTTGGCGATTACGGGTTAGTGGGCGTTGTTCTGTTCAAGGCGACCTCAGATGCGCTAGAGGTCGACACCTTCCTGCTCAGCTGCCGGGTTTTAGGACGCGGAGTGGAGCATCAGATGCTGGCCCACTTAGGCGCGATCGCTAGAGAGCAGGGTATTAACCAGGTTATTGTCCCCTACCGCCCCACCGCTAAGAATCTACCCATCGGCGCATTTCTGAATCAAGTGGGTCGTGAGTTCAAACACTCAACAGCCGAGGGGGAGCAGTTTGTATTCCCGGCTGTTGCGTGTGAATCCATTCGATATCAGCCTGAATCCTCTGTAACCCAGCCAGAGTCGACATTCGACCCTGTCCCCTCTGCTCAAACTCAGAACGGGGCAGCCGCGATCGCTCACATTGTAGATCAGCTGTCTACGGTGGAACAGATTCAGCAGGCGCTAGAGCAACAGCAGGCGGTATGGACAGGCCAAAACCGCAGCGAAACAGGGGGTAAGTATCTGGCGG
>JASJDH010000562.1 GCA_030065175.1 Leptolyngbyaceae cyanobacterium MO_188.B28 | reverse complement strand
GCACCCGACCGCCTGCTTTATTCCAACGCGGGAATTGATTGGCTGCGCCCGAATAGTCTCTCTGATTTAACAGCCTGAGCAAGGTGGAGCTTCTTAGGGCCTGGGAGCCAACGTTGAAGCTCCACCTTGCTCAGGCTGTTAAATCAGAGAGACTATTCGGGCGCAGCCAATCAATTCCCGCGTTGGAATAAAGCAGGCGGTCGGGTGCTAGCGGGCTTAACCCGCCGCCGAAATGCTGAAAGGGCTTTGTTTCTGAGTCAAAATTTCACCCAATTTCTATAGCGATTCTCTTTTGCATTGACTACAACCTATAACCTGTAACCTGTCCTAACTGAGATGTATTCAACACAAGCGGGAATTGCTTTATCCTCCCTCTTCCCTCTTCCCTATCCCGTCCCCAAAATTCCCCAGACGTGACATGTCACGTCTCTACATCTCCCCCTGCTTCCCCTGCCCCCCACCCCCCTATCTCCCCCTGCCCTCCTGCTTCCCCCTTCCCTCATTATTAGGCGCTCACACGCTCCGCCTCCATCTCCGCCCAACGGGTTTTGAGATCCTGGATGGTAAAAATGGATTGAAACTTCAATTTCTTTTCTAGATACAGCTCTGCGCCACCCTGTTGCCGATCCACTAAGGCAATCACTTCCTTGACGCTGTACCCCGCTTCTTGTAATCGATCGACAGCCTTCAAAGCCGACTGTCCCGTTGTCACCACATCTTCTAAGACCACAACCGGGGAGCCCGTCGGCAGAGTTAGGCCTTCGATGGCGGCTTTGGCGCCGTGCCCTTTGACCGCCTTACGGACAATCAGGGGAATAACCGGGCGATCGCAATAGGCGCCCACGACACTCACCGCTGTCACAATCGGGTCAGCCCCCAACGTCAATCCCGCCACTGCCTGAGTATCCTTAGGCAGCCTGTCCAGCAGGATTCGCCCAACCATCAATCCGCCTTGGGGATGGAGAGTGACTTGCTTACCGTTGATGTAATAGTTGCTGGCCTGGCCAGATGAGAGTAAAAACTCACCTTCCTTATAGGCATACTGACAGAACAAATCTAAGAGTTGTTGACGGACTGTGGAAAGATCTGCGATCGCCAAGGATGCAGTCGAATCGACTTCTAAAAAAGGAAAGGTTGCCATAGAGTTGCCATAGTTCTTTGCGAATTTAACATTGAGTCGTTTGCTGTGGGAAGTGCATCTAAACTTATGGGCTTAATTTCAGGTATAAGTAGCTTGTAATTAACGAATCTTTTCTGGGAGATAAGCAGGAATACTTAGAGTTTGGAGATGCCAAATTTGAGCGCATCCAATACAATTCCATCATATGCAAAGGCCAGGATGGGTTCCCACAGACAAAAGATTTCAGGAGTAGGCATTATGGGCGTATGCGCCAAGAGTTTCATCAGTACGGCAGTTGTTATGATAGCGGCTTCTACCACGCTAGCCACATCAGCCGCTGCTCAATTGCAACCGATCGACACACTTCCGGAAGCTGCGGAAGACATTATTAATCATGACTCTGGTAACTCTTTCAGTAATCGATCGATCGGCCGACAAATTCAATTTATTTTTGGATTTGGAGGAATTACTAGCGCGGGTTTTGCGGATCTAGAAATTCAGCGGGACACTGAAGCTTTCCATCAATCCTATCTGGAGTGGTCGGCGCTTCAGAACACTAGCGATCCCTATTTGCGCGTCCCCGATCTACGCAATCCCTACAACACATCAGTGCAGCTTATACCAACGTCTCAAATCAATAGTCGGGCAATTGGCGGAGAATTGGTATTCGAACGGTTACCCATTCAGTAATTTTAGGAAGTGGGTATTCCAAGAAATCTCCATTCAATGAGAAGAAAATTAGGAAAGTAAAAGTAAAAGGAATAGGCTAAGGGTTAATAGGGGTTCCGAAATCAACAGTGTCAAGGCGGCGCTCTCGCCATTAGCTTCCTTGTCAACAAGTTGGACTGGTTTACTCGTCACCAACCCTCTTTAGCTCGTCACCCACGCCTCTTAATCAGTAAAAATGTTCAAGGATGGTTAAACAACGGAAAACCATCCTCTTTTTATTTTGGGAGGACAATCTGAGGTTAACTCCGTTTGTCCGATATTTTTGGATCGATTCCCACCTACGCGTTAATGACACCTACCTCCTGCGAGCATCGGAATGTATCGAAATGTCAACCTCACCAGCGCCATCCTGCTGGGGTAGAGAGAACAAGCGGTTAGCTAATTTTCCCCTCGAACTTTGGGCGAGAGAGCGGGGCCAAGGTAAATGTCCTCTTTAAGGGATACCCATCAATTAAGAGATGCTCACTAAGGCAGGGATGCCTTATAAGTCTTGAAGAATCCAGGGTGCAGGAGTCGAACCTGCCTAAGGCGAATTATGAGTTCGCTGCCTAATCCGCTCGGCCAACCCTGGCTTTAGCTTATCTTTTATACATTTTATCCTGACTCTTACGATCTAAAGGTGTTTTAAGGGAAAAGCATTAAGATTATTTCCCGCTTATACTACGAAAATATCTCAAACGAAGTAGACGCTAAATCTATGCTGGTTTTCGCGGGTGTTGCGCACGGTTCCAAAAAGATACGGTATAGGCTAGGAGGGGCGACCATGACGATGAAAGCCCATCTATGAAAATTGACACACATTACTTTCAAGGCTTAGCGAACGTATCCTTTGTAGTTCTTTTTTCATCCACACCGCTATCCAAGCGCATTCATCTAAAGTTTTGATTGATTTAAACTTTTTAATTAAGGTTTCAGAAATGAGGCTAAATCCTGCATTTGCATTCACCCTCATCCTTTTGTCGCTCATGTTTGGCGCGGGGATTGTCAGCGCATCCTGGGGGTATGCTTTAGGGCGGACAGCTCTGATAGGGGTCCGACAGCCTGATGCTCGTCCTTCCAGCGGACCCACTAATTATGGGGACAATCCTCACCGAGGAGCAGGTTTGGTCATCCTACACGAAGAGGATATTTTGAAAAGCGTCAAGGCTCGGATTGAAGGTAATCTTCAAGATACAGCCCCTAACCGCGCTAATGTTTCTGAGTAAAACCTTTGAACCGTCCAAATGACTCTCCTAGGTTTTGCTCACTTGGCTGCAATCCCCCCTCCTAGTCTGACTGGGGAAGATATTGCCGCCCGTTTACTCGCCGTTTTTGTTCTGATCGGGATTAATGCTTTTTTTGTAACCGCAGAGTTTTCTATCGTTTCAGTCAGGCGATCGCGGATTAATCAGCTGGTTTCAGCCGGGGATATACAAGCGAAACCGGTCCAGAGCCTACAGCGAAGCATTGAACGGCTGCTATCCACCACCCAATTAGGCATCACCTTATCCAGTCTGGCGCTAGGTTGGATAGGGGAACATACTATGGCTTTGCTGTTGGCCTATTGGATCAGTCAGTTGCCGCTGATAGGTCAAACAGCAATCATCCTGGCCCATTCGGTCTCGATACCCTTGGCATTCTTTTTGATTGCCTACTTACAAATTGTTTTAGGCGAACTCTGCCCTAAGTCCGTCGCTTTACTTTACCCCGAACAACTCGCCCGGGTTCTCGGAACCCCTAGCCTCACGATCGCCCGGTTATTCAATCCCTTTATTTGGATTCTGAATCAATCGACCCGGTTATTACTCCGTTTAGTGGGAATTCAGTATACGGGGCAAGGATGGTATAACCGCGTCACTCCGGAAGAATTACAGCTAATTATCAGTACATCAACTGAATCTCCAGGGCTAGAGGAAGAGGAGCGAGAACTACTCAACAATGTCTTCGAATTTAGAGAAGTGACTGCTGGCGAAGTGATGGTGCCTCGCACAAGCATTGCCGCCGTCACCAAGCAGGCAAGTTTTCAGACGTTACTGGATGAAATTGTCGTTTCAGAACATTCTCGCTATCCAGTGATGGGGGAATCTTTAGACGATATCTGCGGGATTATCTATTTCAAGGAATTAGCCCACCCCCTAGCTAAAAACCTTCTAGATATGGATAGTCCCATCCAACCTTGGATACGCCCCGCTCGATTTGTTCCCGAATACATGCCGTTGCATGAACTGCTCCAACTCATGCAACGCTCAGCACAAGCAATGGTGATTGTGGTTGATGAATTTGGGGGAACTGCCGGATTAGTCACTATTAAAGATTTAACCGCGGAGATCATTGGCGATGTTAACGAGGCCGAAGGACAGTCCAATGTTAATGTCAAGCGATTGGATGAACAAACGTATTTAGTCCAAGCTCAAACAGATATTGAAGAAGTCAATGAACTACTCAATGTCAATTTGCCCCTGACCGAAGATTATCAAACCTTGGGGGGCTTCCTAATTTACCAAATGCAGAAAATTCCAGGGGAAGGGGAACGACTCGTCTATGAAGACCTAGAACTCATCGTTTTAAAAGCTGAGGGGCCGCGCCTGAGAGAAATTATGGTACATCGGCTAGAACCGCCCCCATTTCTTAAAGCTAAACCAGAGTTACTGGACGCCGTCTCCACTGACCGCCCCAGTTCCGTCAATTCTGATGTAGGCGCAATAGAAACTTTGAGCGATTCCTCTGGCAAAGAATTTCCTTAGTGAGACTATCAACTTAAAGCGTGAAATTTTCTTGGAAGCGGAATACAGAATACAGTTCTTAACTGTATTCTGTATTCCGCTTCTGCCAGATTGTCCCAATTCAGACAGATCGATAACTGCCCTAATAAGCTTTGTGAAGATGTCAGCAATCATCACAATGGCATAGAGAAGGCAACGCTTCACATTGTTTTGCAATCCCCCTAATGAACTATCGGATTCTTTACAAAAAGATGCATTGTGGTAATATCTGGATGATTTTCAAGATGATTTTAGATTTAAAAACCTCCAGTTTCAAAGACCGGTCCAACCGAACCCCACATTGAAGGAGAAAAGGTGTGCAGGAGAGATTAACTATCACAAATATTGATCCCCATCCTTCCCGAAATCATCCTAAGCCCATTCGGGTTGGAGTGATTGGAGTCGGAAATATGGGTCAGCATCATACTCGAGTGTTGAGTCGCCTTAAAGATGTGGAGTTGGTCGGCATCTCGGATGTGAGCATTGAAAGAGGTCTAGATACAGCAGGAAAGTATCGCGTCCGATTTTTTGAAACCTACCAGGATTTGCTGGAGCATGTCGATGCTGTTTGTGTCGCTGTGCCGACGCGTCTTCATCACCAAGTGGGGATGACTTGTTTACAGGCAGGGGTTCATGTTCTGATTGAAAAGCCCATCGCCGCATCTATTTCAGAAGCTGAGTCGTTAGTCAATGCAGCTGCGGCCTCAAATCGAATTTTACAAGTCGGCCACATCGAACGATTTAATCCGGCCTTCCAGGAACTTCATAAGGTGCTTAAGACCGAAGAATTACTGGCTCTAGAGGCGCGCCGGATGAGTCCGTATTCTCAGCGGGCGAATGACGTTTCAGTCGTACTGGATCTGATGATCCATGATATTGACTTGCTGTTGGAACTGGCGGGCGCTCCCGTGGTCAGATTAACGGCAAGCGGTAGTCGTGCGGCTGATTCTGGCTACTTAGACTACGTAACCGCTACCCTCGGCTTTGCCAATGGCATTGTCGCAACATTAACCTCCAGTAAAGTCACCCATCGGAAGATTCGCACCATTGCCGCCCACTGTAAAAATTCTCTGACTGAAGCCGATTTCCTTAACAATGAAATTCTGATTCATCGTCAAGTGACAGCAAACTGCACGTCAGATTATGGTCAAGTGCTATATCGTCAAGATGGCTTGATTGAAAAGGTGTATACCAGCAATGTTGAACCGCTTCATGCTGAATTAGAGCATTTCGTCAATTGTGTTCGGGGCGGAGAACAGCCTTCTGTCGGCGGGGAGCAGGCGCTGAAAGCACTTCGATTGGCTAGCCTAATTGAACAGATGGCTTTAGACGGAAGGGTTTGGCAAGAGACAGAATCTAGTCTGCTGGGTCTAAATGCACAGGTCGTAGCCGTTTGATCAGTTTCCTCGATAAATTCGAGCGTTGCTGATACAGGTATGAGTCAAGGCGTGTAATTAAGGCGTGTAATTTAAACTGGGAAAATCCAGTGGGGGAGGAATACAGAGTACAGGGGGTAGAAGTCGGGCATGAGCTGTGTTCTGTCTCCTGTATTCCAGCTTAATATAAGGCGATTTCCAGGAAAGAAAATACCATTAATGTTTTTTCAAGTTCCCCTCTCGAGAGGGGTTAGGGGTGGGTTTGTCTGAAGTATCCCGGCTAACCCACCCCCCAACCCCCTCCGAGAGGGGGCTATCGCATTTTGGTAAATTTATTCTCGGAAAT
>JASJDH010000561.1 GCA_030065175.1 Leptolyngbyaceae cyanobacterium MO_188.B28 | reverse complement strand
GGATCTGCAGATAAATAAAATCCCATCCACCCATCCACCCATCCACCCATCCACCCATCCACTGCCTTTTACTGGGACTTTATTTTGACGCACTTCCCTAAACCGAGTCTCCGCCGCCTAGTCAACACTTTATGTCCGACTGCTCTTTTCAGTGATATTCCAAGCTTAAACCCATGAATTCACAGAGGGTCATTACCGAACTTCAGACCCATGGACTGAAATTTGTCTCCGACGCTGTTGGCGCATCGGGTCGTAAGGGGGGGGCTGGCCCCTCCGATCACAAGGCTGTGACGATTGGTGAAACGACTATAATGGCGCCGATCTACACTGATAGCGCCGCACAGTCCCCCTACAGCGTTAATTATGATCCCAGCGGCCAGGCTTTTCTCACCAGAGATGGCCAAGTGATCGCCTCGCTGGATTTTCCTAAGCAGCCTCAGTTTTACGGACTGGAAACCGCTGATGGGATTCCTTATTGGAAAATCGCCCTGCTCCACAGTCGTAATGTTTTAGCCACCACTGTTTTACAAACCTGTATCCGCTACGAAAATCGCAAAACCGCCTGTCAATTTTGCGCCATTGGTCAATCGCTGGATGCGGGTCGGACCATTGCTCAGAAGACGCCAGCGCAACTGGCGGAAGTGGCGGAAGCAGCGGTGCGACTGGATGGGGTGGAGCACATGATCATGACCACCGGAACCCCAAATACGACGGATCGGGGGGCTGCATATCTGACAGAGTGCGCCAAGGCGATTCGGTGTCGGGTTGATTTACCTTTGCAAGCCCAGTGCGAACCTCCCAATGATTTCTTCTGGTTTGAGCGCATGAAGGCCGCTGGCGTCGACAGCTTGGGCATGCATTTGGAAGCGGTCGATCCAGAGGTGCGGGCGAACATTATGCCGGGGAAGGCCAGGGTGCCGCTTTCTTACTATTTTGAAGCGTTTGTTGCGGCTGTGCAGATATTCGGCCGGGGTCAGGTCAGCACCTATCTATTGGCTGGGTTGGGCGATAGCCAGGAGACATTGCTGACAACTAGCGAGCGCCTGATTGATATCGGGGTTTATCCCTTTGTCGTTCCTTTTGTGCCGATTGTAGGGACGCCTCTAGCTGATCATGCGCCGCCAGGCAGTGAGTTTATGTTCGAAATTTATCAAGCGATCGGACATCAGCTAAGGCGGGCGAATTTGCGGTCAAGCGATATCAAGGCAGGCTGCGCAAAGTGTGGCGCTTGTTCGGCGTTGTCAATGTTTGAAGGGCGGCCAAATTTAGATACTTAAGCGATAAATCATGGTGAAACGGTCCTATAGCTTCAAACTAGCCCTCTTAGAAACAGAGGTTTCTGATTACTTTGGGCTCCGAAAACAGATCTTTTGCGATGAACAAGGTCTCTTTGAAAAGAACGATCAGGATGCTTTGGATAATGTCGCCTACCCAATTGTGGCCGTCGTCCATACGCCTGAGCAGGCGGATCATGTTGTGGGAGTTGTTCGGATCTATGAAAAGCAGCCAGGACTTTGGTACGGTGGCCGTTTAGGAGTCCATCCCGACTTTCGTCGGATGGGACGCATTGGCAAGGGGCTGATTCAAAAGGCAGTGACGACGGCGAATGCTTGGGGGTGCGATCGCTTTTTGGCCACGGTGCAGTTGCAAAATGTCCAGTTCTTCACTCGACTGCACTGGAACAGTCTGGAGGAGATTGAAATTTTAGGACGGCCTCATCATTTGATGGAGGCCGATTTGGAGTTTTATCCCGCCGCCGATCAGCGCCGTCCATCACTTCCTCTTCTTCCCGTTCCATTACAATCCACTGCGCGCGTTGCTTAGGATTTTCTGTGCTGCCTGATCTCATTGCCTCATTACACGCCTCTAAGGGTATCTTGGGTAAACAAGATATTCAAACAGCCGCCAGAGCGATTGGTCAATACGCCCAGGGCATGGACGCTGAGCCCATTCGCCTGGGAGATGACTGCGCCGCTATTCCCGATGGAGATGGGTATTTGCTGTTGGCGGCGGAAGGGCTGTGGCCTCAGTTAGTCACACAAGACCCCTGGTTTGCTGGCTGGTGTGCGGTCATGGTTAACCTGTCTGACATTGCGGCGATGGGCGGAGCGCCGATAGCCGTAGTTGACGCCCTATGGAGTCAGTCAGTGGAAGAGAGCCAGCTGCTATGGGAGGGCATGAAAGCGGCTGCGCAAGCTTATGGAGTCCCCATTGTAGGCGGACATACAAACTGCGGTAGTCCCTACAACTGCCTTGCCGTAGCTATATTGGGCCGGGCGCAACAACTGATTACCAGCTTTGGGGCTCAGCCGGGGGATGACTTGGTGATGGTGGTGAATCTAGAGGGACGTTACTATGGCGACTACCCGTTTTGGAATGCGGCGACGGAGACCAATTCGGAACAGCTGAGACTCCACCTCGCCCAACTGCCCGAATTGGCTCGATCAGAACTGTGCAATGCCGGGAAAGATATTAGTATGGGGGGGCTGGCTGGAACCGTGTTGATGTTGGCTGAAGCATCTGGCTGTGGCGCTATTCTCTACATCGACCAGATTCCGCGCCCGGCAGATGTCCCGTGGAGCAAGTGGCTCACGAGCTTTCCAAGCTTTGGCTTTCTGCTGAGTGTTCCGCCGGAGAATCTTGCCAAAGTAGAGGCCCTGTTCCGGCCCCATGGTTTGACCTGTCAGGCAATTGGCAAGATGACGACGGGGTCCCAGGTATTGTTTCAACGACTGTCGGAACAGTGTTTGTTTTGGGACCTGGCGAATCCTTTGACGGGATTTGGAAATCATTCACAGACTTGAACAGACTTAATGTCCCTTCGAATCGCCCTACTGACCTATTCTACTAAGCCGCGCGGCAGCGTTATCCATACGTTGGAACTGGCTCAAGCGCTGGCGGATCTTGCCCATCAACCCTGGGTGTTTGCGCTGGATAAAGAGGGGAGAGGCTTTCATCGTTCAGTGGCATTTAAAACCACTGCGATTTCAGCTCAGTCCTGCCATGGCGGGATAGATCAACTGATTCGACAACGCATTGGGGAGTTTGTCCATTTTTTTGAACAGCATCAAGAACAATACGATATTTATCATGCTCAAGATTGCCTCAGCGCAAACGCCTTAGCCTGTTTAAAAGCACAGGGCCGCATTCCCCATTTTGTCCGCACTGTTCATCATATTGAAGATTTTCAGAGTCCTTATTTGCGGGACTGTCAGGAGAAATCTATCTACCAGCCGGATCGGTGTTTATGTGTGAGTGAAGTGTGGCGACGGGTCCTGGCGGCGGAATATGGCGTTCAGGCTCATCGAGTGATTAATGGGGTTAATCGTCGGTTTTCGCCTCGACCTGATGGGTCAGAGCCTGCGCTGGCTGATGCTTATGGCATTCATGGCGACCCAGTTTACCTGACGGTGGGCGGCATTGAGCCCCGTAAGAATTCCATCAATCTGCTAAAAGCGTTTCGTCAAGTGCGATCGCGACAGCCTCAGGCTCAGTTAGTGATTGTGGGTGGGGCGACCCTGTTTGACTACCAAGACTACCGTCAAGAATTTATGTCAATGGCGCGCGCCTATGGGCTCGAAGATGCGCTAGTGTCGCCAGGGGTTATACCTGATGAAGCGTTGCCAGGACTTTACCGATTGGCGGACGCTTTTGTATTTCCCTCAGTTCAAGAGGGGTGGGGACTGGTGGTGCTGGAGGCGATTGCTTCTGGTTTACCCGTGTTAACGTCTAACCAAGCCCCATTTACAGAGTTTCTAACGGCGCAAGAAGCTATGTTAGTGGAGCCTAGGGATGTGGATGCGATCGCCGCCGCCATGATAGACATGGTCAATCCTGACATCGCCCATCATCTGGTTCGCTGTAGCCACCCGATTGTGAGCAAATACAATTGGCGCACATCGGCCCAAATGCACCTGGATCTCTATCAGCAGCTTGCACCAAGAGATGATTAGCCGCCATCCAATTGATTTGACGCGACTATAATCCAAAAGACGCCGCTTCTTTCAACCCTATGCCTGAAATTTGCTTTCAAATTGAGTGGCCGGATGGTCAATCAGAAACCTGCTATTCACCATCTTTAGTGGTGAAAGACTACTTTAGACCCGGTGAAGCTTACACGGTCACTGAGTTTTTGCGACGCTCACGGGAATCGTTACAGATAGCGAGCGACCGGGTTCAAGAAAAATACGGCTTCCCCTGTGGACGAGCATTGGGGCAGCTGCAGAAAATTGAGGCGACGGCTCAACAATACTTAGCAGCGCCTGATAGCAAGGTGATCGTTTTACGATTTGAAGAGTAATATGACATAAGATTCAGCGGCTCAATCACCCAGCCAATTCAGTGAGAAATCATCTCGATAAAGAAGACTGATATGCCTGTAACTGCGCTCGTAGTCGAGCAATTTCCTGGGCCATGTCCAGCACCATGCCGGCGCCGACCAGATTCAACCCTAAATCTCTTCGCAGGCGTAAGACTTGGGCGACTCGAGCAATATCGCGGGCTCGAAGCATGTGTCCTTCCGGTTCAATTAGGCTGAGGGCGGCAAACTGTTCGACCACCGTCACAGAGGTTTCAGCTAAGGTTGCGGCTTGTTCAAATGAATAAAGGCGATCGCCGTCTAGCGAAATCACCACCTTAGAAAGATTCACTGACCTCATAGCCTTACCCTCTCTAAATCAGCGTGGGGATTGAAACTGCGGTGATTTCGGATCTTTTCGTAGCATTCTCGCTCCAGCGGACTGGGATGTTTAGGCGTCACAATCTTGAGCTTGACTAACTGGTCCCCGCGTCCCCCTTTAGGGCGTGGCCAGCCCTTGCCGCGCAGTCGTAAAGACTGACCTGAGTTCACCCCTGGCGGAATTCTCATGGTCACGCCGCCATCAGGGGTGGGCACTTGAATCTGCGCCCCCAATACAGCTTCATCGGGCGTGATCTTGATTTCGCAGACAAGATCATTGTCAGCAAAGTGGAAGAAGGGGTGAGCCGCGATGTTAACCGTCAAGTATAAATCCCCCCGTTGATGAGTAAATGGGCTGGTTTGGCCTTTCCCCTTGAGGCGAATGCGGCTGCCTGGTTTAGCGCCTGCAGGAATCCTAACCTTGAAGGTTTCTTTCCCTAATTGCAACGTCTTGTGTACGCCCTGGAACGCCTCGACCATGGTCAGAACGATAGCTGCTTCAGTATCGGGCGCTGGACCCTGAGAGTGAACGCCGCGGTTGAAAACGTCTCCAAAATCGCCAAAACCATGGGGCTGATCGGTTGTGGAGCTATAGGTATACACTCGCCGTCCAGTCCCGCCTACTCCGCCAAAACGACCCAGTAATTCATTCACGAAGTCATCAAAGCTGCTGTACCGGCTAAAATCGAATCCGCCAAACTCTGTTTCTGGGGGCGCTCCTCCGGTTGCAGACCTTTGCCAATATCGGTCGAACTGATCATACTTCTGACGATTCTTGGAATCTGAAAGCACCTCATACGCTTCGTTAATTTCTTTAAAGTGCTCTTCAGCGGTTTTGTCCCCCGGATTCAGGTCCGGATGATACTGGCGAGCTAGCTTTCGGTAAGCCTTTTTGATGTCCTCTACACTGGCTGTTTTGCTGACTCCGAGGATTGCGTAATAGTCTTTGAAGTCCATGGGAACAGGGAAGAAGAATGGGAGCGTTGGGAAGGTAGGCGATAGGCAGGGAGGTTGCTTTGCCTAATGCAGACTACTTGCCGCTGATTGATTCAAACTGGATGCATACAGCTTACTTACTTTGAAGCTAGGGAAAAATTTTGAGGAACTTGTGAACTTTAAGTGATCGCTTAAGTTACCGGCTTAATTTGTGATCTTTGTTAGTCAATTCTTGGGGTTTGAAGCAAACTGAAGGGATAAGGAAGAGGGTTTTGAGAGATTCGGTCATTGGTCATTGGTCATTGGTCATTTGAGTAACGAGGGATGATCAATATTGAAGGTTTGCTGAATGGAGGGATGAATGGGTTTAGTGCGTTGCATCAATTGTCATCGCTCTAAATTCCCTCCAGAGAGAATGGCTGTGATGCGGGTTCTCTTTTTCCTCAGGGAGGTGGGTTGAGGATGTAGAGCTTAGGGGGCGTTCAAAAATACCTTCATACTTTAGCGCTGTGTAAGCTTTTCAGGCTCTTCATGCCCTGCCGAAGTTGTTCTTACACAGCGCCTTACTCTTCTCGTAGAGTGGGCGGCGCATCTTGGGATTCAGCAATGTAATACCTAATAGACCTATCCGAAATATAAATGAAAGCAGAAAAGGTGGTAGATATAACCTTTATGTATGAATTAAAGGATCTACCACCAATGAAAAA
>JASJDH010000560.1 GCA_030065175.1 Leptolyngbyaceae cyanobacterium MO_188.B28 | reverse complement strand
CCTTGCCCGATCAACGGGCTGAAGCCTATGCTCTGGGAGAGTTAGGACATTTGTATGAAGTCTCTTCCCAGTGGGGTGAGGCCAAAGACTTGACTGAACAAGCTATCCATCTGGCTCAGGGAATTAATGGGGTGGATATTGAGGCCCCCTGGCAATGGCAACTGGGACGTATTCTCAAACAGCAGGGGAAACCGGTAGAGGCGATCGCCGCTTACACCGACGCCGTTCATTCACTGCGATTTCTACGTCAGGAACTGGTTACCCTCGATCCTGACTTCCAATTTTCCTTTACTGAGAAAGTGGAGCCCGTTTACCGGGAATTAGTCTCGTTGGTATTGGCCCAAAACCCAGATCAAGCCAATCTTCAAACAGCCCGAGAACTGATTCAGGACCTGCAGTACGCCGAACTTTACAATTACTTTCGGGAACCGTGTTTGCAAGCAACCCCGCAATCCATTGATGGAGTCGATGACAAGGCGGCGGTGATCTATCCCATTATTTTGGCTGATCGACTAGTGGTGATCGCCTCAATGGCTGAACATCCCCTCTATTACTACGAAACCCGTTTACACCAGTCAGAGATTGAAGCGGCGATCGATCAGCTGCGGCTTTACCTGAATCCTCACTTTTTCGACGAAGACAGGTTATCTCTGTCCCAACAACTTTATGATTGGTTGATCCGACCGGCTGAGACCGCCCTGGCGGACAACGATATTCAAACCCTGGTTTTTGTTCTCGACGGTTCCCTGCGCAGCTTGCCTATGGCCGCTCTTCACGACGGCCAACAGTATCTGATTGAAAAATACAACGTCTCCCTTAATCCAGGCTTACAGCTGTTAGAGCCGCGATCTCTGGAACTTGGACAACTGAAGACCCTGACGGCTGGACTCAGCCAATCTCAC
Source organism: Leptolyngbyaceae cyanobacterium MO_188.B28 (assembly GCA_030065175.1). Lineage (GTDB taxonomy): Bacteria > Cyanobacteriota > Cyanobacteriia > Phormidesmidales > Phormidesmidaceae > JAKSDM01. The sequence continues at coordinate 5,437 of JASJDH010000560.1, read as the reverse complement.
CGGGGCTTTAACGCCCTACCTGCTGTGGAAATCGAGGTCAATCAAATTGCTAAACAAGTGCCCTCTACTGTCTTGCTTAATCAGGACTTCACTTCAGACCACTTGAAGCAGGTGATTGACTCCGTTCCATTTCCGGTAGTGCATCTGGCGACTCACGGCCGTTACGGCGCAAAAGTCGAGGACACATTCCTGGTCACCTGGGATAGTCAGATTAATGTCAGGCAGTTAGATGAACTCCTGCGGGCCAGAGAACGAGATATCGCCCATCCCCTTGAATTACTGGTGCTGAGTGCTTGCCAAACCGCCACAGGCGATAAACGGGCGGCTTTAGGCTTAGCCGGATTTGCGATCCGTTCTGGAGCCCGCAGCACCCTGGCCACCCTGTGGCAAGTGAACGATGACTCTACCGCCCAGCTAATGGTTGCATTTTACCAGCAGCTCACCCAACACCCTGAAATAACCAAAGCCGAAGCGTTGCGCCAGGCTCAACTCCAGCTCCTGCGCCAATCCGCCTATCAGCATCCCTTTTACTGGGCCCCCTTTGTCTTGATTGGAAATTGGTTATAAGGAAACTCCAGGGGTGTCAGCGAAAAGTATAAATTAATACTAGGCTGCTAATTTAAGGCAGTTCTAGCGATCAAAATATTTGATATTTTTGCCCAAGAAGTACTGTTTTAGCTCTAACTCAACGAAAAGTGTAATGTTCCCAAAAACGTCATTTAACCCAATAAAAAATTACATACTTTTGTACGAAATGAACGGGGAGATGAGCTGATGATCATTCAAAAACTTGCCAGGTCCAGCCGCACGATCCTCAGGTTGAGCATCCTATCCCTGATGGCCGCAGGCGTCTCCGGATTGTTCGTCCAAGCCACAACAGCCCAATCACAATTGACAGGCCGGGCTCAATCTACCCCTGACATCATGCCAGTTGTGCATTTTGAGCCCCCCACCGATGAATCGGTCGATGACTCCAGAGGGGGAGCCTCGCGACCCACCGACATCAAGTGTATTCAGGATGAAGCCTATCACCCCTCGCTAACGGCCTTATTGCCAACGTCCCAGATTGGACTGACCGTTGAGTCTCATCCCACTTTCCTGGTTTACATTCCCCCCACGTCTGCTCCCCAGGCGCACTTTACCTTAAAGGATGAAAACAACCGCGGAGTCTACCAGACTTTTGCGCCGCTTGCCCAGACGCAAGGCATCCTGGCTGTCAAACTGCCCGAAGATAGCCCCCCATTAGAACTGGGGGCCACCTATCAGTGGTCTTTGGCCTTGATTTGTCAACCCACCCAAACGGATATTCCCATAGTCAGCGGGCGAGTTCAGCGGATCGAACCAGGTCCCGCCCTACGAACTCAATTAGTTAGAGAATCGCCATTACAGCAAGCGATTGTATACGGGCAAGCCGGACTCTGGTACGATATGTTACACAAACTTGCCCGACTCTGGCAAACTCAGCCCAATGACGATGCTATCGCGCTCAATTGGTCGAGCTTGCTAAATTCAGAGGGATTAGCAGAGATCGCAAACGAACCTTTTCTGGAAGAGTGACCCAAATTGCGGCAGAGTTGGACGAGATGGATCGCTACAATCATTGCGGCTCCCGCAGTTGCGGGATTAGTGATGGTTTTCAAACTAACCGGCCTTCTTCAACTGTTGGAATGGGCGGCCTATGACCAATATTCTCGCTTGCGTCCCAACGAATCCGTTGATGAACGTCTTTTACTCATTACGATTGACGAGACGGATATTAATCAATTGGGGCAATGGCCTCTGGCCGATGAGACCCTGGCGGAATTGATTAATATCCTCAATCATCACCAACCCGCCGCCATTGGTTTAGATTTTTATCGTGACCTGCCCATAGAACCCGGGCATCAGGCTTGGGTCCAGGTGATGTTATCCACTCCTCATTTGATTGGGGTTGAAAAAGCAATCGGCCGGACAGTGGCGCCCCCTTCCACACTGAGTGAACTTGGGCAAGTTGGTTTGACCGATCTGTTGGTGGACGCTGATGGCAAAGTTCGTCGCGCTTTGTTATCTCATCCCACATCGACGGGACAGTTGAGATTTGGTCTCGGCGTGGAGTTAGCATTAGGATATCTTGAGGATCGGGGTATTGCCCTAGAAATCCTAGACCAAACCAAAAAGCACTATCGCTTGGGTCAAGGGGTCTTTTTTCCCTTTAAGGGAGATGACGGCGGCTATGTACGCACAAATGCAGGCGGTTACCAAATCCTGCTGAACTACCGAGGACACCAGGAAAAATTCCGAACCGTGTCGTTGACAGCGGTACTCGCCGGACAAGTTGAGCCAGATGTGATCCGCGATCGCTTAGTGCTGATCGGCAGCACTGCGCCAAGTCTTAATGACCTGTTTTATACCCCCCACAGTAATCGGTTGAGCAATACCCCCGAACCGACCGCGGGGGTCGTCATTCATGCCAATTTGACTAGCCAAATATTAAGCGCGGCCCTCGACGGACGCCCGTTGATTCGAGTTTGGTCGGAACCATTCGAGTGGTTATGGACGTTGGTCTGGTCTAGCGTCGGCGCCGCTGGGATAGGTTGGCTGTTAGAGGTTAATCAACAACAGCACCGGATCTCCACCCGGTTTGCAACCCTTGGCGTTTATACGTTTTTAGCTGGAGGGATTCTGATCGCGGGCGGGTATTTTGTTTTTCTCAGGGGCTGGTGGATTCCGGTTATCCCACCGCTGGTCGCCCTCATTGGCTCAGCCAGTCTGGTTACAACCATCCAAATCCTGAAACTTCAGCAACAACGGCTTGAGTTATCTCATCAGAAACTCAAAGCTGAAGCAGCCTCTCAGGCAAAGAGCCAATTCCTGGCGCAGGTGAGCCACGAACTCCGCACGCCCCTGGCTGTTATCCTCGGCTTTGTCGAAATGATGCACAGTGATTCATCTCTGAATAGTGACCAAAAAGAGAAATTAGGCATTATCAGTCGCAGTAGCGAACATCTGCAATCATTGATCAATGACGTCCTGGAGATGTCTAAAATTGAAGCGGGTCGGATCACCCTGAATGAAACCAGCTTTGACCTGCATCACTTATTGGATACGCTACAGGAGATGTTGCAGTTTCAGGCGGAATCCAAAGGGCTCAAGTTTGCTTTTAATAAAGCCGCCAATATTCCCCAATTTGTGATCACGGATGAAGGCAAGCTGCGGCAAGTGTTGATTAATCTATTAGGCAACGCCATCAAGTTCACGGAAAAAGGAGCGATAACGCTTCGTGTCTTGACCAACAGTCAGCAGTCAGCAGGTCCGAATTCTAAATTCCGAAATCCGGATTCCGAATTCCTCCACTTCGAAGTTGAAGACACTGGGCCAGGTATTGCTCCAGATGAACAGGCTACCTTATTTGATGCATTCGCCCAAGGCAAAACGGGTAAGCAGTCCCAGGCGGGAACTGGCTTAGGATTGTCCATTAGCCGACAATTTATCCGCTTGATGGGGGGAGACATTACAGTCAGCAGCAGCTTAGGTCAGGGGGCGCTGTTTAAATTTAAGATCCAGGTTGGCTTGGCCCAACCCACAGAATTGCAACCGCCTCAACGACCTCGTAAGGTGATTGGGCTAGCGCCAGATCAGCCAGTTTATCGCATCTTGATCGTCGAAGATCACAAAATCAACCGTCTCTTAATGGTCAAAATGTTGACTTCACTAGGGTTCCAGGTTAATGAAGCGGCTAATGGTCAGGAAGCTGTTGACCTTTGGCGAGATTGGCGACCTGATCTGATTTGGATGGATATACAGATGCCGGTTATGGATGGCTATGAAGCAACCAGACGAATCAAGGGAAAGGGGCGGTCTCCAATCATCATTGCCCTCTCTGCTAGTGCTTTTGAGGAAGATCGAGCGATGATTCTATCGGTAGGGTGTGATGATTTTGTGAGTAAACCTTACCGTCAGGAAATCATTGTTGATAAACTGGCGCAGCATCTGGGGGCGCGCTATGTCTATGCGGAGGCGGACGCGAAAGAAATAGATGTGTTGCAAAAAAGATAAACAGGAGAGAAGTGTCCTGTGACTCTAATGTATGGCATTTGCCTTAATGGGCAGACTTGCATCCGTTACTTTAAGCCTTCTAAAGCTGTTTTGAACGCTGCAAAGGCTGAGGTTAACTCATCAATGCGCTCAAGCGCCACCGATGCTTTTTGACGGGCCGACTTTTCTAAGGCCTGACATAGATTTCCAAGGACTACGCCGCCAAACGCCGCACTGCTCGATTTTAAGGTATGGGCGCTCTGTTCCAACTGCTCATGGTCATTGGTTTGAATAGCTTGCACAATTTGGGTGACTAATGTCGGCGCTTGGGTCAGAAAAACCTGCTGCAAGGTGGAGAAGGCCTCTGATTCTACCCCTCCTAATGCTATTAAGGTTGGCTCTAGCATCGCCCTATCCAAAGGACTATCATTCCGTTGACTGGACAAAGCAACTGGCTGCCTTTCAGGTTCTACCTCATTAGCGGCTAGGGGAACGGCGATCGCATCCATCGCATCCATCGGGTCAAGTTGTTGGGATTGCAGAGCTGACTGTCCCACCGATAAAGGCTGCGCCTGTTTCAGGACACTCACCAGCTCTTCAATCTTGATGGGTTTGCTGATGTAGTTGTTCATTCCAGCCGCCAGACACCTTTCCCGATCCCCCTTCATAGCATTGGCGGTTAAGGCGATAATCTGGGGCCGCTCCCCCTCTGACCATTGCTCACAAATCTTAGTGGTGGCGGTCAAGCCATCCATTTCAGGCATATGCACATCCATCAGGATGACATCATAGGGTTGGCGTTTAAGGGCGTCGATAGCTTCATAGCCATTGCCCACCATATCAGGGCGATAGCCCATCTTGCCCAACCACTGACAGGCAAGTTGTTGATTCACTAGGTTATCTTCCGCCACGAGAATCCGTAGGGGATGTTTTTGGGCTAGCGCACTATCCAAACAGGCGGGGTGATCCAATGTGGATTTTTGTATTCTGACAGGCTGACCCACAAAAATTTGAGTCAGGACATCGCAGAGGTGGGATTGTTTAATGGGTTTGTTGAGAAAGGCGTCGAATTTGATTTGGCTAACCGTCTCAAGTTCGAGTTCGGGTCTGCCCACCGAAGTTAGCATCACCAGAGGAAGGTCTTTTCCATAGGGCTTAGCGCGAATTTCACGGGCTAAAGCAAGGCCATCCATACCCGGCATTTGCATATCGAGAATGATCACATTGAAGGGAGCTTGGCAACTTAAGACACCGATAGCTTCATAGGCGGATTGGGCGGTTGTCGGCTCCATTCGCCAGGATTGGGTTTGGAGGGGGCCTTGTTGCGTGAATTATCTCTGGTCACTATTCTCCTAATGAGGAAGGAGTTTTAGGAATTTAAGGCATAGCTATCCGGCATACCCAAGTGAGTCATACGATTGAG
>JASJDH010000559.1 GCA_030065175.1 Leptolyngbyaceae cyanobacterium MO_188.B28 | reverse complement strand
AATTTCGTTTTAAAGCAGACTGGAATTAGGGATTTGATGCTATTCGAATAGCCAGAAATTTAATCCAATACCGTTTGGGTAAGGATCCCCGCTGAATCCCCCTACTATTTGGGCAGGTAAAGCCGACAAAAGTAGAAACAAGATACCCAGCTTGAGCCCCCCATTTTGAAGGGGGACTGGGGGATCCTCGACAACAATCAGAACTTATCTGAACAAACCGCTATTCTTCCACATTGACTCGGACAGGTTGCCCCGTTTCATGTACTCGAAAGACCACAACCCTTGCTCCAGACTCGCCAGTCGTGAGTGTATGTATCTGCTTTAAAGGCACCTGGAAAACGTCGCCTTTTTCAACTTGGGTATCCGCTTTATCCTTTTGCCACATGACCCCCGAGCCTTCCATGAAATATATAAATTCTTCACCAGGATGCCAGTGCTTTGGCAACGTCGTGTTTGGTGGAATATCAACACGGCTAACGATCACCTCTATACCCTCAACCAAATCAAGTTGACTGGTCACAATATTGTTTATTTCTAGGCCTGAAATTGTTCCAGACAAAACATCCTCTTTTTGTTCAGGTTCCGCTTGTTCAGGCGCTTGACTGAGTTCAACTTGATCGGAAGGATTAGAACAGCCTAACCCTGCAAATATCAGCGGAGTTACTATTAGAAATAAACCAAAGCGAATTTTCATTGAAACCTCCAGTCAATCCCCGTTTAATAGTGCTTTCAGCGAAATCAAAGCAACGTTCGCTCAGCTTTCCCACTCCCTAAATTTCTTATATTCAGTCATTCCTCAGTTCAGTGAATGATTAATCCCTTTATCCCAAGCCCAAATAGTCCCCGCAGCCTCCCAAGTCGGGCATCTAGGCTAGGATGAAAATTATCCGTCAATTTCCTGTCAACACTTTATCTCTATATTGGTTATTTGCTATCGGCTTGTAACTGAAAATATAAATTTTGAAATTATTTCTGATGGCGATTAATTCATGATTTCGTTGTCATCTCTCATGAATGATTCAGACAGTAAAAACAAAATCTATTGAAAACCCTATGGTAGGTAAGATGGAGAATATATTGACTATTATTGAGGAATGAATTGACTCATTTGGCTCAATTCTCTTAGCCTATTCCACTAAGCAAGACCGTATGCATGAGATCTGGTGGTTTTTGATGTTTCAGGCGCGATCGCAGCTAGCCTTGCTCCAGTTAGCGGCGGTCGAACCCTATGGCAGCATCGCCTACGAATACGAAAAAAACTCCTATCCCCTAGCGATGGCGGATATCCTGTGGGGACATAAGCCATCAGCCCTAGCCTTTTTGCAACAAATTGACTCCCAAGCAAGCGAAACCCACGGCGTCGATTTACTGTCAGGCTTCACCCTCAAAGGCCAGATGCGCAAATACTTTTTCTTCGGCGATCAGCTTGACCCCGCCTACCGACAACGCATGTGGGACGCCATGCACGAATTCACGCTGACCGATCCCCTCAGCCGCGAAGCCGAACCGCCCCGCAAATTTTGGGAACGATCTACCGATGATTGTGCAACCCCGGTTGACTGTCGAAACACAGAGAACCTGCGAGCGATGCGGGAAACTTCCGTGTATCTGATGGCGGAGGAAACGGGCAACGAAGCCACCCGGTTGATCTATAAGCAGCGGCTCCAGCGCTATGTCTCGACCCTGCTGGACATTGGCATGGGGGAATGGGACAGCCCCACCTACCATGGACACACCACTGCGGCTTACCTCAACCTGTACGATTTTGCCCAAGCCCCGGAAGTGAAACAGCTCGCTCAAGATGCGCTGGACTGGCTCTATCGCTCGGCGGCGCTCAAATACTGGCGAGGGCGTTGGAGCGGCCCCTCCAAACGCAACTATGGCGACGGCGCAGCCCGATTTTTCTGGCTGTACTTCGGTGATGCGCCTCCCCCTGAGAAAATCGAGCGGGATTGGATCTACGCCATCACCAGCGACTATGCTCCGCCGGATGAGACGGTCGCGATCGCCCGGCGACAGTTTGCAAAACCCATCGAACTACGACGCACCCATCCCCATTACGAAAACTGGAAACCTGGGCTATATGGCCCCGCCTTTTATGAAACGCTTTACATTAGCCATAGTTATCAGCTCGGCAGTTTGGCTAAGGGAACGGGAGGCGACTGGAGCGGCTTTAGTCTGCTGGTGGCGACGGGCGACAGTGGTGTTGAGGAACTTAGCGTTAGGGCTGATCAGTCCCATGTGATTGGCCAGTATGAAAACCTCCTAGTTTGGTACGGCCAAGAGTCTCCCGAGCTAACCTTTCCCACTTCCCACATTGAGCACGTTGGCGACATCACTTTTGTCGCATGTGACCAAACTTGGATGGCCATCCACCGACTTGATCGAGGGTTTGCGTTAGAAATCAGCGAGTTTCCAACTTATCGCCAGTTTGCCGACTTTAAGCAGGCGATTGTTGATCGGGCGCAGTTAATCGTCGCTGATGGCCGCGTTGAGTATCGGGGGAGCAACGGAAAAACGGTAGCTGTATCGCATGAAGGGGGGAGATTACCCTTGCTCTGGCGCAATGGGGCCTTGCACAACTGGGAAAACCATCATTTTGAGTTTACCTTAAGAAAATAGTCCCGAGATGCCATGCAATGTGTGTTTTGCCGAGTGGACGATGCCTACCCTACTGACAATCATCCTGGAATACTGACTAATTTATGAATCTCGATCGCGACATCGGGAAAAGTCATTGGAAAAATAATTCCGTTGTTGATCGTATTCTGCGTTAAAAAATCGCCATCTTTTAGATCTCTAAACACGAGCAACCGCCTTCCTGCGATATACTCCGCGCGACTAAGGGATGAACTTTTTCGAACGACCTAGATTCGGTATTCTAGGCATATTTAAGTGTGCCTCTATCAATGCCAGCGAATCATGATCCAAGTCGAATTTAGCCCAGTCGATATTGAGCAACTCCGTTTTGAGCGCTATCACTACCCTCATCCCCAAGTTCAAAAGAAAATGGACGTGCTCTATCTCAAGAGTAAAGGGCTTCCCCATAAAGAGATCTGTGACTTGTGCGACATCAGCAAAACGACCTTGACGGTTTACCTACGGCAGTATCAAGCAGACGGACTGGAGGGTCTGAAAAGACTGAACTACAAAGGTCAACCGAGTAAACTCAACCCACATACTGAAACGCTGAAAACCTACTTTGAGAAGCACCCACCGCGCACAGTGGCGGAGGCTCAAGCCAAGATTGAACAACTGACTGGTATCAAACGCAGTCCGACTCAGATCAGAGCCTTTCTCAAACGCTTGGGGTTAAGTTGCCGTAAAGTGGGCTTTGTTCCAGGCAAAAGCGCTGACCCCGACAAGATTGAAGAGCAAGAGACGTTTCGAACCCAGCAACTAGACCCCAGGTTGGCAGAGGCAAAAGCGGGGAAACGGACAGTCTTGTTCATGGATGCGGCCCACTTTGTTCATCGAGTCTACCTGGGGTTTATCTGGTGTTTTAAACGCATCTTTATTCCCTCCCCATCCGGTCGTAAGCGCTTTAATGTCTTGGGTGCGGTTAACGCAGTCACCAAAGAGGTGATCACAGTCACCAATCAGACTTATATCAATTCCCAGAGCATTTGCCTGATGTTGCTGAAGGTGTCTGCATTAGAGTTGAAAACCCCGATTACCATTGTCTTGGACAATGCCCGTTATCAAAAGTGTCAATTGGTGAAGGACTTAGCCGATATATTGAACATTGAGTTGTTGTACTTGCCGTCCTATTCACCCCAGTTGAACCTGATTGAGCGGCTCTGGCGTTTTGTGCGAAACGAATGCTTGTATTCAAAATACTATGGCAATTTTGATGACTTCAAAGCAGCGATTGAAGATTGCTTGGAGAAGACAGACACGGAACACAAACAGAGCTTGGAGAGCTTATTGACCTTGAAGTTCCAGTCATTCAAGAAAGTTCAGATTTCAACCGTGTAGAGTATAACGCCGTCAATATGACTTAGCTGTCCGTCACTAAAAATGGGTCTCCCCTGCTCCCAAAAATATCTCAGCTCTCCGGTTGGATTCTCAATCCGGTATTCCACTTGAAAGGGACTCTCTCTCAATGGCGTCTTTGACGGTCGCAATCAAGTGGGAACGGTCTTCAGGAAAAATTAAGGGGGCAATCGAACACACTTCTCCCCCCACCAAATCTTTGTTCCTGACACCGATTAATGTCTCAGATTTATTATTGAAAAAAATCATCCGATTATTTTGATCGGGCAAGACTCGGTAGACAATACCGGGGAGGTTCTCAGCCAGCGTCCGATACGAATGTTCGCTTTCCCGTAAAGCATCCTCTGCTTGCTCGCTTTGGGTTGTATCTTTTGCTGCCAAGTAGATGACTTGGTAGCTTTGGTCTGGCGTGCCCACCCATAGCAACCATTTGTAGGCTCCGTCTTTGCAGCGGTATCGCGTCTCAAAATAACGAGGCCCCTCGTCCGTGGACAGTTTCGCTATCTCCGCCGAGGCGGTTTCCCAATCGTCAGAATGCACTAAATCCGGGAAGGGGGCGCCTAATAATTCCTCAGTGGCAAAGCCAAGGGTCTGCTCAAACGCTGGATTCAGCCGCTTGAAGCGGCCATCCAGTCCGACAATGCAGAGCATTTCTCGTTGACTTCCTCACATAATCCTCATCTTTTTACTCCAGGATTTAAATGTGGGGAGAAAAAGACTGAGGTGTATCCTCTAACTAAATGAAAGAGGAGCAATGGACCCGCGAATTACTCAACGCAGACCATTCGCTGTCTTAGGTGTTGTGACCCAAGTCAGGCAGGGCTCTGAAACTCCTGAGGCGTTTGCCGACATCTGGAGGAAGTTTGAATCCCGCCGACAGGAGATTGAATCTCTGGCTATCGGAGAGCACTACTTTGGTGTCAATTTCCCTACAGACAAGGAGGACGTGACGGACTATCTTGCGGGCATAATGGTCGCCGCCGATGCGCCTATCCTAGAAGGACTGGAGAAACGCACTGTCTCAGGTAGTCAGTTCGCCGTTTTCGAGTGCCAGGTGGAGACCATCGGCGAGAGCTACCAGCACATCTTCACCGACTGGCTGCCGGGCGCTACCGTCCAGTTTAATCCAACCGTACCGGTGTTCGAGGAGTATCCAGAGAGTACATCCCAGCAGCCGGTTCGCGTCCATGTCCCGATTCGGCGACAAGACGAATAACATGACCTCTTCGAGTACCTTTCGGCAGCATTAAGTAGGTAGGCGAAATTAATTACAGAGAAAAGCCGCTGAAACCACTCGAATACGGTCACCTGGTCTGTAAATATTTCTGCACAGGCACTTATCTATTGTCCTTTCGCTCCCGGCAGTGCGATTGATCATCGGTCTGTCCCATGTCGTTGCCGCCCCTCAGCGCTACTGGGTCCACCTTCGACACTCATTCCTGATGCACCTGCAAGCATAGATTCTTGGCGCGATCGCTTCTTCAGGATCCATCGCCGTTTCTTCCTGGCCCACCTAATTCTGTTCGAATTGTTCACGCTACTCACAGATTCCTCATAATTGTTCTTTAACCTCTAAGGTAAGTGCAAGATACAGAATAGTACGCTAGAAAATTATAGTGCGATCGCTCATTGCCGTCGGCTAGGTTGACGTAGGGAAACCCAGCATTTGCCCTGCTCAGAACTATGACTGTTTCTGCCACTGTAAAGGTCAGTTTCGTATCATTGAATTAACCGCGCAAAGATCCTGTCAGTTGCTTTGACCTCCTCACAAGATCTTCAACTTTTTATTCCAGGATGACGATGTGAGGAGAAAAAACTAGGTTTTGCCCTCTTTTATCGTGATGCTTGCCCCAGATTGCTGTTGTAGGGATGGGCAACTTCCCCAGAAGTTACTCATGTTTCAGGTCTTCGGCTCCGGTCGCCTGGGAAATGAGCGGCACTCATTCAGGTGATTTTCTGAATCTACCTGCCACTGGCAATCGATTCCGTGTGCGAGCTAGTTCAATCATATTGACCAAGGGCGAGACGATTCTTCAGATAGTGGAGTACTGGAATCCTATCAATCTTCAAAAACAAATGGGTCTTGTTTAGAGCCTAGAGTGCCGTTGGAACGTTTTGTTGGACGTCTGAATTACTGCAACGCCTCAAACGCGTGTTCAATCTATGCTTGGGTTAATTCGGCATTTTGCACAAGCTTAAGGAGTTGTCCCGATGCAATCACTTTCTGAGAACGCGACCTCGGCTGCCGAAGACCGGCTGAGACTTTGCTATTCTGGTCAAAATTGCGATTGGGACCGATTCTACAAGCCCAAACAGCAGATGCTCAACTTCGCGACGCGATACCATCTCGTCTATCCA
>JASJDH010000558.1 GCA_030065175.1 Leptolyngbyaceae cyanobacterium MO_188.B28 | reverse complement strand
AAAGTGGCCCAATCGTTGCCATGGGGTCAGGCCAGGAATGGTTAAGGGATTAGAGTCGATGAAAAACGCCTGCAGCGTACCTCGGGCCCAACGTAGGCGCTGGGTCGCATGGGCGGCGATACTTTCAGCCGCTAATCCCGCGCTGAGTTTCTCATCCAAGTAAATCACCCGATTTCCCTGCGCCGCCAACCGTACGGAGGTGAAGTAATCCTCACTTAAGGATTCCGTTACAAATCCCCCAGCCGCTTCCAAGGCGCTGCGCCGCACCACAAACGAGGTGCCGGAACATACGACACTGCCCGCCCCATCGCGCATCGGCTGAATTTGGCGATAAAACACCTCTTCCTCTGGGGTCAGGACATCTTCTAAACCCAGGTTGCGGGCGATGGGATCTGGATTGTAAAAACTTTGTGGGGTTTGCACCAAGGCGACTTGAGGATCCTGAAAAAAACCCACTGTGCGCTGGAGGAAATTACGGGTTGGGACAAAATCGGCGTCGAAGGACGCCACTAATTCGCCGTCCGTCAAGGATAAGGCGTGGTTTAAATTCCCCGCCTTGGCGTGCTTATTATCAGGTCGAGTCATATACTCACACCCTAACTCCGCCGCCAGGTCGCGGATTTCGGGTCGACGGGTGTCATCCAGCAGATAGATCGTCTTGCGGGGATAGGCGATTGACTGACAACCAATAATCGTACGGCGGAGAATGAACGCCGGCTCATCATAGGTGGGAATGAAGACATCCACTTTGGGGACATATTGCCCCCCTATCACCGATAGAGATACCTGGTCCGCCTGACGGCGGCGATCGCGAACTTTTAGGATCAAAAGTAACTGCAGCAGGCTGCCGACTAAGCCAATTAGCTCCATCACTAACAGCCCCAGACTGAACACCCCATTCAGCGGTGTGTTCAGATCCAGAGTAGAGCCCACCCGCCACACCAAATATCGCCCCATCATTGCCAAAAGAATTAGGACGACAATAGAGCGCGACCAGGTTTTGGGGTAAGGGGAGATCTTAGTTATCATCCAGATCGCCAAAAATAGAATCACCAACGGGGCGATCAGATACTCCCCGGTCACCATCGGCGCCTCCAACCATATAGGGGGATTTTGCTGCAGCCAATTGATCTGCTGAAAGATTGCGTTAATACGCCTCTCCCCAGCGAACCAACCTACGACAATAAGGCCCGAAAAGAGAACAACACTGAGCATCACCAGCGTCGCTATGCGAACTCGGAGGTTCAATTTTAGAGCGCGAGTTTCACCCTTTTTATGGCCCACTTTCTGTATGGTTGTCATCTTTCCTCCCGCTAGACAATACGCCGAATATTGAAGCTCAAATTTGACGCCTAAACCTTGTCTTACTTTCTAATCATTGTCTTATTTAAGTTTGTAACTCTTTATCACGCCAGAAAGCTGAAATTTTCCTGAGGGAAGGATGAATTCGATAGCAGGAACTTCTCCTGTAAAAATCAGCTTAAGGCTGAAATTTTTCTTTAAAGTGCTAGCAGCTTGTCGGAGTAATCAGAAATTACTCCGTATTTAGATTTAAGCTTTTGAGGATGGGCCACATATAGCGTCAAAAACCTATTTCTCCGACAAGCTGCTAGAAGCACTCAATAGTGACCGCCAAAGGACCTTGAACAATGCGAAAGCGCCTAATGATCCTACTAGGAGTTACCGGTCTATTGACTGTGAGTCCTGTTACCAAACTTTCTGCGAACCAAAATTTGTCCGCCTCCGCCTCCCTGAAGGCGATATCCGCAGGTCGACTCAACACCCAAGTTCGCCTTAAGTCTGGGTCATTTATTGGGGTTGCCCATTCCACTAGCGGCACAGCGACCATTTTCAAGCAGGACGATCAACGCCGCCTTGAACTGGGAAACAACTTTAGCACCGATAGCGGTCCAGATTTATTTGTCTTATTGCATCGCTCCTCTAACCCGGAGAGCTACCGCAGCGAAGACTATCTCAGTTTGGGACGGTTACAACAGATCAGGGGTTCTCAACGGTATCTGATTCCAGCAGACGCCAATCTGGAGAACTATAACTCGGTGGTTATTTGGTGTCGCCGGTTCAATGTGACTTTCGGCTATGCGACGTTAAGCGGGTAGGTGGGTTGGTGGATGGGTGGAGGATGGGTGGCGTTTACTTCTGGGACCTTAATGCCTATTGGATTAATTGGTTTGTTCTTTGTTCTTCGTTCTTCGTTCTTTTCCCACCTCTTGTTATCGCTAATACTGCAGTGGGTTTGACGAGCCTTAAAATTTCAGGATGTAAGTTCAGCTCTGTTGTTGTTTGAGAGGAGGTATTGATGGATATTGGAGACGCCCTTAGGCTTATACATCCGATAATCGCAATTGTCTATGTGTTGCCACTAATCGGAATTGTGACGAATTATGCTTTTCAGACCCGTCAACGTCGGCTTAAAGCTGAAGCGAAGGAGAAAACTAAAATACCCCCAACGGTTGGGCTTGAGCACGTTAAAATGGGGCGTTGGTTAACTGGTTCGGTGGTGGGAATCGCCTTATTAGGCCTGGTTCATCCCATTTTCAAAACAATCATCCGTTCGAATACCTGGAGTGAAGATCCGGCTAAAGTGATGTTTATCGTGCTCATGTACGCCGCCACGATCGCATCTCTAGTTTTTCTATATTGGGCGAAGAAGCCCCTTTGGCGAGGGGTTTTTGCTACCCTTACCGGTATAGGCTTAATTGTTCTGGGGAGTCAGGATGGAGTATTCCGTCGAGGCTATGAGTGGTACATTTCCCATTACTATTACGGTATTACGGCGGCAATGCTGATGATCTTATCCTTAGCGATTTTGCCGGATATTTATCGGTCTAAGGCGTGGCGTCGAGCCCATATAGCCTTAAACATAATTGCGTTGTTGCTATTCATTGGCCAAGGAGTTACCGGCGCCCGGGATTTGCTAGATATTCCGCTAGGCTGGCAGGAAAGCTTTATTTATCAGTGCGACTTTGTGAATAAAACCTGTTCTTAATCCTGCTCTTGATTATTATTTATGCCTTCTATTAAAGATTCGCCAAAGCACAAGATAGCTTACTTGAAGTGGGCGACCCTTGTGCTGGGGAGTCTTTTAGCGCTAGATATCGCTTTTAATTTTGTCGCCGAGGGGCTGTGGTTCCAAGAAGTAGATTACCTTCCAGTCTTTTGGCTGCGGCTCGCAACTCGTCTCATCCTGGGTTTTCTGGCCTTTGGCGGTAGTTTGGGCTTCTCCTGGATGAATCTCGCCTTAGCCCAAAGGCTGCGATTGTATGAGCATAAGAAAGAAAGATTGGAGCTGAAGCCAGGATTAGGACTGCGATGGCTCCTGCCGCTGTGTCTGGCCTTAGGATTTTTGCTCGGCGTTCAGTTGCTTTACCAAGGGCAAATCGCGGCCAGTCACTGGCAACCTCGGGTCACCCTTTACAATCCCTCGCCGCCAGTTCCTCTCTGGATCAGGCCAGCTTCTATTTGGTCAATCGCACAGCAATTGAATAGCCATCACTGGCAAATTGGATTGTTAGCGGTTGGCGCGATCGCGCTGATCATCAGACCTCAGGTTTTGACGATTGTGGCCGCTATTCTAATGAGCTTCGGCTTTGGCTTGGTATCGTCCACCCAGTGGCCTAAAGTCCTACCTGCCCTGAGTCCGACCCCATTCAATCAACTTGACCCGCAGTTTGAGATAGACATTAAATTCTACATTTTCACCTTACCGGCGCTAGAGTTGTTGGAATTCTGGTTGGTTGGACTGTTTTTCTTCGTGCTGGTCTCCATCACCCTAATTTACCTCTTGTCGGACCACAGTCTCAGCCAAGGGCGATTCCTCGGATTTTCACCGGCGCAGCAACGCCACCTATATGGGCTGGGAGGAGGCTTATTGCTCTTTACCGCCCTCAGTCATTGGCTTAATCGCTATAAGCTACTGTATTCCACCCAGGGGGTCGTTTTTGGAGCCAGTTACACCGATGTGACCGTCGACCTGCCGGTCAACACCGGGCTAAGTATATTATCCCTGGCGTTAGGGCTGGCTTTGCTGTGGCGAACGGTCTTCTGGTCCATTAGCTTTCGCAGCTTGACGGAATGGAGCTTTGCCCTGAGGACTCGAAAATTTGCTTACCTACCGCCGATTCCTCGCCGTCCGCCCGATGTTCGTCTGCTGGTTTGGGGGCCTCTCATATACATAATGATCGCCATTTCAGGCAATATCGTGACGCCTCACTTAGTGCAGTGGTTGGTAGTGCAACCCAATGAATTGGTGCGAGAAAAACCCTACATCGAGCGCTCGATCAAACTCACTCGCGAAGCGTTCGCCCTGTCTGACATTGATGTTGAAAGATTTGACCCGGAAGGCGCTCTCACTTTCCAGGACTTGCTGGCGAATGACTTAACGGTGCGCAACATTCGGGTTTGGGATACTCGGCCCCTACTGGAGTCCAATCGTCAACTTCAGCAAATTCGACTTTATTACGAGTTTGTAGACGCAGACGTCGACCGCTACACCCTCTTCACCGACACGGGAGAGACTGAGCGGCGGCAGGTTCTAATATCCGCCCGGGAATTGAACTATGATCGAGTACCGCCAGAAGCCCAAACTTGGGTGAACAAACACTTCATCTACACCCATGGATACGGCTTCACCATGAGCCCGGTCAACACCGCCAGTCCTAGCGGCTTGCCAGAATATTTCATCAAAGACATTGCCCACACCCCTAGCAGTGAGGCCATTCGTAAGAGCATTCCGGTGGGGGAGCCCAGGATTTACTTCGGAGAACTCACCAATGATTTCATTCTGACGAATACTAAGTTAGAGGAGTTGGATTTTCCCAGCGGCGATGGCAATGTCAATACTATCTATCAAGGGAGAGGGGGAATTCCCATTGGCCAATTCTGGCGGCGGCCTTTATTCGCCTGGTATCTGGGGGACTGGAAAATGCTCCTCACTGAGGAATTTACGCCTCAAACCCGACTCCTGTTTCGCCGCAATATTAAGGAACGAGTTCAGGCGATCGCGCCCTTTCTCCGATATGATAGCGACCCCTATCTGGTGATCGCCGATGTTAATGGCGATGTCAATAATGGCGCTGAAGACCCACAACCTCAGACGGAGGAGGTGAACCGTCAGGCCAATGCCCAATCCGGCAAAAACCACGTCTACTGGATGATCGACGCCTATACGACCAGCGATCGCTTTCCCTACTCTGATCCAGGAGATAACGACTTCAACTACATTCGCAATTCGATCAAGGTGGTGGTGGACGCCTACGATGGGTCGGTTAGTTTCTACATTGCCGACGACCAAGATCCGATTATTCAAACCTGGAGCAAACTCTTTCCCGGCATGTTCCAACCCCTCAAAACTATGCCGCCCGCTCTGCGCCAACACATCCGCTATCCGGAAGACTTTTTCCAGGTCCAGTCGGACCAACTGATGACCTACCATATGACTGAGCCTCAAGTATTCTATAACCGAGAGGACCAGTGGCGGGCGCCAACGGAAATTTACGCCAATGAGGCTCAACTGGTGAAGCCCTATTATCTGATTATGAAGTTGCCTGCGGAGGAAACGGAGGAGTTTATTCTGCTGCGTCCGTTCACGCCGTCCCAACGCAATAATTTGGTGGCTTGGTTAGCGGCCCGTTCAGACGGCGATCGCTATGGGCGCAAGCTGCTCTACAGTTTCCCTAAGCAGGAACTTGTGTTTGGGCCGGAGCAGATCGAAGCCCGAATTAACCAGGATCCGAGTATTTCTCAGCGCATTTCCCTCTGGAATACCCAAGGGTCGAGGGCGGTTCAGGGCAATTTATTGGTCATCCCCATTGAACAGTCTTTGCTATACATCGAGCCCCTTTACCTGGAAGCGGAGCAGAACCAGGTGCCGACGTTGGTGCGGGTGATTGCGGCTTACCGCAACCGGATCGCCATGGCGGAGACGCTGGAGAAAGCGATCGCGGGGATTTTTCAGCCCCCTAAAAACGACGAGCCTCCGATTTTGAGGGAATTAATCGACTCCCTCTTGCCCGGAGAGTTTGAACCGTTTGAGGAGCTGCAAGCGATCGATCAATCGGGAGCCTGAGTTTATCCCAGCTAAACCCTGGTTCCCAGGCTCTGCCTGTGGAACTCATTTGGAGGCTCTGCCTCCCCAACTGCGACCCTTTAGGAGATTTCCAGAATCAAAAATACCAGCGCTGTGAATTTTAGATTTTGGATTTTGGATTCGATGTCCCTCCCCTGCCTTTCTATTTCACCCATTCTCGCTAAAGTCCTGTCGAATATTGCACCGGGCGAAGCATTTGGGGTGAAATTGACAGAAATGTCTGAAGACTTACCGCCAAATGCTTTGCCCC
>JASJDH010000557.1 GCA_030065175.1 Leptolyngbyaceae cyanobacterium MO_188.B28 | reverse complement strand
TGTTTTTGCATCTGTCCCAGGCCAAAATAGTGGTTCAGACGGCGGATTGAGATAAGCGGTTCTGTAATCATGGTGTTTGAAAATAACCTATTGCCAGCCAGCGCGATCGCAGACTCTTACCGCCTTTGGATTATTACCGCCAAATACAGACGCATTCACAGTATCTTCCCTAAACTGGCCCAAGCTCGCTACGGCGGAATTTATAGCGGCGCTTTCAACAACGGGATAAGCAACCGTTCCTAAAAATACACGTCTACCAAATTTCATCAACGATCTCCTTAAATACTAGGTCCGGAAAGGCCAATTGCTTAAACACTTAGAATTCAGGGGGTCTAATCTACTCCAGGTAATTCTTAAGCGAAAAAAAATAGAAGCTAGACGCATGCGATATCAGCATTCCTCGCTCCTAGCTCCCAGCTATTCCACCACAAATAATCAGTCTCAAGTCTCATTTCGCTTAAGGGACACTCTAATAAGTTGAGATTTTTCTCAATAAAACTTCAAAAAATATCGCGAGATGCGATGGCGATGCCGCCCATTAAGTTGTTTTAGGTATCAGCATATAAATTACACCCCCATCACCCTGACTTTAAAGCGATTCTCTTTTGCGTTGACTACAACCTGTAACCTGTAACCTGTAACCTGTCCTAACTGAGATGCATTCAACACAAGCGGAGCGGGAATTGCTATATGCCAGCCTGTTTCATTGAGCGATCGCTGTGTAAAGAAGGCGCCCAGATTTAAGCTGGGAGCAGACTGAGCGGCATAATCTCTCTCAATTTGGACGCACCAGAGTAAATCACATAGTCGCCCTGCTTCAAGACGTCTCTCAATTTGGCCCCGCTCAGTTTATCTTCGCAGCTTAAATACCTAGCTTCCCTGACTTCAAGACCTTCTCCAACATCCGCAAATAACTCGGCAGAGGTAGGGACGGCGCTTAGGGGTGCACCAATGGTCTCGGTGACAACTGCCCTATGGCGACAGACAGCCAGTGATCCACCCGCCAAGAATAACTCCACAGATTTGAGTTCATCCGTCATCTCAGATAAGAATTTTTAGCAAGAAGGTGATTTTGAAAGGAGATTACTACACGATAAGAACCCTTGTCAATAAGACTTGGACGTAGATCTCTAAAAAACCTCAAAGATTGTCTGGAGTGAGAATCTTCAAATTGCATAACCTATAGACTCCTTTCATTTGTCGCTTTGCTTGCTGAGAATGGTTGCAAAGCGTATTATTTTTGAGAATACTTCTTACTTACTTTGGGTGACGATATAGCCCGCAGCTTGGGCAGTCGTTTAGAGCGGCAGCGAGGCTTACTGCTGTTGAGCAGCGTTGCCTTAGCTGGAGCAGCAGTGGCCGCAGCGGGCGGCATCGGCTTTGTAGGACTCATGGCTCCCCATATCGCCAGAAAACTGGTGGGTCCATCCCACGAGGGGCTGTTGCCTGTGGCGGCGCTAACCGGCGGCATGGTGGTAGGGAATCCTCACCAGGTGATGACTGAAACTCGGGTTCGAGAGGTGTTTGGGCTGGACTGTCAAATTGTTAAGGATCCAGTTGCTGGAACCCCGCTGTGCATTCCAATTGGCCGGAAAGCAGCGGTTTGATAGTGTAATATCGGCTCCACTAAATCAATAGGTATTGATGCGCCCAAAGGGCGGCCTGAGTGCGATCGCGAACATCTAACTGACAGAAAATATTAGTCATATGATTTTTAATCGTGCCTTCAGTCAGATTAAGGGCTGTTGCAATTTCTCGATTACTTTTACCCTGTCCCAACAGCTTTAGGATCTCCAATTCTCGCTGATTGAATTGGGCAAGATCCTCTGTCTTTTCGCGCTCAGGTTGAGTATTATTCAGCTGAGAAAACACCTTCGGAGCGATGGTGGGGCCTAATTGACTGTATCCCTGGTGCAGACTGCGAATTGCAGCCGCCACCTCAGGAGCTGGCGTGCTTTTGAGCAGATAACCTAAAGCCCCTGCCTGAAGTGACTGGAAAATGTATTCATCATCATCAAAGGTCGTCAAGACCAGAATCCGAATCCAGGGGTAGCGGGTGTGGATTTCCTGGGTGGCTTGCACACCATCGCAGAGGGGCATCCGCACATCCATCAAGATGATGTCGGGCTGCAGACGCTCTGTGAGGGCGATCGCCTCCTGACCATGATTCGCTTCGCCCACCACGTCCAGATCCTCTTCCAGGGATAGCAATGCGGCGAGTCCCTGACGAAAAAGAGGTTGGTCATCAGCAAGCAGGAGTCGAATCATCGAGGTATCCTAATTTGAACACAGGTTCCTTGCCCAGGCGTGCTGTCTACTCGCATCGATCCGCCAACTAACTGCGCCCGCTCCTGCATTCCCCGTAGGCCAAAGCCATGGTTAGGTTGGGCTGGGTCAAAGCCCACACCGTCATCCTCCAGCTTAATGATGACGACGTCGGGAAAGGTTTGTCCCAGTAATTGAATAGATTGAGCCTGACTATGTTTGCGGATATTTTCTAATCCTTCTTTGATAATGCAGTAGAGCTGATGGTTAGTTTGCAACGGCAATTTAGGCAGATCAATTTTGCTCTTAACGGTGAGGGAGGGATTAGATGCAAATGATTCTATTAAGTGCATCAGCGCCGCATTCAGATCAAAGGGTTCTTCTCGCATGGTGGTCACCGCCCGACGCACCTCCTGCACGGATTGACTGGCCAATATCTTAGAGGTGTCTAACGCTTGTTGAACTTGTTCAGAGCCTCTTTCATAGAGCCGCTGCGCCAGTTCTAGCTGCACGTCGAGGGTGGTCAGGGTATGCCCCAACGAATCATGGATGTCCCGGGCAATACGGGTGCGTTCTAAGTCCGCCGCCAGCACCTCAACCTCTTGCGCCAAAGCAGCTGCTTGCTGTCGGTTCTTGCGCTCAGAAACCAGGGTTAAACAAAGCAGAATAATCAGCACGCTAAAGGGAATATAAATCGCTAGGTTGTTAAATACAGCATCTATCACCAGCAGTTGAGGAACATCTTGAATGGCTTGGATTTGCGTTTGCACCCGTGCTTGGATCTGTTCAACCGGTGTTGACAGCTGATGGGTTAACCGCCAAGCCAAACTGAAATGCCAGGTGATACCAGCCAAAATAGCGGTGATAATGGCGTCACGGCGACGCAACAAGAAGCTGCCTTTAACTAAGACCAGAAAAAGAAAGGGATCGAGCCCCCAGTCACTAAATAGGCGCGTCAATAGCAGGCAGACAATCTCGATAACAATATAGACTCGCCGTTGCCACATCGGACGATGAATTGGGAAGAAAAAGCTAAGTATCGACAAGAAGCCTAAGACGCAGAAATTTAGATAATCACTGCTACTGGGCTCATAGGGAACCGATTCATGCAGGATGGGAAACAGCATTCTCAGTGTCACCATAACCAAAAATGCCCATTCCACGTAGCGCAGGATGTTAGGGATCGAAGGATTAATGGTGGAAACCTGAGGGGTTACCCGAGCTGACATCACCTTGATTGCAGATTTTTTAAGATTGCTTCTACAGCTTATGAGACTTATCTGCAAATTTCCATGACAAAAGTCATTAATCAAAATGACCTGCCGCTATGGAAAAGTTGGAATACCCCCTTTAGTGTTGAGTTAAAGGATCTGCAGCTAAATCACATCCCATCCTCCCATCCTCCCATCACCGCCTTTTGCTAAGACTTTATTTTGACGCAAACCCCTAATGAAGAACCCCTACAGGAAGTCGATTGTTATGAAAAAACTTCAATTTGGAGCCGGTCTGATTATGGCGTCTTTCAGCTTGATGAGCCTTGGATTTATCATTACATGGCTGCCACTGGCGACTAATAGAGCCAGCGCTTCTGAGGACCTCGACAATCAAGCCGTTCTACCCCCTCTAATTAATCGGGAGCTATTCTTCGCCGATCCAGAGATTACCGGAGCCCAACTTTCCCCTGACGGTCAGTTTCTGGCCTTTCAAAAACCTCTGGAGGGGGTTATAAATGTGTGGGTTAAAGGCATTGACGAACCGATGGAGGCCGCCCGCCCCGTCACTGCTGATGCAGAAAGCCCGATTATGATTTACTTTTGGAGCGCGGATGGCCGCTACATTCTCTATGGTCAGGACAACGGGGGCGACGAGAATTTCCACATCTACGCTGTTGAACCCAAGTCCATAGGCGAGACTATTCCTGCAGCCCGTGATTTAACGCCCATAGAAGGGATTACGGCTCAAATCTACGCGCTTCCCAAGCAGACTCCCAACGAAATCATCATCGGACTCAACGATCGCGATCCGCAGTTCCATGATGTTTATCGTCTAGATTTGACTACCGGAGAGCGAACGCTACTCATCCAAAATGAAGAGAATATCGCACTCTGGACCACTGACCTAGCGGGTAATGTGCGCCTAGCCTCTCGCCAAACCCTGGCAGGGGGAAATGAGATTCTGGCGGTCGGAAAGGGTGGATTGACCCCCGTCTATACTTGTCGGTTGGAAGAAACCTGTGTCCCAATTCACTTTCATCCAGATGGCCAACAGGTTTATTTGATGAGTAATCGGAATGTGGATTTGATCCAGTTAGAGCTGTTCAATCTTGAAAGCCAGCAGAGTCAGCGGGTGGATATCGATCCTGAAAACCAGGTGGATTTTGGAGGCGCAGTGTTTTCAGAAGCCACCGATGAGTTGATTGCCACCTATTATGTCGGCGATCGCCTCCGAATCTATCCCCAAAATGACTCGGTAGCCACCGACCTGGCGTTTCTCCGTCAACAATTTCCCAACGTTGATATTTCTCTTAACTCCCTTACCCAAGATGACCGATTCGCCCTGATTGAAGCCCAAAGCGATGTCAATCCTGGGGCGGTATACTTATTCGACCGCACCGCTCAAACCCTGGAAAAACTCTACGATGTCCGACCAGAGCTGCCGAGTGAACATCTGGCCGCCATGCAGCCGATCCGCTACACAGCCCGCGATGGCCTAGAAATTCCGGCTTACCTGACGCTGCCCCAGGGGCTAGCTCCCGTAAACTTGCCTGTGATTTTGATGCCCCATGGAGGACCTTGGGCGCGGGATGTCTGGGGGTACAATCCCTTTCCCCAGTTCCTCGCCAATCGAGGTTATGCGGTTCTCCAACCCAACTTTCGAGGCTCCACCGGCTACGGCAAAGCCTTCCTCAATGCCGGCAACCAAGAATGGGGCACGGGGGCCATGCAGCACGATCTGACTGACGGGGTGCAATATCTAATTGACGAGGGCATTGCCGATCCAGAGCGGGTGGGAATTTTTGGCGGCTCCTATGGAGGCTATGCAACGCTGGCTGGGTTAGCGTTCACGCCTGATGTTTACGCCGCTGGAGCATCCGTGGTTGGCCCATCCAACCTGATTACGTTGCTCGATTCCATTCCCCCCTATTGGGTTTCCCTCAAATCCACCTTTACTCTGCGCTTAGGGGATCCGGACAACCCTAGCGATCGCGAGCGTCTAGAAGCACAGTCTCCCCTGTTTTCTGCGGATCAAATTCAGGCTCCGCTAATGGTGATTCAGGGAGCCAACGACCCCCGCGTTAAGCAGACTGAGTCGGACCAAATTGTTGTTGCGTTGAGGGATCTAGGCCGACCTGTAGAATACCTGGTGGCCCCGGATGAAGGTCATGGCTTCCGCAAAGAGATTAACTCGCTGGCGATGACTGCCGCATTAGAGCGTTTTTTGGCGGAGCACCTCAGTGGTCGCTACCAAGCAGAGATGACTCCGGACGTACAGGCTCAACTGGAGACCTTAACCGTTGATATCGACACCGTGGCGGTGAATACATCCAGTGAGCCAGAGATTGTTGAGGTAGACCCGGCCATTTACAGCCGCTATGTAGGAGACTACCAGCTATTACCTGGCATGCAAGTCAATATTCGGGTGGAGGAAGAACAACTGATTGCTCAGGCGACAGGGCAAGAAGCCTTTAACCTTTACCCCACTTCAGAGACCCAATTCTTCGCCCAAGTTGCCGATATCACCATCCAATTCGATGTGTCAACAGAAGGCGCCGTCAGCGGACTTACGCTTTATCAAGCCGGTCAGGAACTCTTTGCGCCTAAAGTGAATTAAATTCACATGTTTTAGATGTGAATTCTATCCTCAACGGCGAGAATTTCTGTGGTGATTCACGATTAATCCGTGTTTTTTCAAAGCCCAAGTGGAGGTATTGATATTTACATTCCCATTTCGTATGACTTAAACTGCTGGTATCTTTCATTTTGAGCTCCTTGCATGAATCTCACTTGTTTATGCAAGGAGACTCTTCTCTACAATCCTGGAACTGTCAAACTTGACGAGTCCTCCGGCAGAGCCGGAGGTTTACCATTTATTAATT
>JASJDH010000040.1 GCA_030065175.1 Leptolyngbyaceae cyanobacterium MO_188.B28 | reverse complement strand
CGGAATCGCTATATCCCCACATGGATAAGATAACTGTCTCTGGGGCGTTCCTCAATAAGAGCTTTTTGAAGAGGAAATTCTTTGAAAAGCCGATAGAAACAATTTCTGGTTATTCAAGTATCTATCAAGGTCTGCCAAACGGCTACTATCATAAATTTATCGATTTAGTACCTCGGTGTTTTCTCTTAAATAATCCAGAGTATGCGGACATTGAAGAAATCAAGCTTCTGCAAGCTGAACCTTTAGCCGAGGCGGAAACGCTATTAGTCCCCAAACTGATCCCTTCAAATGTGCGCTTGACTCGTCTGGAACCTGGGCGGCTATATTATCTTGAAAAGCTCATCCTCCCTACTTTTCTCACGCAGTTTGGATCGGGCTACCTGCCATCCTCTTATATTGAAAAGCTTCGCGATGTCTGTCTCCCCAAACGACCTTCAAAGCGGAACCGTCGCATCTATATATCTCGCTCCAAATCGGCCTCGAGCTTAAAGAAGCGTCATATTCTCAATGAGGAAGAGTTGTTTAAAGTATTGGATCAATTTGGGTTTGAGCGCTATTGTCTTGAAGATTATTCGCTTGAAGAGAAAATTGAGCTTTTCTATGATGCTGAAACAGTAGTTGGAGCATACGGGGGAGGGATAACCCATATTCTCTTCTCTGATCAAGTCAATGTTTTAGAACTTCAGATAATGGCCAAGATGCAGACGTACTATTACTACCTTGCCAAATCTTTAGGCCATAATTTCCAATTCATATGTTCAGATAAGTCAAATAATAGAGAAAACTTTTCAGTTGATGTGTCTAAGGTTGTTCAAATTCTCAGTGAATGGCATGGCGCTCCCTGATTGTAGCCAATGTTATTAGAACCAGATGATTGTAATTGGGGCTCTCCAGCTAGCAGCTTATCCTTGTCAGTTCAGGACGTTCACCTTTGGCAGGCAAATGTTGCTCTGCCAAAGGACCTGATTCAACAATTGGGCGAAATACTTTCAACTGATGAATGGCAGAGGGCTCAGCGATTTCATTTCGAGCGCGACCGAGGACGTTTCATCGCAGGGCGAGGCATTCTGCGAACTATTCTCAGTCGCTACTTGGCCATTGCACCGAGTCAAATTGAGTTTTGTTATGGTCCCCAGGGTAAACCGGCTCTGTCTAACAGTTGCGGTGACTCCTCATTATGTTTCAATCTATCCCATTCGGGGGATAGGGCCCTCTATGCTATTACCCGCGATCGCCAAATTGGGGTTGATATAGAACAGCTGCGGGAGATTAACGCCGAGCAACTAGCGCAACGATTCTTTTCGCCACAGGAATCTGCGGTAATTAATTCGCTATCCCCCCAGCAGAAGAAAACGGGGTTTTTTCAACTTTGGACCTGTAAGGAAGCAGTTCTCAAGGCCATTGGCAAAGGCATCGCCGGCTTAGAACAAGTTGAGCTTCGCCTTGGGATCGAAGAACCTACTCGGTTAATCCGATTAGATGGCGAATCCTTATCTATAGATAAGTGGTCAATTCAACAATTTTCACCAGCGCCCGAATATACCGCTTGCCTTGCAGCGGAAGGCAATGATTTGGATATTTCCTTTTTAAGGTTCCCGGTTAATTATTTAAGGCTCCTAATCAATTTTAAGGAAGGGGACGGGAAGTCGAGTTAGATTTGTCGGGCGTTCTGACTGGGTTTACGCAATGGGATGGCCAGCTCCACATTCCCAATCGAAAGGCTTTCTGTTGTCCTTAACTTAATTCCTATTCGCCAGCAACATGAGACGAAGAAGCGCTTTAGGGTAGGCTGACAATCATCGCGCCCGTAATAAGCTCAGTATGGATAGAGTGAAATCCAGGAAATCTGGGAAATATTAGTGAAATCCGGGAAATCCGGGAAATCCGAGAAATATTTAAATTTTATGAGCATCATGAGTAAAAACTCATTGTATTGTTAAACTATGTTAAGTTATTAATAATACGGAAAAAGTTGCTCTGAAGGATGCGATCGGACTCTACCCTCAACCAGCTCAAGGCGGCGTTACCGACTGGCCAGTTCCCTTCCAGCTATGGCGTCTATTTCAAAAATACGTTAGTGGCTCTTTGTCACGCTTTGGAAGATCACATTTTGCAAAATCGCGATGGTTCTGAAGATCAGCAGCCGCTAGTTCTTGTTACCTTTCAGCGAGGAAAGTGGTATCTGCAAGAGGCTGACCGCTATTTTGATCTAGCTCAATGTTCAAGGCGCGTGGCGATCGCTGCTGTCCCCGATAGCGGTTTTGCAAGTCACCAGACCAGCCAAATGAACAACGTATCGCTGGTGAATCTGGTAGAGGGAGATAGCTTTGTAAATGAATGGAATCTTCTGATTCTGGCTCCCAGCTATGCAGCGATGGTTCTTTGTCACGAGCTTTCTGAAGATGAGTATCGGGCGGATAGCCAGCCGAAAGTTGATACTGAGCGTAAGTTTTACGGACTGTGGACGTTCGATCGACCCGCAATTGAGGCGGCGGCGACAATTTTAATCGAGCGGATGCGCCCCTATGATTCTTCTCTGGCTGACCAACTCGCATTGCAGCAGCAACAAATCGGGGCGACCGAAGGCTTGGCGCCAGCAGACCTGAGTGGTGTCGTTTCTCGGATTGTGACTTATTTGCAGAGCAGTCAGGAACAATTGGTTACGGTTAGTCGCCAGACGCGAGACTTTTGGGAGTTGGAAGGCCAGGCGCTACGTCTCAATCGAAATTTGACGGCGAATAAATTGCAAGCCTTTTTACGCATGGCTCGGCGTGTAGATGAACGGGACCAGTCAAATCCCTTCGCCTCGCTTCAAGTGGCGGCTTTGGCTGAAACCCTTGGTCAGCTGCTGGATTTACCTACGATTCAGCTGAGGCGGTTGCGATTAGCCGGTTTGCTATTTCGGATTGGGTTAGCGGAGGCTCCCGACGTTGTCTTCACTCAGTTACCCAGTGATTTGGACGCTTCAGGAATGGCTTCTTGGCGCGATCGCACCGCCTTTGGCGCACAATTGTTATCCGCCATGCCCGAGCTGGCTCCAGTGACGCAGATTGTGTCCCATCAACTTGAGTATTGGAATGGCGGCGGTAGGCCGGAGGGTCTGAAAGGAGAAGACATTCCCATTGAAGCGCGAATTCTAAGTGTCGTAGCCTATTTCCAAGAGCTGACTCAATCCAGAGGCGATCGCCCCGCCCTAAGTCTTGAAGAATCCTTCGAAAAATGTCAAACCCTGAGCGGCGTCAGGTTCGACCCTGCCCTGGTAGACTCTTTGGGGGCGCTGGTTCGCTTGACTGAAGCAGGGTTAATGCAGCTGCCAACGCAGCCCAGTGAATTGCCAACCGTTTGGCTGGGTGATTCTAACCTAACGTGATTCTCAGTCAAGTGAAATACATCTCAAGCAGGATGTAGGGTATAGGTTGTAGGGGGTGTAGCTTATGCAAATGAAAACCGCGATTAATCAAGTACAACAAACTGAATCGGAGGTGAGTTGATGAGCAATGCCCAAACCCTCGATTTAGGAGCCATTCGTGAGGGCCGGATAAAAACGCTAAATGAAATGGATTTAGCGGGAATAGATTTATCCGGCTCCCAACTGGCGGCGGCGGATTTATCCAAAGCAAACTTAACGGGCGCTGTATTAACGGGGGCCGATCTGCAGCGAACAAACTTACGCGCTAACATGCGAGGGGCCGACTTGACTGGTGCTAACTTGACTGAAGCTGACTGTCGTAATGCCGACCTGAGAGGCGCTTTACTCTTAGACGCCCAGGTTTCTCGCTGCAGTTTTTCTGGCGCATTTTTAGCGGGCGCTGTACTCAGCAAATTGGATCTGAGCGGGGTTGATTTTCGGGGCGCTGACTTGCGCGGCACCAACTTGGCGGGCGCTATCTTACATCAGGCGGATTTCAGCAACGCTAACCTGTCGGGAGCTGATCTATCTCAAGTGGATTTGGAAGAAGCTAATCTTACAGGTACGTTGTTGCGAGGCGCCAACCTAACTCAGGCTAATCTTCTTTGCGCTCAAGTGGAGCAGACTGTCTGGGATGGCGCAGTTTTAGAAGGCGCCTGCCTTGAAGGAACGCCGCTTGAATGCTTGTAATTTGATTCGAAAAATGACACAGAGCCCCAAATGTTTGGAGCTCTGTGTCATTTTTAATCAAGCAGGATAAGACTTCAAATCTCGGCAGATACGGATTCTATTTTGAATCATCGCCCATTTTAGGCATAAAATCAGGCCGTTCTGCACCTTCCCATCCAGCCGGTCGTTTCGAATTATACCAAGCGATAGAGCCGAGAGTGACAGCGGCGACAAAACCCAAAATGCCGACAACCAGAAGAATAGTTCCGGCTGGAAAGGAAGCGCCACTGGCGGCAATTTCCAATAGTAAATTCATCATAGAATACCTCCTCAATTGAAACTTGATGGCTGTTGAAACGTGATAACCCCTATGCTGCAGCGTCTACTTTACGTTGGGGAAAATGGTTAATGTGAGCAACCCCATAGAAAGTGAGTTGCTTATTGCGTAGCCGCAGCTGATCAATCCGCAACTGCAACCCGTCTAAGGCGAACTCATCTAGATCAAGCAAGTTATTCAGATGTTGAGTCAACACTTGAGCCAATTCCACTGCTTCTGAATTACCGCCGTAGACTACATCGACAAACTGGATCCTTCGTCGCTCCTCCACTTGCAAGTGAGCTGTAACATCGATATCAATCGAGTCTCGCGTGTCCCCCACCTGTATTGAACTTTGCATGCGCAGCGACTTATCCGCATTCAGCGTCATTTGCGTCTTCTGAAAGTGGAGCGGTTGTCCAGCATGCTCAACTTGCTGAAGCTTCTTCATCAGGAATGGAGTATTGAATGAGTCGGTTAAATCCTCCTCAGTCAGCACAATCCGCATCGTTGCTTGGGTTGGCCGCCGAAGATTAACCTGCCCCTTAAAAATAGCGCCAAAGTCGATTGAGACAGCTTGTACATAAAATTCCATCACCTCGACTCGCAGTCCGCTATGCATCAACAGCCCTTGACCGATAAAGTCAAAGCCGTCAGCGCTACCCTGCAGAAGCTTAGCCACAGGCTCTGCTCGCACAGTAGCTTCAAGCTTCCGTGTACGCTTGAAAAGAGCAGCGATCGCAGCCGTTACGGCCTTACTGACCAGCTGGTCGCCCCCCTGACCGGGAAATGGTAAGCTGCCAAACAAAACAGACGTCATTCCTTTCCGAGCATGTTCATCGAAATCTACTATAACGTAATATTAAGAAGTGTTACAAAATAATGTAAACTTAGATTAATCAGATTTAATTATTACTTTTATTCCTGTGGCTGCTGACACCTCGTCTGAATTAGCTGGATCGACTAAATATATTGGCTCTTATCGCTGGAGCCGCAGCGACTACACCCGCTTGGGGCGGTTGAGACACATTGGCCGGACAGCGTTCCAGTTCTTATTCTACCTCTGGCTGGATCAGCAGCCGCGTAGTTATGGTTCAAAACAGCCCCCTAGCCCGGAACAGGTAAGCCAGCGTCGGCGAAAACGGGCTGCTTGGCTTCAAGAATCGTTATTAGACTTAGGTCCAACCTTTATCAAGATCGGTCAGTTCTTTTCCACCCGCGCTGATCTGTTTCCTGCTGAATATATAGAGGAATTATCCAAACTACAGGATCGGGTTCCGGCCTTTGACTATGAGCAAGTCGTTGCAATTATCCAACGGGAGCTGGACAAACCGATTGATCAAGTCTTTGCAGAATTCAATCCAGTTCCAGTCGCCTCGGCTAGCCTAGGTCAAGTCCACCATGCCTGGCTGCATTCTGGAGAAGAAGTTGCAGTCAAGGTGCAGAGACCAGGACTGCAGCGTCTGTTCTCAATTGATTTAAGCATTCTCAGAGGAATCGTTGATTACGTTCAACACCAAACCCCCTGGGGCAAAGATGGGCGAGATTGGGTGGGCGTTTACGAAGAATGCCGCCGCACCCTCTGGGAAGAGGTGGACTATCTCAATGAGGGACGCAACGCCGATACCTTTCGACGCAATTTTCAGCAGATTTCACAGGTGATTACGCCGCGTGTTCACTGGCGTTACACCACCCCTCATCTGTTAACCATGGAGTACATTCCTGGGATTAAGGTCACTCACTTTGAGTCGCTTACGGCGGCGGGATTGGACCGACGGTCAATCGCTCACTTGGGGGCGCAATCTTATCTCCGGCAAGTGCTCCACCATGGATTTTTCCATGCCGATCCCCACCCTGGCAATTTGGCCGTTAATCCAGATGGGGCCTTGATTTTTTATGACTTTGGCATGATGGGGCGGATTAAGCCGGAGACGAAAGCCAGTCTAATGTTGACGTTTTCAGGCATCATCCAGCAAGACGCCAATTTAGTAGTGCAATCGATGGTGGAGCTAGGGGCTTTGGCGTCAGGGTCAGATCTGGGACCTGTGAGGCGGTCGGTGCAGTATATGCTGGAGACTTACCTGAATCAGGCGCTGGGTGAACATCAGGAGATTTCCATGGCGGAGATCAGCGATGATCTGTACGAACTTACCTATGACCAACCCTTTCGCTTTCCAGCAACGTTCACCTTTGTTCTGCGGTCATTGTCTTCCCTAGAGGCATTGGGGAAGTCCCTTGACCCAGAGTTTAACTTTATGGATGTGGCGCAACCCTTTGCAGAAGAAATTATGGCCCAAGATTATCCCTCCAACCCAAACAGTTTAATCGGTCAAATTAGTAATCAGGCCGCTCAGTTTACCAATACCAGCCTGAGTTTACCGAGTCGGATTGAAACGACCTTAAATAAGCTAGAGCAGGGCGACATCCGAATGCGGGTCAACTCGGTCGAAGCCAATCGATCGTTGCGCAAGCTTAGTTCCATTGGCGTTGGGGCGATCTATACCCTGCTATTTACCGCCTTACTATTGTCGGCGACCCAGTTTTTGATCGCAGGCTGGATGAGAGTAGGCGGCGGAGTTCTATTTTTAGCTGTGATTGCTGCGATCGCGCTCATTCGAGTCTTACTTTCCCTGGAAAGCTCGGACGTATAATCCACAATCTAAAGAATATATCAGGCCGATTAATGAAACCGCTCCCGCAAATGCTCAATAGGAACGGCGACTTTATAAATAGCTCTGCTGAATCACACCTATCCATCCATCCCTCGTCTTCAATAAGACTTATTTGCCGCCAACCCCCGGCTAAATATCCTTCATAGGTAGCGAAATCACAAATTTTGTCCCCTCTCCAGGAATCGAGTCGACCGCAATCCTTCCCTGGTGTTTCTCAGTTATTATCTGATGCGCGATCGCTAGTCCTAGCCCGGTTCCTTTGCCCACATCTTTAGTGGTGTATAAATGGTCAAAAATTCGACCTTTCACCTGATCGGACATGCCTACGCCATTGTCACAAATATGGATCACGACCTGGTCGTTTAATCGCTCAGTCTTAATTTC
Organism: Leptolyngbyaceae cyanobacterium MO_188.B28; assembly: GCA_030065175.1. Taxonomy (GTDB): domain Bacteria; phylum Cyanobacteriota; class Cyanobacteriia; order Phormidesmidales; family Phormidesmidaceae; genus JAKSDM01. Next base: position 16,628 of record JASJDH010000040.1, on the reverse strand, counting down.
AATCACATTTGGTTGTGCTTCAATTTCCCGATATGATTTGCCCTGACTATTCTCGTCCAGCGCATCAATGGCATTGGCGAAAATGTTCATAAATACTTGATTCAGCTGTCCGGGAAAACAATCTATTGGGGGTAACTCGATATAATCTTTCCTAACTTCAATATCAGGGCGCATTTCATTGGCCTTAAGTCGATGCTGAAGAATTAAAAGGTTGCTTTCAATGCCCTCATGAACGTTAAACAACGTTTTGCAGTCTTTATCAGCCCGTGAGAAGGTGCGTAGGCTGGCGCTAAGATTACTAATGCGGTTTACCCCAAGATCCATAGATTTTAGCAATTGAGGTAGATCGGTTCGAAGGAAGTCAAATTCAATCGCCTCAAGCTTATTTTTAATTCTGTCGCCGGGCTGCGGGAAAGTTTCTTGATAGAGTTCAAGCAAGTCAAATAAATCAGTCACATAGTCCTGAGCCGGACTAAGATTCCCCTTTAAAAAAGTGACTGGATTGTTGATTTCATGGGCGACACCCGCCACCAAATTACCCAGCGTAGACATTTTTTCATGCTGTATGAGTTGTAATTGAGATTTCTGTAAGTGGTCCAGAGTTGTGGTTAACTCAATAGCTTGGGACTCTAATCGCCTGTTGGCTTCTTGAAGAGCAATGGCGGTTTGTTTGCGTTCCGTAATATCTTCATAAGAGCCAAACAGCCCAATTACCTCACCTGCTTGATCTTGAAGCGGGATTTTGCTGATATTTAGCCATTGCATTGCGCCATCTGGCTTAATTTGTAGTTTTTCCTGATTAATATAGGGAATACCCTTTTCCAGGATTACTTTATCCGTTAATTCTTCTGGATGTTCTAATACTTTCCGGTCAAGTTCCTGATCCACTTTCCCAATAATTTGATCGGGGGCTGAAAACCCTACATCCTCTGCAAAATTTTGGTTACAGCCAACATATTCGAGGTTTTTATTCTTCCAGAAAGTCTGTTGAGGAAGATTGTCAAAAATGAGTTGAAGTTGCTGATCAGTCCAGATATAAGGGGGACGCGACCAAGTATAGGGTTGAAAAACCTCATCTAAAGGCGTTTCAGCAATGTGATTGGTGTAGTTGTGAATCACCTTCATGGCAATCCCTAAAATCACCTCAAACACTTGCTGCTTGGTGTAACCAAAAGCCAGAAAAGTTGAAATTTCATCTTTAGTCACCCAGCCTCGGGAGGCGACCATGCGTTGGGTAAATTCTCTCAAAGCTTGAAATTTAGGATCCTTAAGCGGCCTACCTGTTCTCAATGCTTCGAGATCTTCAACAGCCATTTCAACTGCGCCTGCCAAAGCGGTATGGACCGCCATGCAATAGTGGCAGTTGTGCTCAAAGTTTATTGTCAAATAAATGATCTGTTGCTCAATTGGGCTAAAGCTGGATGCGCCGAAAAGGTCCCATAACGCCATGCCTCCTTTTAGCAGGGCGGGCGCTTCAGCAGAAACAGCTTCTACATTGGGGACAAACCCAAAGGTTGCTTGTGCTTGGATTAAAGATGCTCGAGAGTCTTCCGGTGCAGTTTCAATTGAATAAGCGGTCCAAGACATTGATCCCTTAGAGCATATCGTTAATCTAGTAGCCTCAGGTTTCCCTGAAAGCATTAAAGGCTAACAATTCAGTAGCAGCGACCACACTGCTTAAGACAGTTCTCTCTTTGTCTTTCCCAATCAATGGAAATTAACAAGGGAGTCATCACAGGAATTACGACAACTGTGATGACTCCCCATAAGAACCAGAATGGCAATCAAAAATTTAGGCGCGCCAACCCTATAGCGATCATTCTACAGAGGGATATACCTGGCGTCAGTACCTCATGCCGTTTCGAGATTGCTGGGAAAGGAAGCTTGTGGCGAACCCGAGAGAGACTGCGAAAATGAAATCACCCTCTCCATTAACCCGGGGACTAGTCGATTGAACAGTGAGGAAACTTTACTCTGCCAACCCACCAGAATCTCGTTAGATCCATTATCTAGCCCCTTGACTAAGGCTTTCGCCACCTGTTCAGGTTGTGTTGCAAGTTCCAATTGTCACTGTCCTCTTGCTTAAAAGGGTAGACGTTTTAACAGGAGAAATTCCCGTTCTAGACAATTTCGCAGTTTTTTGTACGTATTAAACCTTTATCCAAATAACCTTTATCCAAAGATTAACCTTGGATAGAAGGAATGGCGCTTTAACAATACAAATTAAACACAGCATTATTATTGTTGTAAAGTGTAATTTCTACTCTTTTCGCCCAGATCTATTACACTCCTATTTAGTTTTTCTCCTTAGAATAAGTTTGGTTTATTTGTGAAAAATATAAAGCTATATACTCTCTAATCTTACCTTCCAGTTGTATTGACTACCGTTAGGTATGTAGATTTTCTAAACTGATCTCCAAGAAATTGACACATCTTAATCATGAGGATTTTGAGTCTAGCCTGTCATGTTTTCGTATCAAGGATTGGCGGATTGAATTAGTTGGCCGTTGGATTCTACGCCCTGCCCTCATATTCTACTCTAGAGGGAATTTCCCTCTTTAAGTTGATAGGCCTTTTTCAATTAATAGAGATCAATTAGGAGCTCTGTAACCTGCAGCTGACTACTTCGTCAATACTTTGGCAATCATTCTTACCATGTAGTTAATAGCAACTCATTCCAAAGTAAATTTTGGTTTCATAAGCTTGTGATCTTACAATTAGCCTGTATAGTTAAAAGTGAAGCTAAACAGCTTCCCTGGCAGATATAAACAGCCAAGTCCACTTTTAGTTATTTAAGAGGTAAAAGCGCTGTTAAATTCCAATCTGTCTCGTCAAAATACAACGGCATCTGAACGCAAAGCTGATACTTCCTATGCTGAATAGTGGGAGATATGCGATTGATTTCTTCATGAATATTGAAGGTTTCAATTAGTTCAACTCCAGCTAGAATCACCTAATTGAGAGGAAGTCACTCGGACAGGAGTTTGGGTGCTGTTGTTGTTTTAAACGCCATCTATCGAGACAGGAACAGGGAGCTATGGCTATCATTGCCCTTAAGGCTTGGTATATTCAGGAATACGAGCCGATTCGAGAACTTGAGAAACGTCCCCACGATCTTCGCCTTAGCAAGAATAGCCTACTGAAATCCGCCCTCAGAGCCGATTTTCTAGACGATAGCGATGAGGTTAAAAAAACAGCTTGGTTCCAACGCTACCTTGAAGGGGAAACTGTGGAGTTTTACATTGAAGGCAGCGGCGGCTACGCCATCTCAAACATTGATTTGATTAGCCATGAAATTTATTTCACGAAGCAAGATGTGATGGCGCATCTGCAGCCAACGCTGTTTTTCTGTTATCAAACGGAATACACCGAATCCAGCGATTTACTTCGGGATGAACTGATGGCGGTGTTGGAGCGGTTAAATCGGCGATCGCGCATCCCTCTCGTCCTAGAAGAATCCCATCGCTTGGGTGAAGGGCCTGTACGCCTCAATAGCAATCTGATGCGCAAAATTCGTCAGAGCCTGCTGTTCATCGCCGACGGCACCCCCATTGCCCAGATCGAGGACACCCCACCTCAACTGATTCCGAGTCCTAAGGTCTGCGTCGAAATGGGCTACGCCCTCCAATGCAAGCGATCAGAACAAATCTTGCTGGCTCAATTGGAACGCAAAGACATGCCAGGTCGGTTTCCATTCGATTTGCCAGAACGCAACCGATTGGCTTTCCAAACTAAAACCGAATTGCGCAAAACTCTGCCAAAGATGTTGGAGTCTCAGCTGCAGCGTTTTAATTTACTGTAAAGGGCGTGGATGTCAGTTAGGACTTGCCTCTCCCAAACCATTTCGATACGCCCAATAGCTCCCAAACCGTTGAACCAAACACGAGGGCGGCTCCGAGCATAAATCCGAAAATAACTAAGGGATCGGAAGGCAAATTTTCTCCCGGTAGGTTCGTCTGCGTGGATGATGTTCGCAGGGGAATCCCGTTTTCATCCCCACATTTCCCATCCGCCTGAATTACCTTAATCGCTTCAGGGGTATAGCCTTGTTTAGCTAAATCACTACATTGAGGCAGTCGTGTCATGATTGATAGTCCTTTGCTTGAAGACGCCACAAACTGCGATCGCGTCAATCAATCAACCCTGACTATCAAACATGACGTAAACCAATCGGCTTATGAGCCCAAACCGATGTAAAAAAAGATGTCGATGATACTTAAATTTCGGCGACTGCCCGTTCGATCAGGCGACGAGTCAGGGTTTGAACCCCCGTATGTTCGTAATAATTCGTCGTCATGTCTAAAAAGGCTCCGAAGTAGTCGAGTTTATCATCAGCGATATCCACAAATTTCTGAAAATTGTGGGTGATCTTCTGGGGGGATAGGCCTTTAGAGGAGACAAAATTACCCATCCACTCTTGGGTTGAGTTAAAGCTAGCTTCAATGAATCCAAGTTGCTTATCCGTATTCTTGCCTGGAATCAACGATTTAATTTGCTTAAAAGCAGGATTACCCTCCAGATCTTTCGGGGTTAGTTTGTTGAGGGTGGACTGAGTTTGCCGAATGAAATTGGGACCGAGGGGAACCAACCCATCAAAACTAACCAGCGCCGCCATCCGCACTAGGGATTCGCCGCCATAATCAGCCAATGCCTTAATAAAATCGCCGATACTGTCCCCGGGAATCCCATTAATTTGGCAGAAGGCGACCACCTCAGTCACCAGTTTTAGACACAGGTCGAGGGTCTGGGCTTTTTCCGGTTTCGGGGTTAGCCGGTTGAGGAAAGGGACAAAGGATACCTTTTCGCCGATCTTACCGGCTAGAGCGGCGGTTCCCAGAGCGCTGCCCGCCGAGTCGATAGTCTGATACAGCCACAGCGCCCGTTGATATCCCTGGGATTTGTCGTTGAATAGTTGAATGGCCCGTTGCCCAATCGCTTTAATTAGCGCTTCATCCGTCTCACGGGTTACGGTGCGGATAGTGTTTTCAAATCCCACCAGATTATCCCACTCGCCGGGAAGGATAAAGTCAAGGGAGCGCAAAGCGTAAACGGTAATATTCCGGGTGGGTAAATTATCCACCAGTTCATAAATGGGCTTACTCATGGGAGACTCCTTCCTGCTAATTTATTGCGTTGCTAGACTCTCAAGACCCATCAGATCAAACTTTTGCAGCCAAGTTTGGCGATCTTCGGCGGTAAAGCCATCGCTCCTAGACAAGACTTTGACCTGAATGCGATCGCCCACGAGGACCCCCGTTGCTGTGCTGCCAATTTCAGCAGCCGGAAATCCAGCAATCGTCATCGATCCCCGACGATATTTCTCGGCGGCGGCGGGATTAGCGGCGGTATCTGACACTGAGAGCATTGCCAATTCTTCCCCATTCTGCTTCAGCTTAGCCTCAGCAAATCCTTCCTTTTCCTGGGTGTACACTCTCGCATATCCGTCGCCGTCAGGGGGAAAGAACTGATTAAACTGGCCGCCGGATAAAACCTTGGCAGCCGAACCATCAACCACGGCAGCAGGACTTTCTGTCTGAAATTGCTCCCAGGTGGAATCCGTTTTAGCCGGACTGCATGCAGTCACCAGCAGTAAAAACGCTAACGAGAATGCGGTTAAAAATCGAGGTGAATTGCGAAACATAGTTAATAACTAATACCCAATGACCAACCAGAACACTCCTACCAACGCAGCTAGGGTACCCAGCAAATTCTCAAAAACCCTAATAGGCGGATAAACTCAAAATTCCGTTCCGCAAGCTTATTTGCAAACTGGCGAGCTGAGGTAAAAATTGGTCCGGCGTGAAATTTTTGGGCGGCTCCAGCCCATAATGAGGACGATGCGCTTAGAAATGCGAGTTCAATATGCCAAGAACACCCAGCGAATATGTGGTTCACTTGCTTTTCGATGGAGGCCATCGAGAGGAAGTTCGATTTACCACCATCCAAGAGTTTCAAAAGTGGTATAGCGGTGAATTCACCCCTAAGGCCAATTCAGATGACTTCATCAGCGTGCCTATTCCAAAAATTAATCCTGGGGAGTATATGGTGGTGCGTCCTTCCAGAGTTATTGGGATTCGGGTGGAGCCCATTTTCAGTTCCAGTGTTGAACGGTACTAGCGTAGAACATCAATTTTGCAAGTTATCAAACCATGGGTTCTGTTAGGACTGGGGTTAGGGGTGTCTATCGCCCTGGCGGGACATGCTGACCAATTATCGAGTCCTCTCTATCCAACTTCAGTCCTCAACAGAGGCGTGGAGAATGTTGAAGCGGGGCTGGGGGTTGACAGCCGAATTTGGGGTGAAAATGGAAAATCAGGGGATTGGCGATCGCTGCTGCAGGCCATCGACTACAGTCTGAACTATTTAGAAACCCCAGCGGCGGTGGAAGCCTATCAGGATTACGCAACGCCGGGTATCACGCGGGATCGCGTGCGTCGCAGCCTTTGGCGCTTCCGCCAATTGATCCTGACAATGCGATCCCCAGAAGAACTGCAAACGGCTGTACAGCGAGAGTTTGTCCTGTACCAATCAGTGGGAAACGATGGCGAAGGGACAGTGGACTTCACAGGTTATTTTGAGCCTACCTACACAGCTAGTCGAATCCCTACGGCTGACTATCGTTATCCCCTCTATCGCCGTCCCACCGCCTTAGACCAGTGGTCTCTACCCCATCCAACCCGAGTTGAATTAGAAGGCGTGGATGGATTGCAGGGAGGACAAGGGCCATTAAGGGGATTAGAGTTGGTCTGGCTGCGCGATCGGCTAGAGGCTTTCCTGATCCAGGTTCAAGGCTCAGCTCGGTTACAGTTGACCGATGGCGATATTTTCACTGTGGGCTATGCGGGGCGCACCGAGTATGCTTATACCAGCATTGGCAGAGAACTGGTTAATGACGGTAAATTTCGCCAAGAGGACCTATCCCTTCCTGCCTTGATCCGTTTTTTCCAGGAACGCCCGAATGAACTTGACGGCTACATCTCACGCAATCAACGATTTGTATTCTTTCAAGCAACCAATGGCTCACCCGCGATCGGAACGTTGAGTGTTCCCGTGACAGCGGGACGTTCGATTGCAACCGATAAATCCCTGATGCCGCCGGGGGCCCTTGCCCTTATTCATCTCCCTTTGCCCCATGCCACAGCAGCGGGTGATTGGGCGTTCCGTCCAGTGAGTCGCTATGTCCTGGATCAGGATACTGGCGGGGCGATCCGTGGACCTGGTCGGGTTGATATCTTTATAGGAACGGGAACTGCAGCGGGTCGACAAGCTGGTTTAATCAATACCGGCGGTCAATTGTATTACCTCTTATTGAAGGAGGATTAACCCGTCGAATTTCTGAAACAGTGTCAAACCACCAGGGCATCCTAAACAGATATTTACAAAAAACGGGAGTAAGCACTGTCAGAATGTGATCTTTCCTACAAAGAAAGTCTTGAATGGTATTCTTATTAGTCTGTCCTCTACTCCACAAAGGGGTAGGGGAGATTTTGCCGCCTATGGTTGACGCGCTAACCTGGGTAGAGAGTAAGTCGTTACTTAGCCATCGTCTGATGCTCAGCCTGACTCTTTTTGGTCTCTGGCGTAAGGAATATGCTTCCCTTGTAGGCATATTCGAGAATAACGCGACAAACCTGCTCCGATTTCGGTCAGGCGGCGTTTTTAATCCAATTCGTCTAATCCGGGTTCCCGAGGAGAACCTCGGCATCCGCCATTAGATTCCACGCCTATGGATACCCCGCTTGATATCACGCTACAGATGGTTTTAACCATCCTGGCAGGGATTACTGCCCAGGTACTGGCCGAGTATCTAAAACTTCCCAGCATTATATTTCTGCTGCCGATTGGCATCCTTTTGGGATCCGATGGCATTGGCTTGCTACATCCTCAGGTACTGGGCGCTGGCCTAGAGGTGATGGTGGCGCTGTTTGTGGCTCTGATCCTGTTCGAGGGCGGACTCAGCCTAGAACTGAAAGAATTGGGTAAAGTCTCCGGCAGTTTAAGAAACCTGGTTACCTTTGGCATCTTTATCACCCTAATTGGCGGGGGCATGGCCGCCCATTGGCTGGCGGAATTTCCTTGGTCCCTCGCTTTCCTTTACGCCGCACTAGTGGTTGTCACAGGGCCAACCGTCATTAACCCCCTTCTCCGTCAAGTGCCAGTAGATCGACAGGTAGCCACGCTCCTAGAAGGAGAAGGGGTGCTGATTGATCCGGTCGGGGCTATTTTTGCAGTGGTGGTGCTTGATATCATCCTCAACGGCGATGCGGATCCTTTCTTCGTGGTCAGCGGGCTGATGCTGCGTTTAAGTATTGGGGCTGCGATCGGCGGTTTGGGGGGAGCGATTATAGGCATTTTTCTTAAACGAGCCAGTTTTTTAACGGAAGAATTGAGAAATCTGGTGGTGTTGGCTGGACTCTGGGGACTGTTCGGTTTGGCCCAAACTATCCGCAGTGAGTCAGGCCTGATGGCGACTGTGGTGGCTGGGATCGTCGTGCGGGCCCTCTCAGTCCCTGATGAACGGCTGCTTAGACGGTTCAAGGGCCAACTCACCGTTCTGGCGGTTTCCGTCCTGTTTATTCTATTGGCGGCTGATCTTTCGATTGATAGTATTTTTGCTTTGGGTTGGGGGGCGGTGCTCTCTGTCATGGCCCTGATGCTATTGGTGCGGCCGCTGAATGTGTTTCTCTGCACCTGGAATAGCGATCTGAATATCCGCCAGAAAATTTTTCTTAGCTGGATCGCCCCAAGGGGGATTGTCTCTGCTTCTGTTGCTTCCTTATTCGCTATTCTTTTGACAGAAAGGGGGATTAGCGGGGGCGACGCCATCAAAGCCTTGGTTTTTCTCACCATTATTTTGACGGTGTTGCTGCAGGGAATAACCGCTGGCGGACTTGCTCGGTTGCTCAGGATTACGTCAACCCAAGCTACGGGAGCTGTGATTGTTGGCTGTAACCCTTTGAGCCTATTGATTGCTCGCCTGTTTCAGGAACGGGGCGAATCCGTAACTTTAATCGACACGAATCCAGAGGCCAGCAGCCTGGCTGAAAAAGAAAATCTCCAGGTTTTTATCAACAGCGCTTTAGATACGGAAGTACTGGAAAAGGCGGGATTAAGCACTGCGGGAACTTTTCTAGCCATGACGAACAATGGCGAAGTGAATGCAGTGGTGGCGCAGCGTGCCCTGGAGGAGTTTCAACCGCCGCGAGTGTTTGCAGTGTTTCCCAGCGGCAAGTCCCCCGAAGAATTACCAAACAAGGGTAAAATTCAGCAAGCCCTTGCCCCAGAACTACCGCTTAAGACCTGGAATACTTATCTGAATGATGACGCAGTCAAGCTAGGAGAGACTCTGCTGCGTCAGGAAGGATCATTATTTCAACAGGCTCATCTGAAGGCGTTGATCAGAAGTGGCGAGTTGGTTCCTTTACTGCTGCAGCGGAATAACCGTCTAGAGGTGATTCCGGCGAATAATGAATGGCAGGTGGGCGATCTCATTATCTATCTGCTCCATGATCCCAAACCAAAACTGCTTAAACGACTTTCTGGCGGCAGCAACACGCGGCTTACCATCGAAAAGCTGCCCGCGGTAGAAGAGGTGCCGATGCCTGCCACTACACTAGAGCCGCCGCCGCCGCCGCCGCCGAGCAGTCCTCCTCCTGAGACCGAAGTCACCTCAGAAAATGGGGTCGCCGCTATGAATTCTTCAGTGCCTGAAACCCCTGCTGAGGGCTCTACTTCGGCCTCTGAAGCCGCTACGGACTCTGCTGCAGCGCCTGAAACCGCTACAGACCCTCAAGGGAAAGAATCTCAGGTGAATACCGCCCAATAAAGTACAAAATGCCTGAGGGAATTGCGTGAAAATAAAGTCCCGGTAAAAGACAGTGGATGGGTGGATAGGTGGATGGGATTTTATTTATCCGCAGCGCCCCAATGACTAGGTTAGGTAGGTCGCCCAATTATCCACAACTTCTGAGGCGCCATACCAAACTCCATCGGGTTTGGGCGAATGCATCACATTATCCAGAACCAGATTTTTGGCTCCTTCCAAGTGAGCGGCTTCGATTGGGGTAATGCCATCGCCCCAACAATCGCCATTCCCACAAGTAAGTTTATAACTGTTGTAGGTGAACCAGCCCTGCCAATTTTGTCGGCCATACACTGACTTACCCGCAATGCAAATGTAGTTAACCTGGTTGGCGTAATAGGCGCCTGGGTATGTTTGATTAACAAAGTCCAAATTTTTCAGGGTCCAGCGTTCTTGGGTCATATGGGGCGTACCCAGGGTAATCAGTGTGGTTATCTGATGATGGGCGGACCAAAGACAGGATTTGCCGCGATCGCTGGGGTGGATATCATACGCTTTTTCCCCCAGATATATCCTGGAAATCCATCCGCCTGCCGAATGTCCAACCAGATTAACCGTCGAGGAGCCATGGTCAGCCATCGCCTGCCTAACGGTCTGGTCCAGTTGTTCAAGGATTGGCCGTACCGAACGACCGCCCACTGTTGGCAGCCAATCTCGCCGTTTGAGCGGAACGGTGACTGCAGGAAAGCCCAGTTTTTGCAGAGCCAGCTCCATCTCTTGATACGGTTCGGCTCCCGCTAGATACCCTGGCAAAATAACAGTCGGTAAAGGCATAAGTGGGGGATTTTGAGTAACATTTCTTAATCTATTATGGGGGAATGGGGAAACGAATCCTCTCCTGTCCTTGATTTGGCTTGGATTTTGGACCACGGAAAACTATCTTTGATATTCTGGCCATGTTCCTTTGCTGAAGGGTTAAATGGTTGTCAAGATTCACCAACTTACCCACTGGAAACAGCAGAATCGTTTGATTACTGCGCTAACCGCCTGGGACTATACCTCTGCTCAAATTGTTGATCAGGCAGGGGTCGATTTGGTTTTGGTGGGAGATTCTCTGGCGATGGTTACCCTGGGGTATGACACCACCTTGCCGCTAACGCTGGATGAAATTTTGCACCACGCTAAGGCTGCTCGGCGGGCAGTCAAACAAGCTCTGTTTATTGTCGATTTGCCCTTCATGAGTTATCAACCTAGCCTTGAAACCGCGATGCGATCTGCAGGGCGGGCTTTGAAAGACGCAGGGGCCCAAGCGGTCAAGTTAGAAGGGGGGTATGACGCCATGGTGAAAACCATCGCCGCTTTGGTGCAGGCAGGTATTCCGGTGATGGGGCATGTGGGGCTAACCCCTCAATCGGTGCATCAGCTAGGAGGGTTTCGGCGCCAAGGGACTTCCCCAGAAGCGGGGGAGAGAATATTACAAGAAGCCATCGCAATCGAAAAAGCAGGCGCCTTTGCCGTTGTCCTGGAGCATATTCCCGACGAATTAGCCAAACACATTTCCCAGTCCCTAACCATTCCTACAATCGGTATTGGAGCAGGTCCCCACTGCGACGGCCAAATCCTTGTAACTGCGGATGTTCTAGGACTCTCCAGTTGGCAACCCCCGTTCGCTAAGTCCTACGTTAATCTCCGAAACCAAGCAGTGCAGGCAGTGCAGCAGTTTTGCCAGGAGGTTCGGGATGAGAAGTTTCCTTAAGGGTGGGGACTTTAGATTTTGGATTTTGGATTTTGGTTAGTGTAGAGGGCTGAAAATAATCCACAATTGCGCAAACTTTTTGGGCTTTCCGTTAAGGTAGATAGGCGGCGAAACTGAAAAAAATAACATTTTTCTGGGATCTAACCTCCTATGACTACTACCTCAACTCAAATAAAGCATGATGTTAAAGACCTCTCGCTCGCTCCTCAAGGAAAGCAGCGGATTGAGTGGGCCGGACGGGAGATGCCGGTGCTGCGTCAAATTCAAACTCGGTTTGCGCAAGAGAAACCCCTGGCAGGTATTCGGTTAGCTGCTTGCTGTCATGTGACGACGGAGACGGCGCATCTGGCGATCGCACTGAAAAATGCTGGTGCGGACGCCCTTCTCATCGCCAGCAATCCTCTATCTACTCAAGATGATGTTGCAGCTTGTTTGGTGGCTGACTACGGAATTCCAGTCTTCGCCAAAAAGGGAGAAGATAACGAGACCTATAACCAGCATGTCCAGATTGCGTTGGATCATCGCCCAAATATCATTATTGATGATGGCAGCGATGTGGTAGCGACACTGGTCAAAGAGCGGCAACCCCAGTTATCGGACATTATTGGCACAACCGAAGAAACCACGACTGGCATTGTTCGTCTAAAGGCCATGTTCAATGATGGGGTGCTGACCTTTCCCGCAATGAACGTCAACGATGCCGACACCAAGCACTTCTTCGATAACCGCTACGGCACCGGACAATCTACCCTAGACGGCATCATCCGAGCAACCAATATCCTATTGGCTGGGAAAACCTTGGTGGTGGTGGGTTATGGCTGGTGCGGCAAGGGGGCTGCGCGTCGAGCTCAAGGCATGGGCGCCAACGTTATCGTCACTGAGATCGATCCAGTTCGGGCGATTGAAGCGGTGATGGATGGCTTCCGGGTGATGCCGATGGCGGAAGCGGCGCCGCAAGCCGATCTGTTCATCACCGTCACTGGCAACAAGCATGTGATCCGGCGTGAGCATTTTGAAGTGATGAAGGATGGCGCCATTGTTTGTAATTCTGGCCACTTTGACATTGAAATCGATTTGCAGTCCCTCAAGTCAATGGCGACAGAAGTAAAACAGGTGCGCAACTTTACTGAGGAATATAAGCTTCAGAACGGGAAATCAGTTGTGGTGCTGGGTGAAGGCCGGTTGATCAACCTGGCCGCCGCTGAAGGGCATCCTAGCGCAGTTATGGATATGAGTTTCGCCAACCAAGCGCTGGCCTGTGAGTACCTGGTGACCAATAAGGGCAAGCTTCAGCCCGGTATTCATTCCATTCCGCAAGAGGTGGATCAGGAAATTGCGCGTCTGAAACTACAGGCAATGGGCATTCAGGTAGATACGCTAACTCCCGAACAGCAGATCTATATGAACTCCTGGACAGTAGGCACTTAAGGGATGTCCGTCAAAATATAGTTTCAGTAGAAGGCGGTGGATGGGTGGATGGGTAGATGGGTAGATGGGTGGATGGGTGGATGGGTGGATGGAATGTGACTTAATCGCAGATCCCTAAAGCCCACTTAAAAAGGAAATGGATGCGGGGAATAAGCAGGGAGATTATCCTGTCTTACCGCCTACTCTCTACCGTCTACCCGCTCAGATACTCATCCGCTGCCCCTTTACCGACGCTAAAAATCTGATTAGAAAGCGTAAAGCATTGATGTTGAGTTGGTAAGGCGCCGGACAAAGCACCTCCACTGTTGTAATTAGAGTTGATGTAGTACACCTAAGGAATTGGCGGATCGTTGTGGCTAGACTCTCAGCAGAACTCGAACGTTATTTCTTTGATGAAGCCTGTCCAGCCCAAGTGACGCTGGCGGATATCCTCAAGATTTCCGGAGAACGCACCTTTGGGTTTCTATTCGTGTTACTCTCCATTCCCTCTGCTTTGCCAGTACCGGCGCCAGGGTACTCCATTCCGTTCGGAATTGCGATGCTTGTCCTGGCAATACAATTAATTATTGGGCGCGATCAACCTTGGCTGCCAAAGGGATGGTACAAACATGGCTTCCCTATTGAACAGGTGAGAGGCATCCTCAAGAAGGGAATTCCATTTCTCCGTCGAATTGAAATGTTATCCCGTCCTCGCCTGAGCTACATTTGCGCCAGTTTACCTGGACGTATGATCATTGGCGTCGCCATCGCTCTCATGTCTACCTCCATGATGATCCCTATCCCGCTCACTAATACTCTGCCTGCAATAGGTATTTTTGTGACTGGCTTTGGCTTACTAGACGATGATGGCGCAATTAGCTTAGGCGGCTTAGTTATATGCCTGATGGGGTTAATTCTTACCTCTTCGATTTTAATTGGCATCGCGTTAGGTATTGATGCAATCACAAATCTAATTAATGGATAGTAACCCTCCAGCTCTGCCGGAGGACTCGTAAAGACTGACGGTTCTGAGATTGTGGGGAAGAGTCTCTGGCGCATAAGCAACTGAGGTTCATGCAAGGAGACTCAAAATTGAAGGGACATTCAATCTAAACTACACAAAATAGGTGTGCAAACATCCTATGGATTTCATTAGAATAGTGATTTGTTAAATTTCAGTTATTAATGGTTAACTGGATAACAGTCAAAGGGGTTGTCAAAAAGGGATACGGAGTCGCATCAGGTCAAGCCGCTAATCCCCGATTTCCTCGAGGCACGATTGAGATGCAACAGCCCTTTTTTCAGGAACAAGGACTGAATTTGGACGCCTATTTCCTGGGAACTATTAATTTCTCGATTTCTCCATATAATTACAAAATAAAAAACCCGAAATATACATTCAAAGATGTCAAATGGTCGCCAGACGACCCTGCGGAAGATTTCTCATTTTTTGATTGTCGAGTTCTACTTCGGTCAAATGAGGTCGTAAGCGGTTTAATTTACTATCCCCATCCCGAAACTAAACCAGAACACTTCCAATCGCCTGATATCCTTGAGATTATGGCTCCCTACATCAGTGATTTGAAGTATGGAGATGAGCTGATTATTGAAATAGATAGTCAACAGATGATGATTAGCTAACCCATTAACATCAGTAACATTAAATATTTATCACCCTGGATGTAGCCAAGAGCGTTACATCTGTTACGAATTCTTCTAACCCCTTGTCGAGAATACTCCTGAAGGGTGAAGACAAATTAAAACCTGTTGCTATCCATTCAGTATTTTCTCCTTAACCTTATTGTTGGATTATTGGAGTCGGTGACAGCTGTTCAGCAACCGGCGAATCAGATTGTGGCGCTAGGGCTGTTTTACCTCTCTCAGAGTTTCAATTGCAGTTGCCAAGTTAGATTGCGTTTTCCTCCCAATCTTTTTTCTGAGTTAGAGTGCAGTCATATCCATAGAAGAGCAGGGGGAAATTTCATGGTGAGTAAATTGCCAAACCGCATTACCAGTCCACCTTGGCGGCAACTGATACAGTGGATAGCCGATCCAATTGCATTTCAGGCCAGATATGGTCGCCAATATGGAAACCTCTTCACCATGCGACTGGCTGGATTGGGCTCTTTTGTCGTCATTGGCGATCCAAAAATCATTCAGGAGATCTTCAGTCAATCTTCCAAGTTTGATGTGGGTCGGGGAAATTTGCTTGCAAAACCGCTAATTGGCCAAAACTCGCTGATCCTAATGGATGGCGACCATCATCAGCGAGAACGAAAATTATTAATGCCGCCCTTCCATGGAGAAAAACTACAAACCTACGCTCAGCGGATTTGCTTGATTACGGAACAGATTACAAGCCAGTGGCAAGCCAATCAACCTTTTGTGGCTCGGGCCGCTATGCAAAAGATCAGCCTAGAGGTCATTGTTCAGGTTGTCTTTGGATTGAGTGAAGGAGAGCGCTATCAGCAGCTCAAAACCGAATTGACAGATTGGCTGAATATGATTGATTCTCCTCTTCGATCCAGCGTGCTATTTTTTAAGTTTTTACAACATGATTGGGGTGCGTGGAGTCCATGGGGCAAGATGAATCGTCGAAAGCAATGTATTCATGACTTGCTCCAAGCAGAAATTGACGAGCGAAAGGCGCAAAGGAATAAGAAGGACGCTAATATTTTGAACTTGTTGATGGCGGCGCGGGATGAAAATGGGCAAGCAATGACTGACGAGGAGCTGAGAGACGAACTCGTGACAATGTTATTTGCTGGGCATGAAACGACGGCAACAATCCTTGCTTGGGCTTTCTACCAAATTCTTCAGCGGTTAGATGTGTGTGACAAGTTACTCCATGAAATTGCTAGTTTAGGCGCAATGTCCACTCCGATGGACATTGCGCAACTTCCCTATTTAACAGCAGTTTGTCAAGAAACACTCCGGATGTACCCGGTCATTCCAGTGATTTTCCCTCGCATTGTTAAATCACCTATGACAATTGCAGACTATTGGTTTGATGCTGGAACAATCTTGATGCCAAGCAATTACCTCGTACATTATCGAGAAGATATTTATCCAAATGCCCGACAGTTTAAGCCAGAACGATTTCTAGATCGCCAATATTCCCCTTCTGAATATTTTCCGTTTGGCGGTGGAAATCGGAGGTGCTTAGGGTATGCCTTAGCCTTGTTGGAAATGAAACTTGTCCTTGCAACAATCTTATCCCAGTATCAACTTGCCTTAGCAGATGATAAATCTGTCAAGATGCAGCGCCGTGGGCTTACAATTACTCCTTCAGGGGGTGTTCGCATGGTGATGACTGAAAAGCTGAGAAAAAGCTCGACGACAGAGCCGTCGTATAAAAAACAGCCTGTATAGGGAATTTCATATGAGCTATTAATTCCCAGTTACCGCATTTCCCCTTCAATCTCCAGGCAACTTTGTCAATTGATGTAAATATGCGACATATCGAACCTGATCATAGGGTTGTTCCTTTTTCATCATGGCGAATAACTCGGAGGCGAAAGCGCACGCTAGTAGGCGCATAGCTTCATCAGATGAATGTCCCTCAGCTATAGACATACAGGTAAAGATCCGGGATTTGCTAGGCCGCTTCAACACCAAGGGATTTGCAATATTTGCCCATTAAAGCAGTGATCTCGTTGGGGG
>JASJDH010000556.1 GCA_030065175.1 Leptolyngbyaceae cyanobacterium MO_188.B28 | reverse complement strand
GGTCGAGGTTTTATAAAGAGTCCCGTCGTTATTCCATATTCGAACCTTTCCATCAAAACTACCCGTAATAAAGCGATTCCCATCTGGTGAAATGACAACTCCACGTGTGTTATTACTTTCACCAGGAACTGGACCAGGAACTGGAATTATTTCTTTGTTTCTCAGTGAAAAAGTATTATCATCTCCTTCCTTATGCCAAATCCCAATTCCGTCATCTCCTACTGATACAAAACGATTGCCATCAGGGCCAATAGCGACATCATTTACCCAACGTTCGTGAGCGTCGAAAGTGCTAATGACCTCTCCAGAATGATTCCAGATAGTGATCTCCTGATCACTATCAACTGCAGCAATCCAACTTCCATCTGGTGCAATATCTACTCCCATAAACCAATATTCTGAATCATCCGGCTTTGTTAGTTCATTTTGTTGCTCAACATTAAAAATAGCTCTTCTGAGATTTTCATCAATATTGATGCAGAAATTCAGAAAAGCTTCTTCTTCAATAAAAATTGCCCTTCTGAGATTTTCATCAATATTAGTGCAAGATTCTTGTTCAATAAGACTCGGCAGTTGTCCACTGCCCAGCCGCGTCATCAATGCTTTAAATTGCTCTTTTGCTCTAATAGCAAGGGTGAGAGCGTCGAAGTATTTTCTAGAACCAAAAAAGGATGCGGAAGACTTCGTAAAGGCTTCAATCTTGGCTGTGAGGGCTTCTATCTCAGCTTTTTCCTTTTGTCTTTTATCGAGCTTTGCTTTTTCAGCCGTGCGAAAGGCATACCAGCTCAGTCCTACTAGGGCGACGATGGCCACCCCGGCACCAGCCAGGGCCAACCGGAGAAAGCGGTTGAAGCGGATAACGGCTTGCTGGCGAGCGGCTTCGGCTTTTCGACGCGCAACTTTGGTCTGGCGCAATTCAG
Organism: Leptolyngbyaceae cyanobacterium MO_188.B28; assembly: GCA_030065175.1. GTDB lineage: Bacteria > Cyanobacteriota > Cyanobacteriia > Phormidesmidales > Phormidesmidaceae > JAKSDM01. The sequence goes on along the minus strand of JASJDH010000556.1, from coordinate 5,491 downwards.
CAATCAAGCCAGCTTCCTGTTGTCGTCGCACAAAGACGGCCAGGTAGTCATGCACCAGTTGGTACTGAAGCTGGAGCTGGGTGGGAATCGCAAATGCCAGTCGCGCCCCCACCAAAATTTTTAGCACCAGATCCAGGGCTGGTGGAGTCCAGGCTACCCCTAAGTCGGTCAGACCCTGTTCCAAGTCTTCCCGGGTTTTCAAGGGGCGGGTGTTGTGCTCATCGGTCAGCAGGTACATCACCACTTGGGCAATGGATTTCTGTTGAGGACCACAGGCCGTGACGACACCATCTAAATAACGCCTCACTAGTTCTTCTTTAGCGGTCAAGACAGCGCTGGCATTGGTTTTAGCTGGAGCAGCCAGAGCGTTATACTGCACTAGGGTGGTAATGCTTTCCGCTTGGAGCTGAGCCCCCACAATCTGCAGCTCAATGGGTCGCACCTCTCCCTGATCTACGGCCAGGTCAGCCACCACCTGGGTAATCAGTGCAGGTTCTGGAGCATAGGGGGTTTGCTCGATCAGGCTGTTGATTATCCGTTGGGTCTCATCGGGGGAGAAATTGCCCAAATATTCCCGGTTGTCCTTCTTCAGAATGTCATCCAGCAGGTCCTCGGAGTTATTACCCGGCTGAATCACCAACCGCTCCCCTTCCAGCACATAAGACAGATAATCTTCCCGCAGCGACAGCACCACATTCACAAAGGGAATGGTCAGACAGCACTGGAGAAACTCATAAAACTCCTGTCGCTGGGCAGTCTCCTGGCAATCAAAGAAGAATTCTTCAAACTGGTCAAAGATCAACACGGTGGTGCGTTTCTGTTGAGCCATCTGCCGCAATTTTGCCAACAGGTCTGAAATATGAGAAGAGTGACTGTCTGGAGAATTATCGGTTGGATCTTCCTTACTATCCTCAAGCAAGGGTAAGAGTCGTAACCCAGCAAGGGCGGCGTCAAACTGGCGATGGAGTTCCTGAGTCCAGTTGCGATAGACCCGCTGCAACACCAGAAGCACTCGTAGTCCATGGATCTGCAACTGGCCTAGCGCAGGCGTCAACCCCGCTTCAATAATGGAGCTTTTCCCCACCCCAGACGGACCATGAATCACCGTAAACCGAGTACTGTCCTGTTCAATCCTCCGCATCAGACGCAGCACATCCGCTTCCCGACCCGAGGCCATAATCTCTGGGGCCATGCCTAGTGGCTGTTCTATCTCTGGCAGACCTGGATTCGCCACCGCCTGCTTCGGCTGAATCCGCCCCGCCCCAATAAAGGCTCGATAATTAAACCGGCTTTCAATGGCGGCCTGGGTCTGCTGGGTTTCAAACGCCAATAGGTAATCGCCTTGTTCGAAATAGACCTCCCTGAGGCTGGCCAAAATACTGCGGTATAGGTCCGGGTCATAGTCAGCTCGAGCAGTGTCCCGGGCCTGTTCCAGCGTGGCGACGGCCCCCGGCTCCCCCAGTTGACGCTGGGCTTTGCCCAGGGAAAACAAATACCAACCCCGGTTAAAAGCTTGTTCCCACTCCCGCAGCGCCCGCTGGTCAGGGCTATCGGAAGCGGGCAAAGTGGATAGGGCTTGGCCCTGTAGGGTCAGGGCCTGGCTAGCATGGTGTTGCGCAAGTTGCCCATCCCCATTCGCAAGATTCACCTCCGCCAAAAATCCATAACCCCGGGCTTTTCTCAGCCGATCCGAATGGCGTTCATGTAGCGGCAGGGCCTTATCCAGCAGGGTCTTCAGCGCTGGCCATTTCCGCTGGCGTTGCAGCGTTTCGGCCAAATAGTTAATGTAGGCGGCCGCCAGCTCAGGTTGGTTTGCCTGTTCAAAGGTTTCCACCGCTTGCTGGAAATAGGTTTTCGCCTGGGCTAGCGCGGTTTCGGTTTCAGCCCGGTGCCGCACCGCATAGCTCCGCCACCACAATCCCAAATAAAACTGCAGAAGTCCCATCCGCTCCTGGGCCTTTGCAGAACTGGGGCTATGGCCATTATCGACAGGGGCTGTCGGAGGCGGTGAGGCGGCTAAGGATTGCCAGAGGGCGAGGCTTTCCTCGAAGTATTGACGGGCTTCTAGCGGCTGATCGCAAATGCGCCCCTGCACAAAGGCGAGGTCGGCCCGCAGGTCGGGGGGCAACGTTACCGATTGCCGCTCCAGCGCCTTCAGCGCTAGGGTGAGTTCCAGGCAGTGGGGAGAGTTGGACGCCAGTCCCAGATCGGCGCGGCTTAAAAATTGATTTTCTCGGGAATTTAATACCCGGCTCCACACATCTTGGGTCAGGGTGCGCAGAAACTCAATATACGTATCGGTGGGGGTTTCAAACGCCACCGTATCGGCCCAGCTGTAGAGGTCGGGGGTGTCCCGCACTAGCCGTTGCAGCCCCCGGTCGGTAATCCACAGCACCAGAGGCTGTCCCAGATGGCGAAATTCCTCCCGAATCCGGTTTGCCCCCACCAGCAATTGAGCAAGCTCGGGCAGCGTCTCCAGATTGGTCACCATCACCGCCTGAGCGGTTGACTGCTCGACAGCTTCTGCAAGGGCCTGATAAAGAGAATAGGTATCTGGCGGCAGAGCCAGGTCCGCAATCGGGTAGGGCTGGCGCTGATGCAGATGGTCAATTAGCTGCTGACGCAGGCTGGCCGCATTGCATACGGCCAGAATCAGCACAAACTCCCCCTCCCCTAAAGTCAAAGCCCGGATCAGTTCCTCGAGGGTGGCTTCCAATTGAGGGTCTAACGCTGGCAGGGACTGGGCGTCAGTCATGGCGCAACGCCTCCGCTTCTAGCAGCAAAGGATTGAGGTCAAACCAACTTTGGTCTTCATCCCGATACTCAAACACAAACAAACTGCGCAGCAGGGTCTGGTATTCTTCCTCCCCCTGCACCGCCTTATCTTGCTGCACCTGGCGTAAGAGTCGCCATTCATCGGCAGTGATGGTTTTGCTAATTTCCGATCGCCGTTGGCTGATTACCCGGTCCAGCAACCGTTTAGAAACAGGCGGATCCGCCTTCTTCAAGCAGCTATGGAGCAGCACCAGCAGGTTGCGCACATGGCCGCCGCTAATCAGGCAAAGTGTATCCAGCGTCCCTTGGCCGTCAACCACCGCAGACAGAGTAGCCAGTTGCGCCTCCAGAGTTTGGCCTGGAAACGCCCGTGATAAAACCATTTGACGCAGCGCCGAGAGGCCCTCTGGGCAAAGGTCGCCGTTGCGGTTGTAGGTGCGCACCATGGGCAAAATTTGGGGTTCTGACCCAAAGCGGTTGATCAAGTTCTCCTTTTCATTGGAAAAGGCCAGAATCAGAGGAATAGTATAAACAATGTGGCACTGTAGCTGCTTTAGTTGGTCTCCTCGATCTACAAACAGGTATTCCGGCTGTCGTCGCTCCTGCAGCTTGGGTTTATTGTCAATCCGGTCCAGATTATCGATCATCACCACCAGCCCCGCCTTACCCCGTTGGGCTAGCTGCTGCTGAGCCGGGCCAATCAGTTCCCGATTCAGCGCCTCCAAAATAATATTGACCCGGGGCTCCAGGTGTTGCCGCAGCAGGGTGCGAATGTCTTTGCTGTCTTTGGCTCGGGTGGTGAGTTGACCAATGCCAAAGGAAAGGGAATATTCCCCCTCTGATTCGGTGAGGCCAACCTCCTCTGTTAGCTTCATCCCGCTCCCCGCCACCTGAACCTCCGGCAGCTTCAGCTTAAACCCTGTTACTTCTGAGTTGAGCAAGGCCACCGTCCCCTGCAGCAATCGTTGAAACCGGGTCGGCTCTAGTCGAATCTTAGTGTCTTCTAGACTACGGCTGACCTGGCGAGCGATCGCCAGCAAAATATCGCTGATGTCCACATCCGCCATATCCAAATCCTCTGAGGATTCAAAATAGACGACGTGGTACCCCTGCTTCTCCAGCGTCATTTTCAGCCGAGACAGCTCAGTCGACTTGCCGCAGCCGATATGCCCCGTAAACAACTGACAGGTCGGTTCATCTTCAGACAGCACAATCGTCCGCCTCAGTTCATTCACCACATCACTGCCCCGCACCTCAGAGAAATCGATGTAGTACTGGGCGTCTTCAGGCTTACTCAAATCCAGCGTTTTGCTGGGATTGCACACCCGAAAAAGCTGGCTGACCGACAATGCCATAGACCGATGTCCTATTGATTTGCGATCGCGAACTCAGAATCGTTCCCAAAACCGTGAGAATATTCTATATCCATTTCCCCGAAGTGGTTGGCGGGCAATAGATTTACTGCATCCTGCTTCCTCTATGATTGCAATCCATTCAGCGGAGAAAAACTAAAATAGGACAAGTGAACTAATTGTTTTTCCCCCATGCAATTGAACGCCATTTCCCCCATGCTAGAGGTCAATGACCTCCACGAAACCATTGACTACTACACCAACACCCTTGGATTTGAGCTGCACGGGACCTGGCCCGATGACGGCCCGGCTCAGTGGGCGGCTCTGAGCGCGGGGCAGGTAACGCTGATGTTTATCGCCCGAGACAAGGCTGAAGGCAAGTTGCCGACGTTAACGGGGCAACTCTACTGTTATCCGCCAGATGTGGATAGACTGTGGCATGAGCTTAAAGATAAAGTTGCGATCGCATGGCCCATCGACAATATGAGTTACGGTATGCGTGAATTCGCCATTCGAGACTGCAATGGTTACGTGCTCACCTTTGGACAAGGCATTGAGGACATTTCAACCTAGGTTAAATCAACCTGTAAACACAACAGCAACTCACCCAGTTGAAGGAGCGTGTCGATGAAAGGCGAACAGTCAACAGATTCATCCAAAATGAATCCGCCGCTGACTGAAGACCAGATTATCGCGGCGGCTGTGGGCCAACCGCAAGTCTTAAACAGCACAATTTACCTGGCGCCCTATAACCCAGCCTGGCCGTCGCTGTACACTCAATTAGAAACCAACATTCGTGAGACGCTTGGGAACAAGCTGCTGCTGATTGAACACGTGGGTTCAACCTCCGTACCCGGATTGTCGGCAAAACCAATTATTGACATGGTGCTGGCGGTCGCAGATTCCGCAGACGAGTCCGCTTACGTTCAACCGTTGGAAAAGAAGGGATATACCCTCAGAGTGCGAGAACCCGATTGGTATGAACATCGGCTCCTAAAACCCCCAGACATAGACGGCAATTTGCACGTCTTCTCAGCGGGTTGTGAAGAAATCAACCAAATGCTCCTGTTCCGCAACTGGTTGCGTAGTCACCCTGAGGATAGGTTGCTTTACGAAAACACCAAGCGCCGACTCGCAGCCCAAACCTGGAAATACACACAAAACTACGCAAACGCCAAGTCTGCAATCGTCCGAGAGATCTTAGCAAGAGCACGCTCCCATCAGACCCAGTGACTCCGATGAGAAATTCCATTCCTAGAACCTAACGCTATGTGAGGCGCAAGGGCATAAAGGTTTTTTTCAGCTAACTAAGGCGTTGTGTAAAAATAACTTCGGCAGGACATGAAGAGACTGAAAGGCTTACA
>JASJDH010000555.1 GCA_030065175.1 Leptolyngbyaceae cyanobacterium MO_188.B28 | reverse complement strand
CCCTGGCCTGCATAGGCCCGAATCCGTACAATATATATCCCAGATTCAGTAATTCGGGAAAATAGCAGGGAATTGGTCGTGCCGTCAGGTCCATCGTCATTTTCGCCAATCGTCCCCCCCTGAGCGTCCATTAACGAAACCAAGGCGTCGAATTCATCTGAAATCACATCGATCGCAACTTGATCGCCATCTTCTAAGTAAACGGTGTAATCCCTAGCAAACCCCCCAAACCCAGTGGGTATGTCTTGATTCGAGAGCGTATCTGTAATTTCCCGGCTCTTCGGCAATTCGATCGGGTTGTAAACTCGTTCCTGGGCGTTAGCCAACTCAGCTCCCATAGCAATTGCAAGGATAGCAGCTGGTATAACAAGCGCACGATTCAAGAGCATGGTTAACAATTTCATAGTAGGACTTGATATCTATATCCAGGGTTAACGGGGCAAGTCAGAGTCATTATGGCTTAACTTTCTGCTGGGGCTGAATAACTGAAGACACTCGTTAGATTTCCCAAAATCCCCGCCTCCGGGCTTAAATTACCCAACATCCTGGCATAATCAATGGAATTTGGGATCCCTTCCTTATCACAGTTCCAGCTCAGCCTCAATAGAGGATGACACGCGATCGCGCTTGCGATCTCGCCTCCCTATGGTTAAGAGTTCTGAACAAGCAACTGGCGGATCATTTCCGTTTGCACGAAAATCCATCACAGTTAAAGTAACGCCCTCGTGGATTTCCCCTTTCGTGGAAAAAACAGAACAACAACCCCCATACCCACTTTGCTCATTCCTATTGTGATCATTCCTATTCCTATCGTCTTGGCTTTATAAACCCGTATTAGACTTCGTCAGTTTGAAAGCGGGTTCACTATATTTCAGGTTCACTGTATTTATCAGCTCTCTATCTTCTAAGCGGTTACTGTCTCGTACACCAGGAAATAAATTAACGATGCTTAATCAAACCTTATTTAAATCGGTCCCCCTGATGATGGGACTGTCCTTATCCCTAATGGCCTGCGGCCCCGAGCAGGAAAGTAACACCGTTTCTATTCTGGGGGTTGTAATTGGGGAACAACAAGAGAAATTAGAAAAAGCATTAGCCCCATTTGAAGAAGAAACGGGCATTGATGTCGTTTACGAAGGCACCGACTCATTCGCCACCCTGCTGCCGGTGCGGGTGGACTCAGGCAAGCCGCCCGATATCGCCATGTTCCCGCAACCCGGCTTAATGGCGGATTTTGCGAAAGAAGGGCTGCTTATTCCCATCGATACATTTATGGAGCCAGCTGAGCTATCAAATGCCTACTCGCAAGATTGGCTGGATCTGTCGACCATCAATAACCAGATTTATGGGGTGTGGTATCGGGCGTCCGTCAAGAGTTTGGTGTGGTATAGCCCCAAGGCGTTTGACGATGCTGGCTATAAAATTCCGACGACTTGGGATGAAATGTTAGCCCTGACTGACCAAATTGTGGCGGATGGCGGGGTGCCTTGGTGCTTAGGCATGGAGAGTGGAGCCGCCACCGGTTGGGTCGGCACCGACTGGGTGGAAGACATTATGCTGCGGACGGCGGGTCCACAGGCTTACGATCAGTGGTTAACCAATGAACTGCCCTTTGATGATCCATTGGTGAAGAATGCCTTCACTCAATTTGGCGACATCGTCCTGAACCCAGATTATGTCGTCGGCGGCTATACGGGAGCCATCAGCACTCCCTTCGGCGATTCTCCCAAGCCTTTGTTCACCGATCCGCCGGGCTGCTATATGCATCGGCAGGCCAACTTTATCGCCTCTTTCTTCCCCAAAGAGATTGTGGTGGGGGAAGATGTCAGTATTTTTCCGCTGCCTGGCATTAAGCCTGAGTTTGGCGTACCGGTGTTAGTGGCTGGGGATGTATTCGCCATGTTTAATGACACGCCGGAAGCGCAAGCCCTGATGAAATATTTAGCCAGCGCCAAACCCCATGAAGTATGGGCCAGTCTAGGGGGATATATTTCTCCCCACCAGCAAGTGGGCATGGAGGCCTACACCGATGCAATCACCCAAAAGCAGGCGGAAATTCTATCCAATGCCGATATTGTCCGGTTTGACGGCTCAGATATGATGCCGGGGGCTGTCGGAACAGGCACTTTTTGGACCGGCATTACTGATTATGTCGGGGGCAATGACTTAGACGCCGTCTTGGATGATATTCAGGCTAGTTGGCCCAAGTAGCCGCCAGACAAAGCTGCGTAACAAATATGAACGTACTATCCAAACTTAAACCGGTGCTGGGGAAACTCCAAAACCTTGTCAGCCCCATCCTGACCCAAGTGCGATCGCGCTTACCGGACTCGATCTCCGGTAAGTTATCCGACGCCGTCTTAACCGCTATTCTGTTTGGCGCGATCTCTTTCCTGCTGGTCCTGGGGTTTGCTTGGCTCTCCCCCAGCCCATCCGCCAGCGTCGCCTATAATCCTGACGCTCAACCGATCTCCGCTGAAGAAACAGAGGGACAAACCACTCCCCCTCCTCAACCAGAGCAGAGTGTCATTGACGCCATCCAAGACCAGGTGGCCGAGGTCACCGACGCCTATGCCGATGGCCTTATCCAGTCCGTGAAAGCCAACTTCCGGAGCAATCTATTGATTGTAACGGCGGGGGAAGCTTGGTACGGACTGGAGCCCAACCGCCAGGACGACATGGCGAATGAACTATGGCGCCGTTCTCAGGAATTAGACTTTAGCCATTTAAACCTGATTGATCCCGATGACGTGATGGTGGCTCGCAGTCCCGTTGTGGGGCAGAGGATGGTGATTTTGCAGCGTTAAGCCGGGACAATCCAGCGGAGAAGGAATGATGTCCGGGTCTGAAGATTATGCTTAATCGCCTGATAGAGCACCCTGATAAGCCCTCACTTGGGCGTCAATTCCGGTGATGGCTGTGCCGACGACGACCGCATAAGCCCCAAGATCTAAAGCTTTACGGGCCATTTGAGGGGAAGCGACGCCGCCTTCACAGATAGCCGGAACGCTCAATTTTTGGCGCAGATCAGTCAGCAAGCCATAAGCAGGCGGCGTGTTCCGACGGGTTTCGGCGGTATACCCATAAAGGGTTGTCCCCACCCAATTCGCCCCAGCGTCAGCGGCTGCAACCGCCGCCTCCAGCGTGTCAATATCCGCCATAACCGGCTTATTGAGGGTTTGATGAATTTGCTGAATCAGCCCAGCCATCGTTTCTCCGCCTGGTCGATCGCGCAAAGTGGCGTCAATAGCGATAATATCCGCCCCCGCCGCTGCGATCGCCTGGGCATGCTCAAACTGGGGCGTAATGTACACCTCACACCCTGGAATCTGCTGCTTCCATAATCCGATAATGGGGGCGCTCACCCGCTGACGCACCGCCCGAATATGGTCAGGCGTATCAATCCGAACCCCCACCGCCCCTTGGTTAATCGCCGCTTCAGCCATAGCTGCAATTACCATTGGATCGTGTAAAGGAGATTCAACCGGCGCTTGACAAGAAACAATCAGCCCCCCTCTCAGCCCTGCCAAAATCGAATCAAAGTTATTTTTCATGTCATAGGTCATGGGTCATTTGATAAATGGAAGCGCTTGCCAAAATCATAGAGTCTTGGCATTCTTCAGGGAAGCTGTAGCAAAAGAACCTTGAGCAATCAGAATGCGCAATCAGGGATCTGCAGATAAATAAAATCCCATCCACCCATCCACCCATCCACCCATCCACCGCCTTTTCCTGGGACTTTATTTTCACACAACTCCCCAAAACCCCATGTCCTCCAAACCCAAATCCGCCGCCGCCCAGGCCGCCGCCCTGAAACGACTGCGGGCGCTCAGTCACTTACTAGACAATTCCATTCCTATCCCCGGTGTGGGCCGCATCGGTCTAGACCCCATCCTAGGATTGCTGCCCGGTGGCGGCGATCTTTTCTCGGGACTGATCTCAGCCTACATCGTGATCGAGGGGGCTCGACTAGGGGCACCAGCGGCGAGTCTAACCCGTATGGCCTTCAATATTCTGCTGGAAGTATTCGTAGGCTCTGCGCCTATTTTGGGGGATTTGTTCGACGCCGCCTGGAAAGCAAACGCCAAAAACGTTGAGTTGATAGAAGCCCATGTTCAAAATCCGCAGCCTAGTCGACCGGCCAATCCTGGATTTGTCCTCCTCTTAGTGGCGGGCCTACTCGCGGTCATTATTGGGGTTATCGCCCTTGCCCTACGGCTACTCAGTTGGACTTTGGGTGGATTGGGGCAGTAGCGGTTTCTCCCCCCCTCGCCATGTCATAATAATCCGACTGTCGAGCCAAACCTCCGCTGCATGACTTCATCGCCTCAGTTCACAGCCGACCTCACCGCCAATGGGTCAACCCAAGCGGTTGATTTGAATTTTCAGTTGCCGGATCCGGAGGATGAGCGGATTTCCGAGATGGAATTTCAGCAGCAGGTGGAAGCCGCCTGGCAGGTGTGCGATCGCTTTGACCTGCAAACGGATATCTGGCGGGGGCGGATTTTGCGGGCGGTGCGCGATCGCGAAAAAAAGGGCGGTGAGGGGCAAGGAATGGGCTTCCTCAACTGGCTGAAGGAGCAGGAAATCAGTAAAAGTCAAGCCTATTCGTTAATTGAGCTAGCCGACAGCGCTGACACGCTGCTCGAGAATGGCTTACTGGAATCCCAGGATGTCAACCAGTTCAGTAAACGCGCCTTTGTCGAAACCGCCCAGGCCTCCCCAGAAGTCCAGCAATTGGTGACCGAAGCCGCCCGCCGAGGGGACGCCATTACTCGGCGAGAGGTGCGTCAACTATCGGATGAATGGACGGCCATGACCTCAGATTTACTACCTGATGAAGTCAAAGAAAAGGCGGCCGACAATACGATTCCGACTCGCTATCTCGCCCCCTTAGTGCGGGAGATGGAAAAGTTGCCAGAAGCGCACCAAGAAACGCTACGCACCGAAGTCGCCCACAATCCAGATGTCGACACCCTCAAACAGGTCACCGCTGAGGCCAAATATTTAGCGAAATATCTGGAGGCCGCCAATCAAGTCCAAGTGTTGAATCATGACGCCATCGATTTAGAATCCGCTTTGGAAGAAGCCTTACGGGTCGGCTGCCTCAACGCCGCGGCGGATTTGGTGAATCAAGCGGCGCAGTTGGAGCAAACCGTCGCCAAACTGTATACAGCTTGGCAACGGGTGAATAAGTTATCGGAACGGGTCTATGTGGACAGCGGCGCCAGCACGCCAAATTTGCGATCGCTCCTGGCCCACCTGGAACCCCTTTCCACCGAAACCTTAGAAGTCCAACTAGGCGATCCAGGCAGCCCCCTTTCCCGCACCATTCGCCTGAAAATTCTGCCTGAAGAAGGATTATAGAGTGTAGGAGTCGGGAGTTGGGGACGCAGCAGACATAACGTTAATGTTCAGGATGGATAAGTTTAACCTGCGGAAAATACGTTTTGTATTTACTTGAATCCCTGGTTATCAATGCAAACTTGGAAACAGAGACATGTGCGCCAATAAAAAAATCAGGCAATGGCGCTGTTTTAATTCCTTTATTTTTTCTATATTTTAGAAATACTTTTCCTGTCAGAAATAATGCCTCACGAGGTATTTCTAATACTTTAATATCAAGCTCTGTAATAGCCGCTTCCACCTCTTCAATCTTTTTGAAGCCAATAGATATCTCTGTATAAACAATTGAACTTATATATAAATTATTCGTTTGACTATACTTCTCCAGTATATTCTCTGACCAATCAGCCCAATTCGGATCATCTGTGAACAAATCCAACAGCACACATGGGTCAATAAAAATCCCATTCGTTATGATTCTCTTGTGAGACTCATAATTTCATCAGTCGACATTTTTGCTGTTGCTATCCCTCTAAACTTCTTAAATTTCCCTGAGCCTAGACGTTCGAGGATTTTTCGGTCTTCACGGCTAATTTCCATGACAATACGCAATTCACTTAGCTTGACAAGCAATCTATTCAGCGGTTGTCAGTAATCTCGGCGAGCCTACCAATGAACTTCAACCCGCTGCAACAGCATTGTTGTAATGCTGGCTGCAACCTTAATAAAGAAATGGGATCAACTTCCAAGTATAGTCTGAATAAATCTTATATTCTTCTCCAAAAGTTGCTTCTAGCATTTTCTCTTCTGTACGGATTCGATAAGCCCGTGACGTAATTCCGATAACCAAAAGAGCTAACAAAACAACCCAATTTGCAACAGCCAACCCACCCCCTATTTCCATCAATAATGTTCCCAAATATCCAGGGTGACGAATAACGTTATACGGAGCTTGATTGATTATTTTCTGCCCTTTGATAATCTGTAGTGTCCTTGTATAAAACTCACCCAGTGTTTTAGCGGCCCAATACCGAATAGTCAAGCCGCCAAGCATCAATATTAATCCT